>NZ_CP130832.1:3057142-3362857 GCF_030549615.1 Stenotrophomonas sp. 610A2
CCGACTCCGTTCCTGCCGGGTAAGGCAGCGCATAGCTTGAGCTTGAGCCCGCGCTGAGTAACCAGCACATGGCTGCAATCTGATTGTGGGAGCGGTGTAAGCCGCGAGGCAGGATTTACCGGAACCATCGACGCGTCTGCGACCTGATGGTCTCCCTGCTTCGCGGCTTACGCCGCTCCTACAAATGGCGGATACGCGCTTACTTCAGGCGCACCGTCCACTCCACTTCGAGCTTGGCTTCGGCGTCGAACAGACGGCTGATCTGCACCCAGCTCGCGGCCGGATACTTGCCGTCGGCGAAGAAGGTCTTGCGGTCGGGAATGGCCTTGATCAAGCCATCCATGTCGGTGGTGAACACGGTTTCCTTCACCACCTGGCTGCTGTCGGCATCGAACTGCTGCAGGATCTTGGTCAGCTTGCCGTAGCAGTCGCGCACCGCGACGTGCATGTCCGCACCTCGGCACGGGACGCCGGAGATGTGCAGCGTATCGCCATCACGTACCACGCCGGTGTAGCCGATATCGGTTTCCCAGCTGCCCAGTTGATGCCGCTCCAGCGGCACCTCGTTGGCGTGGGCGAACGAACTGCAGAACAGGCCAAGCATCACTAACGCACAAGCGCGCATCGAAAGTCCTTTTGATTGGTTAGCCAGACAGAGCTGTTGCTTCGTGGTCGTACGCGCCAGATTGTGCCGCATGTTGACCTCTCCCCAACCCCTCTGCCGCGAGGGGAGAGGGGCTTTCGAGCACATTCAGGCCGCGGGCTTTCAGCCCGCCAGGGCCTGCTCGTGCACACCGGCCACGGCGCGGCCGGACGGATCGGCCATGCTGGCGAAGCTGGCGTCCCAGGCAATCGCCGCTGGTGACGAGCAGGCAATCGACTTGCCGCCCGGCACGGTTTCCGATGCAGCATGGCTGGGGAAGAACTGCTCGAACACATGGCGGTAGTAATAGGCCTCCTTGGTCTGCGGCGGGTTGTGCGGGAAGCGCTTGTCGGCCGCCGCCAGCACGCGGTCGCTGACCTGGGCTTCGGCATGCGCCTTAAGACCGTCGATCCAGCCATAGCCGACGCCGTCGCTGAACTGTTCCTTCTGCCGCCACAGGATTTCCTTGGGCAGATAGCCTTCGAAGGCCTCGCGCAGCACTGCCTTCTCGATGCGACCGCTGGCCTTGTCGACCATCTTGTGGCGCGCGTCCATCTTCATCGCCACATCCAGGAACTCGCGGTCCAGGAACGGCACTCGCGGCTCCACGCCCCAGGCCATCATCGACTTGTTCGCGCGCAGGCAGTCGTAGTTGTTCAGCGCATCGAGCTTGCGCACCAGCTCTTCGTGGAACTCCCGCGCGTTCGGCGCCTTGTGGAAGTACAGGTAGCCGCCAAAGATCTCGTCGCTGCCTTCGCCGGACAGCACCATCTTCACGCCCATTGCCTTGATTCGTCGTGCCAGCAGGAACATCGGCGTGGATGCGCGGATGGTGGTGACGTCATAGGTTTCGACGTGACGGATCACCTCCGGCACTGCATCCAGACCTTCTTCGAAGGTGTACTCGAAGCCGTGATGCACCGTGCCCAGCATTTCCGCCGCCACCTTGGCCGCCGCCAGGTCGGGCGAACCCTTCAAGCCGATGGCGAAGCTGTGCAGACGCGGCCACCAGGCTTCACTCTGACCACCGTCCTCGATGCGGTTGCGTGCATAGCGCGCCGCGACCGCGGCGACCAGCGACGAATCCAGGCCACCGGACAGCAGCACACCGTACGGCACGTCGGTCATCAGCTGGCGGTGCACAGCGCGTTCGAAGGCCTCGCGCAGTTCGGCCAACGATACATCCACGCCCTCGACTGCGGCGTAGTCGCGCCACGGACGCTCGTAGTACTTGCTCAGCGTATCGGTGCTGCTGTCATACCAGTGGCCGGGCGGGAACTGCGCGACATCGGCGCAGGTATCGGACAGCGACTTCATTTCCGAGGCCACGCACAGCCGGCCCTGCTTGTCGTGGCCCCAGTACAGGGGCACCACGCCGATCGGGTCGCGGGCGATGATCACGCGCTGCTTGGCACGGTCCCACAGCGCGAAGGCGAAGATGCCGTTGAGCCTGTTCAAGTAGGACGCCGGTTCGTCTTCACGGTACAGCGCGTTGATCACTTCGCAGTCCGAGCCAGTCTGGAAGGCGTAGGGCTGGGTCAGTTCCTTCTTCAGCTCCTGGTGGTTGTAGATCTCACCGTTCACTGCCAGCGCCAGCTGGCCGTCGTCCGACAGCAGCGGCTGCGAGCCACCGGCCGGGTCAACGATGGCCAGGCGCTCGTGCACCAGGATGGCGCCGTCGTCTACATAAACACCGCTCCAGTCCGGGCCGCGATGCCGCTGGCGCTGGGATTGTTCAAGCGCCTGCCGACGCAGCGCCTGCAGGTCGTCACCGGGTTGCAGGCCAAAAATGCCGAAGATGGAACACATGGGAAAGCTCCTGGGTTGTGTGGGGACAAACATTGGAAGCAACGGCCTCAAGACCTGCAGCCGCTCGGTGTTCCCGCCCCGGCCACAAAAAAACCCGCATCGACCGATGCGGGTTTTCTGGTGTCCTGAGCGTGTTGCCTGTTCTAGCTCTGGTCGCAGTCCCGCAGTGGCCGCGCACGATTATTCGCGCGCAGATTATTGCGGTTGTTATTGTTGACGGCGGTGGCCAGGAACGAGGACATGGCGCTGACCGTATCCCGCTTTCGGCGCCCGCGCAACTGTTGCTTTGGCAACCGATTCAGCGGCCGGGCCGGCGCACTCCGCGATAATCGCCCGCCCCGCTCCCCGGACCCGCTGGATGCCCCGTCCCACGCCCCGCCTGCTGCTGTACGCCCTGCCCCTGTTCACCTTGCTCGGTTGCGCAACAACGCCGGCCACCCGTCCGCCGAGTGACACCGAGCGCGATGCCCTGTCCGCAGCCGCCGATGGTCAGTTCGACTCCGCCCTGCGGGTGGCGAAGATGTATCAGGCCTGGAACGACCCGCGCGCATTGGACTGGTACGCGCGCGCAGCGGCGACAACGCCGCGCACCCACCGCAGCACAGGTGCCGAAGAGCAACTGGGCAGGATCCTTGAGCGCGGTCGCCTGGACAGCAGCGATGACCCGCAGAAGCCGGGAGATGTCCGCTTCAAGCCTTCGCCACGCAAGGCATTCCGCTGGTACCAGAGCGCCGCTTACCATGGCTCGCCGTATGCCATGTCCGATCTGGCACGCTGGTACGAACGCCAAAGCGACATGGCGGGCGCACTGCGCTGGCGGCTGCGTTCGGCGGTGTATATGCGTGAACTGTACAAGCTGGACGCATTGCGCAACGCAACTCTCGCCTCAACTGAAGCTGCGCGCCTTGCCCCCGACCAGCTCTCCACCAATGCGACCATCGCCCGCATCCAGCGGCGCGCCGCGCGCGGCGACGCCGAGGCCCAGGTCGACCTGGGCACCTTGCACGAAGCAGGCATTGGCGTGCCCGAGGACAAGAGCGAAGCACTGCGCTGGTACCAGCGCGCAGGCGAACAAGGCAATGTCTACGGCCAGTACTTCGCAGGTTTGGCATTGGGCCGCGGCGGCAAGGGCCTGCAGAAGGATGAAGCTGCAGCGGCGGCATGGTTTGCGCAGGCCCATGCGCAGGAGTTCTACATGGCCGAGGAATCCTATTGGCGCAAAGCCATCGCACCGCCATTCTTCATCTTCGAATAGACCCGGGGTCTGTACACACATAAGCCAGCGCGACAAGACTGCATCAGCAGGCCGATGTCGCGCAGAATAAAGCGCTGGCATCTGCAGGGTTGGACATGACGAACACCGCCGTTTTCCGCGAAGAAACCATCGACCGCGCGCGCATGCAGCAGATCATCCGCGAGCATCCTCAGACGGCGGTGTTTGAATCCTGCATGCTGGACGAAGGCGATTTCTCGCGCCTGGACATGGACGGCTACCAGTTCAAGCAGTGCTCGCTGACAAGGGCCAACTGGCTGGCCGCATCATTGGAGGAAAGCCAGTGGCAGAAATGCCGTGGCAGCCACTGCGATTTCAGTTCAGCGCAGCTCAGTGATTCGCGCTTCGATCACTGCGACCTCAACAACAGCTTCTGGCGACGCGCCACGCTGTCGTCGGTGCAGTTCAAGGACTGCAAACTGACCGGCGCCCACCTGCAGGAAGTAAGCGGCTGGGCACTGGAGTTCCGTGATTGCCTGCTGGTCAGCGCCGACCTGCGCGGCATGTCGTTCCGCAAGGCGCAGCTGGAAGGCATGGACTTCTCCGATGCCGACCTCTCAGGCTGCGACTTCCGCGATGCCGTATTCACTGGCGGCAGCCTGCGCAACACACAGACCCGCCTGACCCGCTTCGAAGGTGCCGACCTGCGCGAGACCGATATCAGCGGACTCAACGTGATGGACAGCAAGCACTTCAAGAAGGCGGTGATCTCGCAGCGGCAGGCTGCGGCGGCGTTGGCTGCTTTCGGACTGATCGTCGCATAAGGCAGTAGGCTGGCATGGATTACTGGCCATGCGTCTGGCAAGCGCCCCAGCACACCTCTGCCTGCCCACTGCTACCGTCTTTGCCGCCTATCGTACCCAGCCTCCTCGCGCATGTCTGAGTCGACACCTTGGGGAGTTGGAAGCAATGAAATCGGAGCTTGGAAAGCCAGGCGACCAGCTGCATTCGAGTGTCGGCTCGAGCCTGTACGGCTGAACATGCGACCGTCTGTACCCGGACTTCAGGGCTGTCGCGCACTATTGCGCTTCGATCATTTGATGTCTGTTTTTGCACTTGACTCCAACCTGACCTGATGAAATTTTCGGTGAACGGCCAATCAATCCGTCTCGATGAAACCGACAAGGTGGAGGAGTCAAATGGGAGCTGTAGATGGAAAAGTTGCGCTTGTAAGTGGCGCCGCACGAGGTATCGGGGCCGCGGTTGTGCATCGCCTGATCGAGGAAGGTGCATCCGTCGTCTTCGGCGATATTCTCGATGACGACGGCAGCAAGTTGGCACTGGCACTGGGCGAACGTGCCCACTACGTTCACCTCGATGTCACCAGCCCCAATGACTGGGCTGCGGCGATAGCGCTGGCGCAGCAAACGTTCGGCAGGCTGGACATCCTCGTGAACAACGCTGGCATCGTCAAATCCGGTTCGATCCTGGATCTCAGTGTCGAAGACTGGAACCTGGTGATCGATATCAACCTCAATGGCGTCTTCCTGGGAATGCGAGCCGCTGCGAAGGCGCTTATCGCATCCGGTGCTGGATCGATCATCAACGTATCCTCTACTGCCGGATTCCTTGGTTTTGAAGACCTCGCCCCCTATAGCGCGTCCAAATTCGGCGTACGCGGCCTTACCCGGTCGGTCGCACTGGAACTTGGGCGTTACGGCGTGCGGGTCAATTCAGTACATCCGGGCTTGATAGAAACGCCATTGTCAGCCTCCAGATTGGCGCAGGATCAGGGCCATGTCGCTCTCAACCGCGCAGGAAAACCCAACGAAATCGCCAACATGGTGCTCTTCCTGGCCAGCGACGCGTCGAGCTTTTCAACAGGGGCAGAGTTTGTCGCCGACGGCGGCGCGCTGGCCGGCGTCATCGACAGGCAGGTCTCGCCCAGTTGATGTCCCGCGCGTCGAAGGCGTTCTGATTGAACAAGGCCAGCACTCAACTCAAGACGCTTGCTCTTGCCCTGGATGATAGTCACTCCAGCGAAGAACATCCGCCTGAGCGCGGGCGATTCTGCGCACTGACGTTATTGCGCACTTCAGTTCCTGCTCACTGGAGACAGCCGACCTCCACCCGGTTGCGCCCCTCGCGTTTGCCGCGGTACAGCGCCAGATCGGCGCAGCTTACCAACGCCATCGGATCTTCCTGAGCCACTGGAATGCAGACCGCCACCCCGACACTGATCGTCACCCGCTGACCAGCAGCACCGGTGACCTGCTCCACTGCACTGCGAAGCCGCTCGCCTCGCGCCATCGCCATCTGCTCATCGCAAGCCGGCAGGATCAGCACGAATTCCTCGCCGCCGTAGCGCGCGACCAGCTCTTCGGCACCCGTTACCTGCGCGGCCAACGTCTGCGCTACACGGCGCAGCTGCAGGTCGCCGATGTGGTGGCCGTGGGTGTCGTTGAACTGTTTGAAGTGATCCACGTCGATCATCATCACCGCCAGCGGCTCCTGTCGTACCGCGCAACGCTGCCAGGCACGCGGCAAGGCTTTCTCCATCGCGTGGCGGTTGGCGATGCCGGTGAGTCCGTCGGTGACGGCCAGCGCCGAAAGCCGTGAGTTGGCGCTCTGCAGCTCGGCAGTGCGCTCGTTGATCTTCTGCTCAAGCAGGCGGTTTTGTGCATTGATGGCGCGGGTGCGTAGCCGCACCACCGCGACCACGAACAATAGACCCGCCACGCCAAAGCCCACCCGAACCCAGGGCCGCTGGTACCAGAACGGTGCAACCTGCAGCGGGTAGCTCATCACCTCGGTAGGCGCGGCGCCCAGCACGCGCGCCTGCAGCTGGAAGTCGTAAGTGCCCGCAGGCAAGCGCTGGTAGGTCAGCTCGCGCCCAGCCGTCCATGGCGACCATTCGTCGTGATAGCCCGGCATCCGATAACGGAACTCGACTTCCGGCTCCATGCTCTGCACGCCGAAGCGCAGGGCCAAGCCCGCCCCGGCTGGCAAGTGCGGCGTTGTTTTTGGCAACAGAGGCAAAAGTACGGGCGGATGATTCGGACCTTGCAGCTCGATGCGATCCAACCGCGCCTGCGGCGGTGTCGCGATGGATTCGACCGCAGCGGGATCCAACTGCAACACGCTGTCACGGGTAACCACGCGCAGTTGCCCATCACCGTGCAGCCCCACCGTCATGAAGCCTGGCACGCGGCTATCGCTGACCTGCTGCAGTTGGAACGTGGTCGCACCGGGCTTGCGCCACCACAGCTGTCGCGCCGTCCAGGCAAAACTGCCCTTGGCGTTATCCTCGCCTTCCAGCTCCATGGGTGTTTGCAATCCGGTGAGCACAGGCAACTCGGCCGCAACAAACCGGTCGCCCTGCAAACGGTGCACCTGCTGTCCTGTGATGCCGTAAAGAACGCCGCCAATGCGGAGCAGTCGCACTCCGTGTCTTGCCACGTCGGGCAGCCCTTGCGCCGCGCCATAGCGCTGATCGCTGAGCAACTGCCCACTGTCCGGATCAAAGCGCCAGCGATGCGCGCCGCCAACGGCGTCGCCGGCCCATACCTCGCCCGCTGCGGTCTCGTACACGCCATGGACGGGCTTGCCGTCGGTTTGCCATTGCGCGACCACCTGCCAGCGTCCGCTGCGTTGGCCAAGCACAATGATCCGGTTGCTGGCCATGGCAAACATCAGCCCTGGGTCGAACGCCGAAGCCAACAACCTGCTGACGCTGTCACCCAAGGTCGCTGCCAGCAGCCGACGCGGCTGAGACTGCCCCGGGTCCAGCACCGACAGACCGTAACGATCACCGATCAGCAGACCCGCAGACGTACCCTCCAGCGCAAACGTCTCAAGATCCCGATGCGGCCATTGCTGTTGCGAGAACTCCGGCGTCGCCGCTGCCGAGGCCTGCGCACTCCACACTCCCATGCTTGCCACCCACAGGCGGCCGTCATACCAGGTGCTGTCGAAGATGCGTCCGTTCAGGCCATGCAGACGCCCATAGCGCGTCCAGGGCAGCGACCAGCGCAGACGCGCGATGCCGTTCTCGCCCGAGATCCACACCGCACCCTCGCGGTCCTCCACCAGGTCGTGCATCTCACCCGCACACGCCGCAAAGCTGTCGAGCAGGCGCAGGCCGGGCGAGAAACGCATGATCGTGCCGTCGAAACTACCAATCGCGAAGCCGCCATCGGCAAGTGCGATGCCGGTGTAAGGCTCGTGCAGACGGAAGGCCGCATCAGCCTCCGTGTCGAGCTTGCGTACGTGCATGCCATCACTGAAATGGAAGCCATCGGCCGCGGCAAACAACAAGCCGCCACGGTACGGCCAGGCCGCGGGAATACGCAGCTTGGCGAGCGACTCCATGCCTTCGACCAGCACCATCGCCGCCTTGTCGACACGGTAGAGCCCTTGCCCCGGAACCCGGAAGAAGACCTCATCGCCGGCTACCAGCGGGCGCGTACGTGCGCCAGCGGGCAGCTGCATACGCGTGGTGCTGCCGTCCTTCTCGAGTACAAACAAGGAGCCAGCGCTAACCGCGTGCACACCACGCGAGGTTTCCCCCAGCGAGAAGACCTCGACCGGCCCTTGCACCAGGCCCGCATTGGCCAAGCGCGGCAGCAGGTCAACGAATTTGTGGGTGCCATCCGCCTGCCGCAGCAAGCGCCCGAACACACCCGCGCCAGCAACATGGATGCTGCCATCGCGCGCCAACATGATCGAGTACACCGGCGCTTCGCCAGACGCCTCCAGCAGCTCCCATACGCCACTGCGGAAGATCATCACGCCTTCGCCGCTGGCTGCGTACAGGTTGCCAGTGCGATCAACGACCACGCCAGGATAGGTTGGCGCGGCGGGCAACTGGCTGGCCCCGAACTGACGCAGCAGCGGCAAGCCATGCATTGTGGTGGTGGCGTGCGCCAATGGCAGCAGGCACGCCAGCAAGAAGACCATCAGCCCTTTACGGAACCACATTTGAACACTGTCCATCTCGCCCCCCCGGCAAGATTGTGCACGTGCACCGTAACAGCTCAGTCCAGCAGTTTTTCGATCAGTTTCCGGTACAGGTCAGGCAGCGCTTCCAGGTCGGCCACGCGCACGTTCTCATCGACCTGGTGGATGCTGGCATTGACCGGCCCCACCTCGATGCATTGTGCGCCCAACGGGGCGATGAAGCGGGCATCGGAGGTACCACCGCCGGTGCTTTCTTCGGGCGCGGCACCGGCGAATTCAGCCAGCACTGCGCGGGCGACGCTGCGCAGGCGGCCTTCCGGCGTATAGAACGGCTCGCCGCTGCGATGCCAATGCAGGTCGTAGTCCAGGCCGTGACGATCCAACAGCGCACCGATCTCGGCCTCCAGCTTGTCGGCATTCCAATGCGGGTTGTAACGCAGGTTGAACATCACCAGCAGCTCGCCCGGGATCACATTGTTGGCGCCGGTGCCGGCGTTGATGTTGGATATCTGCAGGCTGGTGGACGGGAAGCTTTCGTAGCCATCGTCCCAATGACGGGCAGTCAGCTCAGCCAATGCAGGTGCGGCCAGATGGATCGGGTTCTTCGCCTTGTCCGGATAGGCCACATGGCCCTGCACGCCCTTGATGCGCAGCTTGGCCGAGAGGCTGCCACGGCGGCCGACACGCAGCAGGTCGCCAAGCTTGGCCGTGGACGAAGGCTCACCGGTAATACACCAGTCGATGCCCTGCCCGCGCTCCACAAACAGCTTGGCAACGTGGCGCACGCCATCGATGGCGTCGCCTTCTTCATCACTGGTCAGCAGCACCGCCAGCGTACCGGGGTGGTTCGGATGGGCAGCGACGAATTGTTCGGCGGCCACCACGAAGGCGGCAACACTGCCCTTCATGTCGGCAGTGCCGCGCCCGTACAGCACGCCATCACGCACCTCCGGCTTGAACGGATCGCTGCTCCAGGTCTCGACCGGACCAGTCGGCACCACGTCGGTGTGGCCGAGCAGTACCAACACCGGCGCGCCGCTGCCGTGGGTGGCCCAGAGGTTGTCGACTTCGCCCAGGCGCAGGTGTTCGCAGTTGAAGCCTGCGGCGTTGAGGCGGCCTGCGATCAGCTGCTGGCAACCGGCGTCTTCCGGGGTTACCGAAGGGCGGGCGATCAGATCGCAGGTCAGGGCTAGTACGTCGTTCATGGCGGCCTTATGGATCGGTGGCTTCGCGGCTTGCGCCGCTCCTGCATGTGGTGGTGGATCAGGCGATGTTGAAGCGGGCCTTGAAGCCGTTGTCGCTGAAACCCTGGCTCAGGTTGCCGTCGTCGGTGATCACCAGCGGGCGCTTGATCAACTGCGGGTATTCGCGCAGCAGCAACTTCCACTCGGCATCGGACTCGGGCGACTTGCGGTTGTCCGGCAGCTGCCGCCAGGTGGTCGAGGATTTGTTGATCATCGCCGCGAAGCCGCCGGCCTTGCCCGCCCATTCGAGCAGGGTTTCCGGGCTGGGCTTGTTGTCGCGGTAGTCGACGAAGGTGTAAGCGACGTTGAAGCGGTCCAGCCACTTGGTGGCTTTCTTGCAGGTGTCGCAGTTTTTAAGTCCGTAGATCGTGGTCATGGTTTAAAGCTCGCGTTGATCTGCTCCCCTCTCCCGCTTGCGGGAGAGGGGCTGGGGGTGAGGGGAAGCTTCCAGCTAGCAATCAAAGCTTCCAACCCGCAGAGCCAGAGCGAAGCAAAAACTCCCCTCATCCGCCCTTCGGGCACCTTCTCCCGCAAGCGGGAGAAGGGAACAGCCTCGCTACCGGCTGGCTTAGTCCGCCAACCCACGCAGCAGATCATTGACGCTGGTCTTGCTGCGGGTCTTGGCGTCCACCTGCTTGACGATCACCGCGCAGTACAGCGAATGGGTGCCGTCCTTGGACGGCAACGAGCCGCTGACCACCACGCTGTACGGCGGCACATAGCCATACGTCACTTCGCCAGTGGCGCGGTTGTAGATACGGGTGCTCTGGCTCAGGAACACGCCCATGCCGATCACGCTGTGGTGGCCGACGACCACGCCTTCCACCACTTCCGAACGGGCACCGATGAAGCAATGGTCCTCGATGATGGTCGGGCTGGCCTGCAGCGGCTCCAACACACCACCGATGCCGGCACCGCCGGACAGGTGGCAGTGCTTGCCGATCTGCGCGCAGGAACCCACCGTGGCCCAGGTATCAACCATGGTGCCTTCGCCCACGTGTGCACCGATATTGGTGAAGCTCGGCATCAGCACCACGTCCTTGCCGAAGTGCGTACCGCGGCGGGCGATCGCACCTGGCACCACGCGCACACCTGCTGCGCGGAAGGCAGGTTCGTCGTAGCCCTCAAAGCGCGACTCGACCTTGTCCCAGAACGGTGCAGGGGCGCCATCCATCACCGCCATGTCGTTGACACGGAAGTACAGCAGTACGGCCTTTTTCAGCCACTCGTTGACCTTCCAGCCGCCATTGCCATCGGGCTCTGCAACGCGGAACTCGCCGGACTCCAGGCCGTCGATGACGCGGTTTACCAGCGCACGGGTCGAGCCTTCGATCTCGTCCATGGTCAGCATGGTGCGGCGCTCGAATGCGCTTTCAATGCTGAACTTCAACTCGGCCACGCCCGGTGCCGGCGGCTTGCGCAGGCTGCGCGGGCCTACCGACTGCGTCACCGGCTTGGTCGACTTCGGCTTGGCAGCAGCAACCTTCTTGACCGCGGCCTTGACCGTCTTCGCAACAGGCTTGGCGGCCGGCTTGGTCGCTACCGCAGCTTTTTTCTTCGGCGCAGCCTTTGCAGGCGCTGCCTTCTTGGCGGTCTTCCTGGTCACGGTCTTCTTGGTTGCGGGCTTGCTTGCCATCAGTGGGGGTCTCCTGGCTTGTTGTCGGGATCCAGGCAGGCAAGCAATGCGTCACGCAAGGCCTGCATGGAGGTTTCGGTAAGGGGGTGATCGTGGCGATCGGTAAGTTGGAATTGATCCTCGGCGCGTTCGCCAAAGGTAGCGATGCGTGCATCCTGCACACGCAGGCGCTGGTCGCGCAGCACATGCGCTACATCGGCGAGCAGACCGGGGCGGTCCGGCGCTACCAGGTTCAAGACAGTCCTGTTTTCATGACTGGAATCGAGAAACTCGATGCGCGGCGCGAAACGGAAGTGTTTGAGCTGACGCGGCATCACCCGCCGCGATGGGCGCAGGATCAGGATATTGCCGGCCAAGGCCTTGCGCAGCACGGTTTCCAGGCGCGCGGCATCGCCATCGGCAAAGCTGCCAGCAGGCGTCACTTCGAAGGTATCGAAGATGGTGTCGTCCGGGCCATCCAGCACGCGCGCACGGTGGATGCCGTAGCCGGCGCGATCCAGGGTCATCACGATGGCGGCGAACATGCCGTCGCGGTCCGGTGAATGCACGAAGACTTCCAGCGCATCACTCTCGGGCGTGATTCGTCGAACCTTGACCAAGGTTCCGCCCTTGTGGACTTCCACCAACGACGCTGCCTGCCATACCAGCTGCTCGGGACGAAAACGCACGAAGCTCTCGTCGGGCATTGCCGCGAACTGGCGGTCGATCACCGCATCGTCATGGCCGAGCAGGCGCATCTGCTCGCGCACGTTGTCGCGCGCTTCCTGCACCCGTTCGGCTTCCGGCAGCGGATGCTCCAAGCCCTCGCGCAAGGCGCGGCGGGTAGCGAAATACAGGTCAGCCAGCAGCCGGTCCTTCCATGCATTCCACATCTTGGGGCTGGTGCCGGCGATGTCGGCACAGGTCAGCAGGTAGAGGTAATCGAGACGATCACGGTCGCCGACCAGGCCGGCAAAACGATGGGTCACATCGGGATCGGTGATGTCCTGCTTCTGCGCGGTCACCGACATGCGCAGGTGTTGCTCGACCAGCCACGCCACCAGCTCGGTGTCGGAGCTGCTCAGCCCGTGCAGACTGCAGAACTCGCGCGCATCCACCGCACCCAGTTCGGAGTGATCACCACCACGGCCCTTGGCAATGTCATGGAACAGGCCAGCCAACAACAGCAGCTCCGGCTTGCGCAGGCGCGGCCACACTTCATGGGCAATGGAGAAGCGCTCATCGGCGCGGCCGGAGGCAAACAAGGCCATGTTCCGCAACACCATCAAGGTGTGCTGGTCTACCGTGTAGACATGGAACAGGTCGAACTGCATGCGCCCGGATACTGCGGCAAATGCGGGAATCCACTGGCCCAACACACCAAGACGCGCCATCCGTGCCAGCGTATCGACCGCTCGCGGGCCACGCAGCAAGGCCATGAACTGCTCGCGGACGTCTTCATCCACGGCGGTGTAGTCAGGGATCTCGTCCAGCATCTCGGCCAGACCGCGCGCAGTCATCGAGTGCAGGCCGCGCACATCGGAGGTACGTGCCCAGCAGGCGAACAGCGCGAAGATGCTGCGGATATCACCATGCGGCCAGAACGGATCATCGGCGGACAGATAGCCGCGGCGCAGCGAAAAGCCCTCGCCTACCGGCTGCGGTGTCGCCTCACCATCAAACTGTTCTTCAAAGCGTTGCAGCAGGCGGTCGCTGATGCGGCGGATCACCGTCGCACTGCGATAGAAGCCCTGCATCATTTTTTCCACGCCCAGGCTTTCGGCGTCGTCGCCAAAACCCATGCGCGCAGCCAAGGTCTTCTGGTAGTCGAAACGCAGCCGCTCTTCCGGACGCTGTGCAACCAGGTGCAGGCCAAAGCGCAACCGCGCCAATACCAGGCGCTCACGCTTCAGCGCGGCGGCCTCATCCAGGCCCAGATGGCCCAGCCCGACCAGCGCATCGATATTGCTGACACCGAAGGCGCGCAGCGCCATCCAGCCCAGCGTATTGAGATCGCGCAGGCCACCGGGGCCGTCCTTGATATCCGGCTCCAGGTTGTCGGCGGTGTCGCCAAAGCGCTGGTGGCGCGCCAGCAGTTCCTCGCGCTTGGCCAGGAAGTATTCGCGCGGCGGCCATACCAGGCTCGGCGCGATCGCACGCGCCAGACCATGCTGGGCGGTCGCGTCGGCAACCAGCGGGCGTGCCTCGATCAAGGCAGTCAGTACGGTCTGGTCGGCAGCGGCTTGCACGCACTGGGTTGCCGAGCGCACCGCATGGCTTGCCGGCAGACCGGCATCCCATAGCAGGGCGAACAGGCGCGCCAAAGCGGCTTCGTGGCGCTGCTGCACTTCGGTCTCGGCCAGTACCAGCAGGTCGATGTCCGAGCGCGGGAACAACTCGCCACGGCCATAGCCGCCGACCGCGAACAAGGCCAGCCCCGCACCTGCGGGTATGCAGCGCTGCCAGGCTTCGATGATCAGCTGATCGACCGCACGCGCGCGCAGGCCGGGCAGACGTTCGACATTCTCGGTCTGCTCGAAGCGCTTGCCCAAGCGGGCATCGGTGTGGGCAAGTGACTGCCGTGCATCGGCAGCCCATTGCGCGTCACCGGCAGAATCTGCCGGCGTGTCCAGACTCGGGCCCGCCGGCAGTGAGGTCATGCCTGCGCGGTTTCGGCCGGTGACAGCGTCAGCACTTCAACGCCGTCCTCGGTCACCACAATGGTGTGTTCCCACTGTGCCGAGAGCTTGCGGTCCTTGGTCACCACGGTCCAGCCATCCGGCAGCACCTTGGTGTAACGGGTGCCTTCATTGATCATCGGCTCGATGGTGAAGGTCATGCCCTGCTTGAGCACCAGGCCCTGGCCCGGACGACCGTAATGCAGCACCTGCGGCTCGTCGTGGTAGACCTTGCCGATGCCGTGGCCGCAGTACTCACGCACCACGCTGAAACGCTCGCCTTCGGCGAACTCCTGGATCGCATGGCCCACATCGCCCAGCGTCGCGCCCGGCTTGACCGCACGGATACCGCGCCACATGGCTTCCTTGGTGGTTTCCACCAGGCGCTTGGCCATCACCGACGGCGTGCCGACGTAGTACATGCGGCTGGTATCACCGTGCCAGCCATCCTTGATGACGGTCACGTCGATGTTGACGATGTCGCCATCCTTGAGCACCTTGGCTTCGCTGGGAATGCCGTGGCAGATGACGTTGTTGACCGAGGTGCACACGGTCTTGGGGAATCCGCGGTAGCCCACATTGGCCGGAATGGTGCCCTGCACATTGACGATGTGGTCGTTGCAGATGCGATCCAGCTCCTCGGTGGTGACACCGGGCTTGACGTGCGGGGTGATGATGTCGAGCACCTCAGCCGCCAGACGGCCGGCGATGCGCATCTTCTCGATTTCTTCGGGGGTTTTCAGTTGGATTGCCATGTGTCGATTATCCCCCATTTGGGCTATTTCGCTAAGTATTTCACATTAATGAACGCGGAATCGGCCGCTGAGCGACTCCCTGAGCCGCATGCTCTGGCCTGCCGCGACCGGCCCAGCAGCGACCGACCCGGCCCGCACCCAAGTCGCCCCTCCATACCCATGCGAATCGTCCTATCGAACCCCGGAAGCGGCGCTGAAACCCTGTCAAATCAGCGCTGAAATCGCGCACGCGCATCACAGAAATTCGGCGCTTGGGACATATCTCATACCCTCGCCATCCCCCCTGGGAACAGACTCGATCCGCACCTGCCACAGCGTGCCAGACCAATGAAAGGGGCTGGACGACGCAGGACAGGCGCGCTGTCTCTTTCCAAGGATCGCCATGAAGCTCCGCAACGTCCCCCTGTTCGCCTGTATCGCCATCGCTGCCACAACCGGCGCCGCCCACGCAGCGACAGACACCACGCAGTTCCAGGTCAAGATCACCATTTCCGAGTCCTGTGACGTGCATACCGTCAATGCCACGGACATCGATTTTGGTACCCATGTCCGCTCCACCACCGCCACACCAATCGACAACCAGGGCGCGCTGCAGCTCAACTGCAGCCGCGGTACGCCTTACCAGATCGCGCTCGACCCTGGCCTCAACTCCAGCAGCCCCACGGCAGCGGCCGACAACCGTCGCATGACCAGTGTTGACGGCGGCGTGGTGCCTTATGGCCTTTACCGTGATGCGGCGCGCACCCAGTTCTGGGGCCGGGTGATCGGCACCAACACCGTGGGCGGCACCGGATCCGCCGCCCAACAGTCGATCCCGGTCTATGGCCGCGTGCCGGCCACCGACGTGGCCGCAGGCGTGTACCTGGACACCATCACCGCCACCGTCACCTACTGAACAGGCCAGTCGCGTGAACCATCGCCACCCGCCCCGGCTGCGGGTGGCGAGCCTGGCCCGGCTCGCCACCACCACTCTCGCCTTGATCCTGCTGCCATTGCACTCCGGCCACGCTGGCAGCCTGCAGGTCGCGCCCATCCTGTTGGAGTTCGGCCATGCGCAGGCCTCGCAGACGCTCTGGCTGACCAACTCGGGAACCGAGCCGCTGCGGGCACAGATCCGCGTGCAGCATTGGACGCAGGACGAGGGGCGGGAATCCCTGCAACCCTCCAACACGCTGCTCGCCAGCCCACCGCTGGTCGACATCGAGGCCGGGCGAAGCCAGCTGGTGCGCTTGCTGCAGGCCAGCCCCGCCACCCAGGCCAACGAAGACGCGTTCCGGCTCATTGTTGATGAGCTGCCCGGCGCATCCAGCAGCGCGAGTTCAAGCCTGCATTTCCTGTTGCGCTACTCCATTCCAGTGTTCGTGCTGCCAGAGGGGGCTACCCCGCTACTTGAACGCAGCGGCAGGCGTGAACCCACCGATGCCAGTCAGTTGCAAGGCAACTGGTCAGTGCAGGGAGGCTGCGCCACGCTGTCGCTGCGCAACCATGGCTCGCAACGCATCCGCATCAGCCAGCTGAGCTGGGCGCCGACGGCCGGACCACCCATCGACATCACCCCGGGCCTGCTTGGCTACGTCCTGGCAGGCAGACAGATGCGCTGGACGCTCCCCGTGCCCACCGCCTTGCCGGCCACCGGCACCCTCCACGCCAGACTCAATGATGATCCCGCCCCCCAAGCTCTGTCGCAGGTCGTTACTGGCCGTTAGCGTGGGGCTCGCGATAGCCACCGCCAGCTCGCCAGCAGCGCGCGCCGAAGTAACCGGCATTGCGCTACCCGCAAACATGGACGTCAGCGACGAATACGAGCTGCACCTTCAGGTCCGCGTGAACCAGCTCGAAACCGGCGGTTTGACGCGTTTCGTTGTTCGAAACGATGCGTTGTCCGCCAGCCCGGCGACGTTGCAACTCATGGGGCTCAAACTCCCCGCCGCAAGCAGCGGGCAAGCCTTGGTTCCACTGCAATCGCTGCCCGGCACCAGCTTCCATTACGACATCCCACACCAGCGCATCGATCTGCAGGTACCGGTGGACATGCTCGATCGATCGCCAACTCATCTGGATCTTCGCCGCAATGACCACCCTCGACCTGATCCAACCCAGCGCGCCGCCGGCGCGGTATTCAACTACGACATCCATGCGCAGCACGGTGGCGATGCAGGCAGCCTCAGCAGCTTCAGCGAGCTGCGCCTGTTTGGCATCGGCGCAGGCATATGGGGCAACACCCTTGCCCATGTCTTCAGCAGCAAAGACGGGCAGCGCCAGGGCCGCACCAACAGCACCCGACTGGACAGCAGCTGGCAACTGGACTTCCCCGATACCATGCTCAGCCTGCGTATCGGCGACAGCATCTCCGCGGCCCACGAATGGTCGCGCGCCCTGCGCATCGGCGGCATCCGCCTGTCGCGCAACTTCTCGCTGCAGCCCTATCGCATCACCACGCCACCGGCCTCGTTCGTCGGCGAAGCCGTCCTGCCTTCGACGGTGGACCTGTACATCGACGGCATCCGCCAATCCAGCCAACAACTGCCACCGGGCCGCTTCCAACTCGACAGCAGCCCCTCGCTGAACGGCACCGGCCACGCCAGTCTGGTCATAACCGACATCAACGGACAAAGCCGCACACTGGATTTCGCGCTGTATGGCGCACCCGAGCTGCTGCAAGCCGGACTGTCGGATTGGTCACTGGAGCTGGGGAAAATCCGTCAGGACTACGGTATCCGCTCATTCGCATACGCCAATCAAACCGTCGCCAGCACCAGTCTTCGTCACGGACTCAGTGACAGCTTGACCATGCAATGGCATGCGGAAGGCAGCCGCAGCATCCAACAAGCCGGGCTGGGTGCGGTGACGCTGCTTGGCCGGCGCGGAGGCGTACTGAGTGCATCGCTGGCGGGCAGCCGCACAACTGATGGCAATGGGCGCCAGCATGGTCTTGGCTATCAGTGGAACTCGCGTCAGTTCAGTTTTTCTGCAAGCACGCTGCGACGCAACGCGGCGTACCGCGACCTTGCTGCAGTACATGAGAACGCAAGCCTGCCGGGGCGCAGCGAGCAGGCGTTTGCTGGCATAAGCACACCGCTTGGACAACTTGGCATCAGCTATGTGGCGCAGCAGCACCCGGAACTTCCGCGCAGCCGCTACGCAAGTTTGAGCTGGTCGCATACGCTGCCCAACCACGGCCAGCTCAACCTCAGCTTCAACCGTGACCTCGGTGACACGCGCGGCGACAGTGCACTGGCTTACTGGTCGCAGCCGCTGGACCGGCGCACCACCCGCGGAGCAGCGGTACGACACGGCCGCAACGGCAATCAGCTATCGGTTGAGGCCAACCACTCCGCCGCCCACCAAGGTGGGCTCGACTGGCGTGCACAGCTCAGCGCCAGCGGCGAACAACGCGGCGCACGGGCGGAAATCGCCCGTCGCGGCGGGCATGGCCAATGGCTGCTGGGCCTGGAACACGACGATGCACGGCAACGCAGCACGCAGCTGTATGCAAGCAGCAACGGTGCGCTGGCCTGGCTCGGCGGCCATGCGCATGCATTGCCGCGCATCGATGATGCCTTCGCACTTGTATCGACAGCAGGCATCGCCGATGTACCTGTGCTGCTCGACAACCGCAGCGTCGGTCGCACCAACAGACGCGGGCAACTGTTCGTCTCCCAACTCAGCGCCTGGCAGCAGAATCAGATCTCCATTGACCCGCAACAGCTGCCAGCCGACATGCAGCTGGACAGCACCAGCAAGGACGTCGTGCCGGAGACACGCCGTGGCGTACTGGTGCCGTTCGCCATGCGCCGCACTTTGGCCGTGCACGTGGGCATACGCGACAGCAGCGGTCAATGGTTGCCAGCAGGTAGCCTGATCCAGGTACATGCGCCCGGCAGCGCCCCGGCAAGCAGCGTTGTCGGCCACGAAGGCAAGGTCTACCTGCTCGATCCGCCCACGCAAGCGAGATTGCATTTCCTCGCAGAAACTGGCGAATGCATCGCCATGTTGCCGGTCTTTCCAGCACAGGACGGTCGTATCGACCTGGAGGATGTGACATGCGAGTGATGCTGCACCCCGCCTCGAAGGCAATATTGCTGCAAGGGAGGCAAACAGCGGTCTGGCGGATGCTGACGTTGATCGCCCTGCTTTGTCTTCTGCCGCTGCATGTCCGCGCCGCACCGTACTGTTCGCTATCAAGCTCACCAACGCTCGACTTCGGTGCGGTATCCGCCACCAGCTATCAGGACGCACAGACTTCGCTCACGCTCAACTGCAACGGCGGCACCGGCACATTGCTGACCGCCGCGTTGGTCAGGGTCTGCCTGTTCGTCGGCACCGGCACCGCAGGCGCGGTCGGACCACGCCTGATGTCCAATGGCGCCGGTGCCCAGATGCGCTACGATCTTTACGCTGACGCCGCCCGCAGCAAGCTTGTCGGCCCGCACTCCAGCGGCTACCCGCTGTACAGCATCAGCTTCAAGATCGCTCCGCGCGAGAACCAGAGCATCCGGATCCCGATCTACGGCCGCGTACCCGCCGGTCAGAATCTACCCGCCGGCACGCCTTACCGGGATATCCCATACGGCTCCTACGTCCGTTACAGCTACGGTTACATCCATGCGCCAACAGAAAGCAATTGCCGCGACCGCATCCCGGGCCATGTTGGCGGCGCCGGCGATATCAGTTTCAACTGGAGCGGAGTGCAGGCAAACGTGTTGCGCAGTTGCCGCATCAGCACCGGCAAGACGCTTGATTTCGGCACCGGCGCAGGACTCAGGTCGGCACGCGAACAGAGCATGCCGGTGCAGCTCAATTGCACCGCCAATGTGGCATGGCAAGCCGCGCTCGACGATGGCCTGCATGCGCAGGCAGGCAAGCGCTTCATGGCTGCTGGCGGCGAGCGCGTCGGCTACGAGCTGTATCGCGACCCTTCCCGACTCAGCCGCTGGGGAAACACGCAGAGCAGCGCCGTCAGCGGAACCGGCAGCGGGGTGATGCAGGACATGACGGTGTATGGGCAGGTCCCTGCCCAGGCAGATGCCATGCCCGGCACTTACACGGACACGGTGACGATGAGATTGACCTACTGAGCAGCGCTGTTCCCCTGCTGTTGCGCTACAGCAGCGGCGGCCGCAAACGAACAGCACGGACTGATCGACAGTTATCCGCCCAGAACCGGAGGCGATCTATTGACCGAACTTGGCAAGATCAGCTGTTCAGGGCAAATCTGCTGACATGAACGGGAGACTGCAGCCATCTGCCGTGCTTAGCTTTCTCGAATGCGCCTTTGTCGCCTACATGATCCGCATCGTCGTCGTCCGCACCACGCCTGGCGCAGCGGCTTGCACCAATCGATTGCCACTCCCGACAACACAGCCCCTGCGGAGTTGCACCGCCAGCGAACCACGCTTTGCGCGGGCAACTGCAACGTGTGCCGGGAACTCCAACACACTTGCGTCGCAATACTGGATTGCCATCTAGCATCAACAGGTACGACAGATGAAGACGGCAGTTGAAGCACGGGAGAAATCTGGATGTGAAACCTAAAACTGTGCCGCAGGCCACAGATCAACAGGGAGATGGACCCGATTTCTCACAGTACACAGACGTGATTGCGTCCTAAGCTGCAACTGCTGGAAACAGTTGCACGCGCAACAGCAACGCATATTGTCCATCAGGATGCTGGATCAAGGAGGTTTTCATGCGATCCCTCACTCGTTCCCCATGGGCCTTGGCATTGGCCACCCTGCTCGCTACCGGGTCCGCCACTGCAGCAGACACCACCAATTTCAACGTGGTGTTGATCGTAACCAAGGCATGCACCATCACCGCGGCAGCGGCAACCAATGTCGACTTCACCAGCGCAGGCTCGACAACTGCAACCCCCATCTCGGGGCAAGGCTCGGTGACGGCACAGTGTTCCGCCTTGACGCCATATACCATCGCGCTCAACGCCGGTGCCAACCCCAGCACTGCTGGCGACGTCAACACACGTCGGATGAAGAACACGGATGCTGCCGTGACAACCAACAACTACGTTGGCTACCAGTTGTACCGCGATGCTGGCCACACCCAGATATGGGGCCTTACCGCCGGCACCAATACGCAGGCAGGCATTGGCACCGGGGCAGCGGTGGCCTATCCCGTGTATGGCCAGATCGCCAACCTCAGCACCAACAATCCTGCGGCGGGTAACTACCTGGATACCGTCACCGCCACGATCACGTACTGATGGCCCGCGTGTACAGGGATGGTCCACGCACGGTTCGCGGCATCGGCCTGGTGCTGCTGCTCTTCGCCTGCCTGCTGCCTGCGGCCGCGCTGGCAGCCACCAGTTTGCAGCTCGCCCCAACCAGCCTGCAGCTTGAACCACGGCAGCGCGCAGCGGAACTATGGCTGACCAACAGCGGCACCTCTCCGGTGACACTGCAGGTGCGCATGTATCGCTGGATCCAACAGGACGGCCAGGAACAGCTGCTGCCGACCGACGAACTGACTGCAAGCCCGCCCATGCAGCAATTGGCCGCAGGCCAGCAACAGTTGATCCGGGTGATGCGGCCGTTGGCCGAGCCTCCAGCCGAACAGCGCTATTACAGGATGATCGTGGACCAGGTCCCTGACCTCGCCACCCGCGCCACTGGCATGCAGTTCGTACTGCGCTATTCGATTCCTGTCTTCATCCAACCGATCGGCGGTGATGCACTCGCATCCAGATTGCAGGCGCGCTTGACCAGCTCCAGCGACGGCGGCCAGGCAATCGAGATCCACAATGCGGGCGATGGCTATGCGCAGGTGGCTGATCTGGCCTTTGGCAGCGCCGAGCAGCCACGGATCGTGCATCCAGGCCTGCTCGGCTATGTACTTCCGGGCCAGACCATGCGCTGGCCGCTGCAGCACAAGGCCCTGGATGCTGACAGTGGGCAGATAACGGCAAAGATCAATGGCGATTCGGAACAGACGCCAATTCCGCCATCGCCTCCTCACTGAGGCGCTGGTGGCTGCGCTGCTCGCCATCCTCGGCACGCCGGCCGCCAGCTTCGCGGCCGCGCTGTCGCCCGGGGCCACCGACGCCAACCTGCCCCCTCCAACGCCGCTTACCGCCAGCCAGACGCTCTATCTGGACGTCAGCCTCAACAGCACTCCACGCGGCCTGCTGCCTTTCATTGAGACCCGCGGTCGCCTGCAGGCGAGTCCTGAGGTATTGCGCCAGCTTGGCTTCAACGCCAGCGGCGATGCACCGGTCTATCTGGACCAGCTCACGGGCACGGTCGTGCGCTATGACGCGCGCCTGCAGACACTGGCGCTGGATGCACCACTGGACCAGCTGACCTTGCCCACCACGATGCTGTCGCGGCCGCAGGCCCACGTCACGGCGGCTCCGGCCCAGCCGGGAGTACTACTGAACTATGACCTGTATGGCAGCCACGCCGATGGACTTGGCAACCTGACGCTGAGTACCGAATTACGCGTGTTTGGACTCGGCAAGGGAACCCTGGAGAACACAGCCGTCAGCCGTCGCTACCAGCCGGGCCAAGGCCAGGGCTGGCGAGGAGAAAGCGTCCGCCTGGACACACGCTGGGCACTGGATTTCCCCGACCAGGCGGTCACCCTGGAAATAGGCGACTTCTACAGCGGCTTCCTTGATTGGACACGCCCGGTGCGCATGGGCGGCGTGCAGATAGGTCGCAACTACGGCTTGCAACCATACCGGGTGCTGACTCCGAGCCCTACGTTCCTTGGCCAGGCGGTGGTGCCGTCCACGGTTGAACTCTACGTCGATGGGCTGCGTCAATTCAGCGGCGAAGTTCCGGTTGGTCCCTTCCAACTTGGCGCACAGCCGGGCATCAGCGGGACCGGCGCTGCGCAGGTGGTGGTCACCGATGCGTTCGGCAGGATGCGCACGCTGGACTTCAGTTTCTATGGCACGCAGCAGCTGCTGGCAAAAGGCATTTCTGACTGGTCGCTCGGCGTCGGTCGGCTGCGGCAGGGTTTTGGCGAGCGCTCGTTCGACTATGACCACCGCACGGCCGCCACCGGCAGCTGGCGTGGCGGCGTCAGCGACCGTTTTACCGGCGAAGTACACGCCGAGGGCGGCGGCGGCCTTGCCGAGGCCGGTGCTGGTGGTTGGTGGCTGCTTGGCGGCGCGGGCGTGGTCAACGCGGCGTACGCGCGCAGCCGCTACCAAGGACGCGAAGGCGGCCAGGTCGCGCTTGGCTACAGCTGGAACAACCGGCGATTGAACATCAACCTGCGCAGCGTGCGCAGCCATGGCGACTATCGCGATCTCGGCGCGCTGCAAGGCAACCTGCCACCGGAAATCAGCGAACAGGCTACCGTCGGCGTGGATGTCCCGGCATTGGGCTCATTGAGCACCAGCTACCTTCGCCTGCGCTACCCCGATGGCGACGACAACCGCTATGTCAGCCTGTTCTGGTCGCGCAGCTTCAACCAACGCTGGTCCGCATATTTGTCCTTCAACCAGAATCTGGACAGCAGCGAGGACCGCAGCATCTATCTGTCACTCAATGCCAGCCTGGGCCGCAACCGCCAGGCAAGTGTGTCCGCGCAACGCAATGGCAACCAACAACGTTGGGTCGCCGACATCAACCAGCCCGTACCGGGCGACGGCAGTGCCAGCGGCATCGGCTGGCGCGCGCAGGTCAACCAGAGCGAAGGCCAGACAGGCGGGCTGGTCGAACTGGGGATGCTTGGCGACGTCGGCCGCTATAGCGCTGGCCTGTCGCGACAGGCGGGGATCAACTATGGCTATGGCAACGCCAGCGGCAGCCTGGTCTGGATGGACGGCCACACGTTCGCCACGCGCGAGGTTTCGGACGCGTTCGCCATAGTCAGCACCAATGGCATCAGCGGCGTGCCGGTACGCTTGGAGAACCGCCTGGTCGGCAGCAGCGATGAGCGCGGGCTGCTGCTGGTAACCCCCTTGCTGTCATGGCAACGCAACCGTATTGCCATCGACACCCTCGACCTGCCTGCCGAGGTGCGCGCCGAGCGTGTCGAGGATTGGGTCATCCCGCGCCAGCGCGCCGGCACCAGCCTTCGCTTCAATCTGCAGACCCGCCGTGCCTTGAGCCTGTCCGTGCAGGACGAGCATGGCAGGCCGTTGGATGTGGGCAGCGAAGTAGAGCTGCCGAACGGACAGCAGGCCATCGTCGGTTACGACGGGCTGCTATACCTCGAAGACGTGCCCGCCGGCAGTGTGCTCCGCATCACCACAAACGACGGCCGCTGCAGCATACGCGTGCCAGCCGCGCCAATGGTTGCGGCCAACGGCGCAGAAGCCGTTCCCCCTCCCCTACGCTGCCTGTCGGAGTCGGCGCGATGAAATCTCTGCTGCCTTTGCTGCTGTTGTTTGCCGGGTTGCTGGCCACGCCGGCAGCCCGAGCCGTCACCACGTGTACCGCCACGGCTGACGCTGCCTTGCCATTCGGCACCATCGTCAGTGCAGGCGCAGCTGCCCCAGGCACCTTGAACATCAGGATCAACTGTTCAACCACGGCCATTTCCGTCGGCGGCAGTGCTGGCGTGCGGGTCTGCGTCGGGCTCGGAACCGGCAGCGGAGGCGCAACCACCTCGCCACTGCGCACCATGGTGAACACCACCACCGACACCATGAATTTCCAGATATACAACCAATCCAATTACAGCCAGATCACCGGCCTGACCCCAAACGCCACGCCTGCACCGAAAGAAGTCCCCCTGTCCTATACCGCCCCCTTGCTCGTGGGCAATGGCACGACGACGACACAGCTGTTCGCACGGGTGCCGGCCAACCAGGTGCTTGCCTCGGGTAGCTACAGCAGCAACTTCACCGGTGCAAATGTCGTGCTTTCCTGGTCTGCCAACGAAACGCTGATTGGCACGATTGCGCCACCGTCCACCTGCACCAACGGAAATGCAGGGGCTTTCAGCAGCAGTGGTGCTTTTACCTTCATCGCGACCGCACAGGTATTGCCTCTGTGCGGCAGCTACCTGACCACCGACATGGATTTCGGCACTGTCAACGGCAGCATCAGCAGCAACATCGACCGCACCGCCAGCTTGACCCTGACCTGCCTGAAACGCACCGCCTATCAGATCAGCCTGAACAATGGCCAGAACAGCCAAGGCAGCCAGCGCCGAATGGCCGCCGTGGTGAACACCAGCAACCAATATCTCAATTATGAGCTTTACCGGGATCCGGCCCGCTCCCAACGTTGGGGCAACAACCTGACCGTGGACACTGTCGGCGGCACCGGCACCGGTAGCGCCCAGCAACTCACCATCTACGGGCGGGTGCCGCCTGTCACCGGGCTGCCGCCTGCCGGCACTTACAACGATCGCGTCGAAGTGACCATCACGTATTGATGCTTCGTACGGCTCATTGCCTGGCCGCGATGCTGAACATGAGCGTGCTACAGGTCCACCGCATGCGGCCGATAACCAGCAGCACATACTCAATACGACGGGCGCACGGGTGGTACGTACATTGTTGATGGGAGCCTTGTCTGCCGCCGTTCTGCCAGCCGCCGCCAATCCCGCACCACAAGGCCTGCGGATCCAGCTGGTGGTTCTGGAATCAGACACACCCAGCCCCGACGCCCCCCTCGCGCCCTACCAGCGCAACGATGTCCGCGAACTGCCACCGCAGCTGCGCGACCTCGCCCCCGGGCACGCCAGGGAAGGCGAAGAAGCGGCGATCGCGTCGCTGACCTTCATCTACTGATGCTGCGCGGCATGCTCCTGCTGCTGGCGCTGCTGCTGGCACGACCGGTGTCTGCGCTGGAAATCACGCCGACAACCCTGACCCTGTCGCCGGGGCAGGCCCGCACCGAACTATGGCTGCACAATCCAGGCCCGGTAATCTGGCAGGGCCGGATCCGCATCTTCGCCTGGGACCAGACGCTGGACGCCGAGGAGCTGCAGGAAAGCCAAGACATCGTGGTCAGCCCCGCCGCTCTGGAATTACCGCCTGGCGTCCGCCAGCGGGTCTGGGTGCTGTCAGCGCCCGCTGCACCACCCGAGAGCAAAGGCGAACAGGCATTCCGCGTGCTGCTGGAGCCCTCAAGTCCAGATCTTCCGCGCTATTCATTACCCTTGTTCCGCACCCCGACTGCAGGCGCGAAGCCCCGCCTGCACCTCCGGGTAGACGCCAGGGGTACCAACAGCAGCCTGCTGCTGGAGAACACGGGCAAGCTGCATGCCCGCCTGAGTGACCTGGTGTTCGAGGCCGCCGATGGCCACCGCGAACTGCTGCTTCCCGGGCTGGCGGGTTATATCCTGACCGGCCGTCAGCGGCATTGGCCACTGCCACCGCGCGCGGACGGCTACGCTGGCGGTCGATTCCATGCCCGCCTGCAGGACGGCCTGGAGCACGCCCTGCCGCCACAGACCGGGCACATTGCAGACGACTCGACTGGCGCGCTATAATCCCGCAGATCCTTTACGCGCACTGCGCTCAAAGGACCGCTGACACCGGGCGCTACCGGTGAATCCTCACCTGTTGCCCCCATCCGTGCCGGGGTGCCCTGTCTTTCAGGGTTCGGCCACGGAGGCAGCAGGGAAGCCCAACCCCGGAACTGTTTGCGCGCTCCATCCAGAAGCCGCGCATCGCAGCACGACTCCAACAAACCGGTCGCGCGCGATGTCAGTTCCACCATCAGGAGTTTTGCAATGCCCCAGATCACCATGCGTCAGATGTTGGAAGCCGGCGTCCACTTCGGCCACCAGACCCGCTACTGGAACCCGAAGATGGGCCAGTACATCTTTGGCGCCCGCGGCAAGATCCACATCATCAACCTGGAAAAGACCGTCCCGCTGTTCAACGATGCGATGAACTTCATCTCGTCGGTTGCCCAGAAGCGCGGCACCATCCTGTTCCTGGGCACCAAGCGCAGCGCGCGCGACGCCATCAAGGAAGAAGCCGAGCGTTGCGGCATGCCGTTCATGAACCAGCGTTGGCTGGGCGGCACCCTGACCAACTTCGCCACCGTGAAGAAGTCGGTTGCCCGCCTGAAGGAACTGGAATCCGGTGAAACCGACGGCACCTTCGACAAGCTGGTCAAGCACGAAGTGCTGGGCCTGCGCCGCGAGCGCGACAAGCTGGAAGCCTCGCTGGGCGGCATCAAGGAAATGAACCGTCTGCCGGACGCCATCTTCGTCATCGACATCGGTCACGAAGACATCGCCATCAAGGAAGCCAAGAAGCTCGGCATCCCGGTGATCGCCGTGGTTGATACCAACTACAACCCGGAACTGGTTGATTACGCCATCCCGGGCAACGACGACGCCATCCGTGCCGTGCAGCTGTACGCCCGCGCCGCTGCCGACGCCGTGCTGGAAGGCAAGGCTGCTGCTCCGAACGCCGCCACCGTGCGCGAAGAAGAGTTCGCCGACGCCGCTGCTGGCCAAGAAGCCAAGCCGGCTCGCCGCGCTCCGGCCAAGAAGGCTGGCGCCAAGAAGGGCGACGAGGCTTCGGCCTGATCCCCCTGGCGGGTGCAGCTACTGCACCCGCTCCCCTGTGCTGGCGCCAAAGGCGCAGATCGCTGACAGGGCTGCGTAACAACGGCCGGCCATCATGGCCGGCCTACCCCTTTCTATTGATGAGGTAATTCCATGGAAATCACTGCTTCCCTGGTCAAGGAACTGCGCGAGCGCACCGGCGCCGGCATGATGGAGTGCAAGAAGGCTCTGTCCGAAACCAACGGCGACATCGACGCAGCGGCTGAAGCCCTGCGCAAGTCCGGCGCTGCCAAGGCCGACAAGAAGGCCGATCGCGTCACCGCCGAAGGCCGCGTTGGCGTTGCCAGCAACGGCGGCAAGGCCGTGCTGGTCGAAGTGAACTCGGAAACCGACTTCGTTGCCAACGACGTCAACTTCAAGGCGTTCGTCGACGCCGTTGCCGCAGCCGCCCTGGCTTCCGGCGCCGCCGACGTTGAAGCCCTGAAGTCGGTCAAGCTGGCCACCGGCGAAACCGTCGAAGAAACCCGCGCCACCGCGATCCAGAAGCTGGGTGAGAACATCCAGATCCGTCGCCTGGTCAAGATCGACGGCGACAACACCGTTGGCACCTACGTGCACAGCAACGGCAAGATCGGCGTGCTGGTCGAACTGGCCGGCGGCAACGCCGAGCTGGCCTCGGGCCTGGCAATGCACGTGGCCGCGATGAACCCGCCGCACAACAAGGCTGCCGACGTTCCGGCCGACTTCGTTGCCAAGGAGAAGGAAATCGAGCTGGCCAAGATGACCGACAAGGACAAGGCCAAGCCGGCCGACATCCTGGAAAAGATCATCAGCGGCAAGATCAACAAGATCATCAGCGAAGTGACCCTGTACGGCCAGAGCTACGTGCTGGACAACGACAAGACCGTCGAGCAGGCCGTCAAGGCCGCTGGCGGCGACGTTGTCGGCTTCCAGCGCCTGGCTGTCGGCGAAGGCATCGAGAAGGTGGTGGAAGACTACGCCGCCGAAGTTGCCAAGGCGATGCAGGTCTAAGCACCCGCTGCCAGCAACACCTGAAAAAGCCGCGGACATCCGCGGCTTTTTCTTTACCACAAGTCACCCGCGACAGCACCGGACTGCGATCACCCTTCTTTGCTTAAGGCATCCTGTATGCTTGCAGCACTGCCGCCTGCTTCTTTGACATGTCCCCCGAGCTCACTGCAGCCCTGTCCCTCTGCCGCAACCTGCCCTCGCCACCGGCCATCGCTGTCCGTTTGATCGAGCTTGCGCAGGATCCGGAAACCGACATCGCCAGCGCCGCCGACGTCATAGCACTGGATATGGGCTTGAGCGCACGCATGATGCGCATCGCCAATTCACCGCTGTACGCCAGCCGCCGCCGCATTGAAAACCTTGGCCAGGCATTGACCATGCTTGGCCTCAACGCAACCTTGCAGCTCGCACTGGGCTTCAGTCTGTCGCGCGCATTGCGCGAAGACGAAGACCACGCCCACCTGCTGCAGGCGGTCTGGCGCCGCAGCATCCTAAGCGCCCTGGCCGCGCGCTACCTCGGCCTGGCCCGCAACGTGCGCCGCGTGGAAGAATTGATGCTGGCCGGCCTGCTGCAGGACATCGGCATCCTTGCCCTGTTGCAGCTGCGCGGCGACAGCTATCCGGCCCTGCTTGCCGGCGCTACCAGCAACGAAGAGCTGCTGGCCCATGAACGCACCATCCTCGATTGCAGCCATGCCGATATCGGCGCGCAGCTGTGCGAGCAATGGGGCCTGCCGCCCTATCTGGTCGATGCGATCAAGCACAGCGAAGCCCCGGCCGAACCGACCGACCTGTTTGGCCGCTGCGTCGCGCTGTCCGGCAGCATTGCCGAGATCTGGCTGAGCAAGGACACCGACCAGGCCCGTGACCATGCCCTGCGCCTGGTCCACGCGCAGCTGGAAATGGACAGCAGCCAGTTCGAACTGGTGCTGCAGCAGGTCAGCCAGATGCTGCCGGAAATCAGCGCGCTCTTCGACGTGCCAGTGCCCTCGCCGGCACGAATCACCTACCTGCTTGATCACGCTGCCGAACTGATGGCCCTGCGCAACCTGCGCGAGCTGCAGGACGCCGGTGCGGCCAAGCGCCGCGCCGATGATTTCGAACAGCAGGCACGCCGCCTGACCGAACAGGCCCACCTGGACGCACTCACCGGCCTGTTGAACCGTCGCCAGCTGGAAGTGGTCCTGGCGCAGGAATTCGATCGCGCCGGCCGAGCCGATCGCCCCTTGTCGGTGGCCTTCATCGACCTGGACGATTTCAAGAAGATCAACGACCAGCACGGCCATCTTGTCGGCGACCAGGTCCTGCAGGCATTCGCCAGCCAGCTGCAGGGCCAGCTGCGCGGCAGCGACACCGTGGCACGCTTCGGTGGCGAGGAGTTCGTCGTGCTGTTCCCCGGCACCAACGAGCAGACCGCGCTGGACGTGATCCGCCGCGTACTGGTCGCCATCACCCAGTCCCCGATCGTCACTGTTGCCGACATGCCGCTGCATGTGACCTTCTCGGCCGGCGTGGCCACCCATGGTGCCTACGAGCGCTTCACTGACATGCGCGACCTGCTCAAGGCCGCCGATGACGTGCTCTACCGCTCCAAGAACCTCGGCCGCAACCGGGTGATTGCCCGCGCACCGGATCCCCACCCCACCGCCTGCTGAACCAGATTGCGGTTGGCAGGCCTTTTGTCGCTGCGCTGCAACAATAGATGTCACCTGAAACTGCGGCATCCGTTAGAATCCCCCGCGTTTTCCAGCCATCTGAGGTCACCATGTCCAAGCTCGCCTACCGTCGCATCCTGTTGAAACTTTCCGGGGAGGCGCTGATGGGGGACGAGGACTACGGCATCGACCCCAAGGTCATCAACCGGCTGGCCCATGAAGTCATCGAAGCTCAGAACGCCGGCGTCGAGATCGCACTGGTGGTTGGCGGCGGCAACATCTTCCGCGGCGCCGGCCTGGCCGCTGGCGGCATGGACCGCGTCACCGGCGATCACATGGGCATGCTGGCCACGGTCATCAACGCCCTCGCCATGCAGGACGCGCTTGAAAAGGCCGGCGGCAAGGCCCGGGTGATGAGCGCGATCAAGATCAACGACGTGTGTGAGGACTACATCCGCCGCCGCGCCATCCGTCATCTGGAAAAGGGCCGCCTGGTGATCTTCGCCGCCGGCACCGGCAACCCGTTCTTCACCACCGATTCGGGCGCCGCGTTGCGCGCGATCGAGATCGGCGCCGACCTGCTGCTCAAGGCCACCAAGGTCGACGGCGTCTACGACAAGGACCCGAACAAGCACGCCGATGCGGTCCGTTACGAAAGCCTGAGCTATGACCAGGTCATCAACCAGGGCCTGGAAGTCATGGACACCGCAGCCTTTGCGCTGGCCCGTGACAGCGACCTGCCGCTGCGCGTTTTCGACATGAGCCAGCCCGGCGAATTGCTGAAAATCCTGCACGGCGAGCACATCGGCACCCTGGTCCACGGCCGCGACGCACACTAAACCCCCGCTTCCGGCACGGTGGGCAGGGGTAATCGCCTATAATCGGCCGGTTCTAGAAACATCCAGGATTCGGCCGATGATCAACGATATCAAGCAAGATGCGCAGGCGCGCATGACCAAGAGCATCGATGCTCTGCGCCATACCCTCACCACCATCCGCACCGGTCGCGCCTCGCCGACCCTGCTGGACGGCATCAAGGTCAAGGCTTACGGCACCGACACCCCCCTGAATCAAGTGGCGAGCATCAGCGTGTCCGAAGGACGCTCGCTGGTGATCACCCTGTTCGACAAGAACATGATCAAGGAAGTGGAAAAGGCCATTTACGCCTCCGACATCGGCATCACTCCCACCACCATGGGCACCGTGATCCGCCTGAACCTGCCGCCGCTCACCGAAGAGCGCCGCAAGGAACTGGCCAAGTCGGTGAGCAAGGAAGGCGAAGAAACCAAGATCGCCATCCGCAACATCCGCCGTGATGCCAACCAGGAAGTAGCCAAGCTGCTCAAGGACAAGGCGATCACCGAGGATGACGACCGCCGCAGCCAGGAAGACATCCAGAAGCTGACCGACAAGGCGATCAAGGACGTCGACGAAGTGGTCAAGCTCAAAGAACAGGAACTGATGGCGGTCTGAGGCGTGTCCTCCGTCCCGCATAGCGACACTGCCGCCGTTGCCGTGCCCGGCCACATTGCCATCATCATGGATGGCAATGGACGCTGGGCGCAGCAGCGTCGGCGGCCGCGCATGATCGGCCACCGCGCCGGCGCGCGGGCGGTCAATCGCACCATCGACTTCTGCCTTGAACGTGGCGTCGGCGCCTTGACCCTGTTTGCGTTCTCCAGTGAAAACTGGGGCCGCCCGCAGGAGGAAGTCGATTCACTGATGAAGCTGTTCCTCGGCGCACTGGACCGCGAGGTGGACGAACTCCACCGCCGCGGCGTGCGCGTGCGCTTCATCGGCGACCGCAGCCGCTTTGCCGCTGGCATCGTCCAGCGCATGGACAAGGCCGAGCAGCGCACCCACGGCAATACCGCGATGACCCTGAGCATCGCCGCCAGCTACGGCGGCCGCCAGGACATCGCACAGGCCGCACGCCATCTGGCCGAACAGGTTGCCGCCGGCACCTTGTTGCCCGAGCAGATCGACGAGCAGACCCTGGGCCAGCACGTTGCCCTGGCCGACATGCCGCCACCGGACCTGTTCATCCGCACCGGCGGCGATACCCGCATCAGCAACTTCCTGTTGTGGCAGCTGGCCTACAGCGAGCTGTGGTTCACTGACGTGCTGTGGCCGGATATCGACGCGGCCGTCCTTCAACAGGCACTGGACGACTATGCCGGGCGCGAGCGCCGCTTTGGTCTGACCAGCGCCCAGATTGCCGCCAGCGCGGCAAAGAGCGCACATCCATGACCAAGACCCGTGTGATTGCAGCGCTGATCATGGCCCCGGTGGCTATCTGCGCGATCCTGTTCCTGCCCTCGCAGTGGCTTGCCGCCGCTGCAGCGCTGGTGTTCCTGATCGGCCTGTGGGAATGGCTCAAGCTCACCGGCGTGGTTGGCCTGCCGCGCACCATCCTGGTGGTACTGAACCTGCTGCTGATGGTGCTGCTGGTCTGGGCCTCGGACGGCAGCATGGTCTTGTTCCAGCTGGCCGCGCTGGTCGGCGTCGGCTTCTGGCTGTTGGCGCTGCTGTGGTTGCGGTTCTTCGACTTCGGCGCGCATGAGGAAAGCAGCGCGCGCATGCTCAAGCTCGCCGCCAGCAGCCTGGCGATCATTCCAGCCTGGGCCTCATTGGTACTGATTCATGCCGGACCCAACGGCCACCTGTGGCTGCTGACCGCGCTGACCCTGGTCTGGGCAGCCGATTCCGGCGCCTACTTTGCCGGTCGCGCCTTCGGCAAACACAAGCTGGCACCGCGCATCAGCCCCAACAAGACCATTGAAGGCCTGCTTGGCGGCCTGGTTGCCGGTCTGGTCACCGCTGGCGCCTTTGGTTGGTTTGCCGGGGTGCAGATGTCGCAATTTGGCTGGCTGATGCTGGTCACCGCCGTCGCGGTACTGGCCTCGGTGCTGGGCGACCTGTTCGAGAGCCTGCTCAAGCGCCACGCCGGCGCCAAGGATTCCGGACACATCATCCCCGGCCACGGCGGCGTGCTGGATCGCATTGACGGCGTGCTCGCCGCCCTGCCGGTATTCGCGCTGGGCAAGGAAATTTTCGGCTTCTAAGCATGTCCACATCTTCCATACGTCAGGTCGCCATTCTTGGCGCCACCGGCTCCATCGGCACCTCGGCGCTGGATGTGATCGCCCGCCATCCGCAGCAGATGCGCGCCAGCGTGCTGGCCGCTGGCAGCAATGTGGATGGCTTGATCGCGCTGTGCCAACAGCATCGCCCGGACCACGCCGCCATTGCCGACCCGGCCCTGTTCGCGCGTCTGCGCGACGGCCTCAAGCACGCCGGGCTGGCGACCGAGGCCCACGCCGGCCATGACGCCATCGATGCCCTGGCCGCCAGCAACTGCTGCGACACCGTCGTGGCCGCCATTGTCGGCGCCGCCGGCCTGTCCTCGACCCTTGCCGCCGCCCGCGCCGGCAAGCGCCTGTTGCTGGCCAACAAGGAATCGCTGGTCCTGGCCGGCGAGCTGCTGACCCGCGAGGCCGCCAATGCAGGCGCCGAGATCATCCCGATCGACAGCGAACACAACGCCATCTTCCAGTGCCTGCGCTCACGCGACGCGCGGCTGGAAGCTGGCGTACGCCGGATAATCCTGACCGCCTCCGGCGGCCCGTTCCGGGGCCGCAGTCGCGCCGAGCTGGAAACAGTGACCGTGGCGCAGGCCGTTGCCCACCCGAAGTGGTCAATGGGACCGAAGATATCGGTCGATTCGGCGACGTTGATGAATAAAGGGCTGGAAGTCATCGAGGCCCATCATCTATTCAACGTGCCCGGCTCGCGCATCGACGTACTGGTGCACCCGCAGAGCCTGGTGCATTCGCTGGTCGAATTCATCGACGGCTCGACCCTGGCCCAGTTGGGCCTGCCGGACATGCGCACCACCCTTGCGGTAGGCCTGGGCTGGCCGCAGCGGATCGAGTCGGGCGTTGGCGGGCTGGACCTGTTGACCCAGGGCCGGCTGGATTTCGAGGCGCCGGACATGGACGCCTTCCCCTGCCTGCGTCTGGCCTGGCAGGCGATGGAGGCCGGCGGCAGCGCCCCGGCAATCCTGAACGCCGCCAACGAAGTTGCCGTTTCAGCGTTTCTTCAGGGGCGCATAGGCTTCCTGTCGATCCCGGCACTGGTGGAACACACGCTATCTACCCTGCCCTACGTGGCGGCCGATACACTGGACGTCCTGTTGGCAGCTGATACTCAGGCCCGCCATATCACTGAAACCGCCATTGCCCGCCTGCCGAATGTCTGATCCCACCCTACAACCGAGCTGTGCCCATGGCTGATTTCCTGGGGTCTGTGTGGTGGATGATCGTCAGCCTCGGCGTGCTGGTGACGTTTCATGAATTCGGCCATTACTGGGTTGCCCGCCGTTGCGGGGTAAAGGTCCTGCGTTTCTCGGTGGGCTTCGGCAAGCCACTGTGGAGCCGACGCAACCGCAACGGTACCGAGTTCGCCATCGCCGCCATCCCGCTGGGTGGCTACGTGAAGATGCTGGACGAGCGCGAGGTCGAGGTACCGGCCGGCGAACGTGCCGTCGCCTTCAACAACAAGACCGTCTGGCAGCGCATTGCCATTGTCGCCGCCGGCCCTGCCGCCAACCTGATCCTGTGCATTGCCCTGCTGTGGGCGATGTTCGTGATCGGCCGCCAGGACTACTCGGCCACTATCGGCCGCACCACCGGCATGGCCGCCCAGTCAGGCTTCGTCGCCGGTGATCGCATCCTCGCCGTTGAAGACCGCAACGTCGACACCTGGGCCGAGGCCAGCATGGCCTTCACCACCGCTGCCATGGACCGGCAGGACGCCCACGTGCGCGTCCGCGACAACCTCGACAACGAGCGCACCCGGGTGCTGCCACTGTCGCAGCTGCCGGCTGGCTTCGATGAGCGGCAAGTGCCAGCGCTGGCAGGTTTCACCTGGCAGTTCTGGCTGCAACCGGCGCGGGTCGACTCGGTATCGGCCGACTCGGCCGCCACCGGGTTGCTGCAGACCGGCGACCTGATCCTGGCCGTGGACGGCCAGCGCGTGGACAGCGCTGACCAGGTCACCCCGCTGATCCAGCAGCTTGGCCAGCGCGGCGGTCCCGGCATGGTCGAGGTCGAGCGCAACGGTGAACGGCTGGCACTTGAGCTGACTCCGCAGGCTGGCCAAGGCCCGGATGGCAAGCCACGCTGGCTGATCGGGGTAGGTTTTGCCACCAACCAGGCCCCGGCCTACGATGCCCGCCAGCAGTACGGCGTACTTGCTGCCTTCCCGGCGGCCTTGCGCGAAACCGGCAAATTGGCGACAGATTCGCTGGGTATGATGCGCCGCATGCTCACCGGCCACGCCTCGGTAAAGAACATTTCCGGTCCGATCACCATCGCCCGCGTAGCCAATGCCTCGGCTGAACGCGGGGTGGATTGGTTCCTGTATTTCCTGGCTTTGCTGTCGCTGAGCCTGTGCATCATCAACCTGTTGCCGATCCCCGTCTTGGACGGCGGCCACCTGCTGTATTACCTTATCGAGTTGGTCAAGGGCAGCCCGCTTAGCGAGCGCGCCATGGCTGCCGGCCAATACATCGGTCTGGCGCTGTTGGCGGGGTTGATGGGACTGGCGTTTTACAACGACATCCTCAGCCTGGTCCCGCGATGAACTTTTTCCCGTTGTCGTCGTCTTACGCCGGCATCCACGCATTATCGAAATCGACTCCAACCGGACGTGATATGACGCGACTTCCCAATCGCCGCTTGCTGGCCCTCGCACTTGCTGCCGGTCTGGCCCTGCCTGTCCTTGCACAGGCAGCCGAGCCCTTTACCGCCAGCGACATCCGCGTGGACGGCCTGCAGCGCATTTCCTCCGGCACCGTGTTCACCTACCTGCCGGTGGAACGCGGCGACACGGTGGACGACGCCAAGATCGGCGACACCATCCGCGCCCTGTACAAGACCGGCTTCTTCGAAGACGTGCAGCTGGACCGCCAGGGCGACATCCTGGTCGTCACCGTCAAGGAGCGCCCGGCGATCAACAAGTTGACCGTTACCGGCAACAAGGACATCAAGAGCGAGCAGCTGCTCAAGGGCCTGGCCGACATCGGCCTGAGCGAAGGCGGCACCTTTGACCGCCTGAGCCTGGACCGCGTGACCCAGGAACTGCGCCGTCAGTACAACGACCGCGGCAAATACAACGTGGAAATCACCCCGACGGTGAGCCCGCTGGACCGTAACCGCGTCGACGTCGCCATTGCCGTCAAGGAAGGCAAGGCGGCCAAGATCCGCCACGTCAACCTGATCGGTACCGAGAAGTTCCCGGCCGAAGACATCATGGACATCTGGGAGTCCAAGGAGCACAACTGGGCCTCGTGGTACCGCCGCGACGACCAATACTCCAAGGAAAAGCTGTCCGGCGATCTGGAAAAGCTCAACTCCTGGTACCTGGACCGTGGCTATGTCGACTTCAGCATCGACTCCACCCAGGTCTCGATCAGCCCGGACAAGCGCGACATGTTCATCACCGCCGGCGTGACCGAGGGTGAGCAGTACAAGATTTCCGAGATCAAGGTCACCGGCGACACCATCCTGCCGCAGGAAGACGTCGAGAAAATGGTCATCCAGAAGAGCGGCGATACCTTCTCGCGCGCCCTGCTGGAATTCAGCGCCGACGGCATCACCAACAGCCTGTCCAACGTTGGCTATGCCTTCGCCAAGGTCAACCCGATCCCGACCAGCAACCGCGCCGACCGTACCGTGGCAGTGAACATGCAGGTGGTACCGGGCCCGCGCGTGGCCGTGCGCCGCATCGTGTTCAAGGGCAACTCGCGTACCAGCGACGAGGTCTTGCGCCGTGAAATGCGCCAGTTCGAGAACAGCTGGTACTCGCAGGCTGCAATCGATCGTTCCAAGATCCGCCTGCAGCGCCTGGGCTACTTCGAGTCGGTCGACGTCGAGACGCAGCCGGTCACCGGCAGCAACGACCAGGTCGACGTGGTCTACAACGTCAAGGAAACCACCTCCGGCAGCTTCGTGTTCGGCCTGGGCTATTCGCAGTCCTACGGCATGACCACCTCGGTGCAGCTGTCGCAGAACAACTTCCTCGGTGGCGGTAACCGCGTGTCGGTCGAGGCCTCGCGCAGCAGCTACCTGCAGCGTTATGGCTTCAGCTACACCAACCCCTACTTCACCGACGACGGCGTCTCGCTGGGCTACAACCTGTCCTGGCGCGAGCTGGATTACTCCGACTTCAACACCGCCCAGTACAACAGCACCAACGGTTCTGCGCAGGTGGTGTTCGGCATTCCGATCACCGAGAACGATGCGTTCTCGCTGATGTTCGGCATCGACAGCAACCAGATCACCACCTACCCGGGTTACACACCGAAGGCGATCATCGATTACATCGATGCGGTTGGTACACGCACTTTCCACTCCTGGCGTTCGGAGTTGGGCTGGGCGCGTGATACCCGTAACGACTACTTCATGCCGACCCGCGGCACCTACCAGCGCCTCGGCCTGGAGGCCACGCTGCCGGGCTCGACGGTTGAGTACTACAAGCTGAGCTACCAGTTCTCCAAGTACTGGCCGATCATCCCGTCGCTGGTGATCAACACCCGTCTCGAGTTGGGTTACGGCGATTCCTACGGCAAGGACAAGGTCCGCGATATCTGCTGGAACGATATCCCAGGCACCCCGGGCACGCCCGCCACCGATACCACGCCTGCCGTACCGGGCACCGCTGGCACCACCCAGGTGGTCGACTGTGCCACCAACCCGACCGCCAACCATCGCCAGGTCACAGCCACCGGCTTGCCGTTCTTCGAGAACTTCTACGCCGGCGGCACCAACTCGGTGCGCGGCTTCGAAGACAACACGCTGGGCCCGCGCTCGGAAATCATCGGCGGTTACTACAACGGCCAGCCGCTGGGCGGCTCGGTGAAGACAGTCGGCTCGATCGAAGCCTACTTCCCGAAGCTGTTCGACAGCCCGTCCGCGCGCGTTTCCGCGTTCGTGGACTTCGGCAACGTCTACAACGGCACCAGCAACTTCAAGGCCAATGAACTGCGCGCGTCGGCCGGCTTGGCCCTGCTGTGGCGCGCACCGGTCGGTCCGATCTCGATCAGCTATGCCATCCCGCTGAAGAAGGAAGACGGCGACGAGATCGAGCGCCTGCAGTTCACCTTCGGCGGTCAGTTCTAAATAGAACTGACCCGCTGACCCGGGGTGAAGCCCCGGGTACCGGTTTTCATGCCACAGCATGAAAACCGGGCGGGCTCTGGTCTACCGGCTTCAACCTGCAAGTCCCCCGCGCCTGTCGGCGCGCCCCCTTTACCAAAGGGGGCTCTCCACCAGAATTACCGCATCAACCGGCCCCGGGACGCGATTCACTCCCGGGGTTCGCTTTTAGGGCCCCGTGCCTGCGCTTCGCGGAACGGGACATCCCCGTCAAAGCCATGCAGCCCCCTTGGACCGCTACTTCCGGGCGGCCCGCCCACCCCGCTGCCCTTGCCCTGCAAGGGTGATAACGTCCGTTCGCATGACCGCCATCGGCGCACACGGTAAACTTGCTGCGTGAATACTCCTACCTATACCGCTCAGGAACTTGCCGACCGTTTCGGCCTGCAGGTGCACGGTGACCCGTCGGTTGCCATCCATGGTGTTGCCACGTTGGCGCATGCCGGCCCCGGGCAGCTGACCTTCCTGGCCAACCCGCGCTACCGGGCCCAATTGGCCGACAGCAAGGCGTCCATCGTGCTGCTGCGTGCCGACGACGCAGAGGCCGCGCCGGGTGCCGCCCTAGTCGCCAAGGACCCATACACGACCTTCGCCAAGATCGGCGCACTGTTCGAGACCGTTCCGGTACGCGAGCCCGGCATCCACCCCAGCGCGGTCATCGACCCCAGCGCGACGGTGGCCGCCAGCGCCCATATCGGCCCGCACGTCTGCATCGGTGCGCGCAGTGTGATCGGCGAGAGCTGCATCATCGGCGTAGGCAGCATCATCGGCGACGACTGCGTGGTCGAAGCCGGCACTGAACTGCTGGCCCGCGTCACCCTGGTTGCCCGGGTGAAGCTGGGCAAGCGGGTGCGCATCCACCCGGGTGCCGTGCTCGGCGCCGAAGGCTTCGGCCTGGCCATGGACAACGGCCACTGGATCAAGGTGCCGCAGCTGGGCGGCGTGCGCATCGGCGACGACTGCGAGATCGGCGCCAACACCTGCATTGATCGCGGCGCGCTGGAAGACACCACGCTGGACGAAGACGTGCGCGTGGACAACCTGGTGCAGATCGCCCACAACGTACAGATCGGCGCGCACAGCGCCATTGCAGGTTCCACCGGCATTGCCGGCAGTGCCAAGATCGGCCGCTACTGCCTGCTAGGCGGCGCCGTCGGCGTCGTTGGCCACCTGGAAATCTGCGACCACGTCGTCATCACCGGCAAATCGGTGGTACGCAACTCGATTACCGAACCGGGCGAATACTCGTCAGGCACCCCATTGACCGACAACCGCACGTGGCGCAAAAACGCCGCGCGCTTCAAGCAGCTCGATACGCTGGCACGGCGCATCCTGGCTGTGAGCAAGGAGAAAGAATGAACGCACCACTGCAGATGCCCATCGACGTCACCACGATCCAGACGTTGATTCCGCACCGCTACCCGTTCCTGCTGGTCGACAAGGTTGTCGAGCTGGATGTGGACGCCAAGCGCATCGTCGCGCACAAGAACGTCACCATCAACGAGCCCTACTTCCAGGGTCACTTCCCGGGCCAGCCGATCATGCCGGGCGTGCTGATCATCGAGGCACTGGCGCAGGCCGGCGGCGTATTGACCCAGCTCAGCCTGGGCCGCGACGCGCAGTCCAAGTTGTTCTACCTGGTCAAGGTCGACAACGTGCGTTTCATGAAGCAGGTGGTGCCGGGCGATGTGCTGGAACTGCACGTGCAGGTCAAGCGCATGATCCGCAACATGGCGGTCTACTACGGCGAAGCCAAGGTGGACGGTGAAATCGTCGCCCACGCCGAAGTGCTCTGCGCCGGCACTCGCGAATAACCTGCCTGGAGCACACGATGAGCGATAGCGCCCCCCTGATTCACCCGACCGCGGTCATCGATCCTTCGGCCAAGCTTGGTCAGGGCGTGCGCGTGGGTGCGTTCACCCTGATCGGCGCCGACGTCGAGATCGGCGATGGAACCGAAGTGGGTCCGCATTGCAGCATCCATGGTCCGACCCGGATCGGCCGTGACAACCGTTTCATCGGCCATGTCGCCGTCGGCGGCGAGCCGCAGGACAAGAAATTTGCCGGTGAGCGCACCGAGCTGGTGATCGGCGACCGCAATGTGTTCCGCGAATTCGTCACCCTCAGCCGCGGCACTGCCGGCGGCGGTGGCGTGACCACCATCGGCAACGACAATTGGATGCTGGCCTACGTGCATGTCGCCCATGACTGTCACGTCGCCGACCATTGCGTGTTCTCCAACAACACCACGCTGGCCGGCCACGTATCGGTCGGCAACTGGGTGATCATCAGCGGCTTCGCCGGTGCCCACCAGTTCTGCCGCATCGGCGACCATGCCTTCCTTGGCATGGGTGCACTGGTCACCGGCGATATCCCGCCGTTCACCATGGTCGGCATCGACGGCCACGGCCGTCCGCGCGGCATCAACAGCGAAGGCCTGAAGCGTCGCGGCTTTGATGCCGAACGCATCAGCGCGATCAAGCGCGCCTACCGCACCATCTACGTGGCCGGCGTGCCGCTGGCCGAAGCCAAGGTTGCGCTGGCCGAACAGGCGCAGAGCAGCGATGACGTCAAGCAGATGCTGGACTTCATCGAGCACGGCGAGCGTCCGCTGCAGCGATGAGCGTTGAGACTCGCGACCCGGGATTGGGTCAGGCGCGCAGGCCGCGCATCGCGCTGGTCGCGGGTGAAGCGTCAGGCGACCTGCTCGGCGCCGGCCTGATCCAGGCGCTGCGCGCCCGCTATCCCGATGCCGAATTCGCTGGCATCGGCGGCGACGCGATGCGCCACGCGGGTTGCGAAACCTGGTTTGATGCCAGCGAACTGGCGCTGATGGGGCTGGCTGAAATCCTGCGTCATCTGCCACGCCTGCTGAAACTGCGCAAGGAATTCCGCCAGCGCGTGCTCGACTGGAAGCCGGATGTGTTCATCGGCATCGATGCACCGGATTTCAATCTGGGCGTCGAAAAGTGGCTCAAGCAACGCGGCCTGCGCACCGTGCATTACGTCAGCCCCTCGGTATGGGCATGGCGCGAGAAGCGTGCCGAAAAAATCGGTGCCAGTGCCGATCTGGTGCTATGCCTGTTCCCGATGGAACCACCAATCTATGCCCGCCACGGCATTGATGCGCGCTTCGTCGGCCATCCGATGGCTGATGAGATCCCGCTGCAAACTGACCGCGCAGCTGCTCGCCAAGCCCTGGGTATTCCCGGGCAGGCAAAGCTGCTCGCGGTACTGCCCGGTAGCCGTCTGGGCGAAGTGAGCCGCCTCGGCCCACCGTTCTTCGCCGCCGCCTGGCAGTTGTGCGAGCAGGACCGCGGCCTGCATATCGTCGTGCCGGCAGCCAATGCCAAGTGCAAGGCCATGATCACCGAACAGATCCGCAGCGCAGCGCTCCCCAGCGCGCGCCTGCACCTGCTCGATGGCAAGGCACGCGAAGCGATGATTGCCGCCGATGTGGTGATGCTGGCGTCCGGCACCGCCACACTGGAAACCATGCTGGTCAAACGCCCAATGGTCGTGGGCTACCGCGTCGCCGAACTGACTTATCGCATCGTCAAGGCACTGGGCCTGATCAAAGTCACCCGCTTTGCCCTGCCGAATGTTCTGGCCGGCAAGGACCTCGCGCCGGAGCTGATCCAGCACGATTGCACGGCGGACAATCTGGCTGCCGCGGTACGCAACTGGTTTGAACATCCCGAGTGCGTCAGCGGCCTGCAGGACGACTACCAGCAGCTGCACCAGCAACTGCGCCAGGATGCCTCGGCACGCGCTGCCGACGCTGTCGCCGGCTTGCTGCAGGCACCGATGACGCAAGGCCAGCCGTGACCTCCCGCCGTAGCCCGGCAGCGGATGCCTCGCTGTCGTTGTTTGATGATGCCGCCTTGCTTGCACAACAGGTTCCGCGCCTGGTCGCTGGCGTCGATGAGGCAGGACGCGGACCATTGGCCGGCCCGGTCGCGGTGGCGGCCGTTGTCTTCGATCCCGGGCGCCCGCGCATCAATGGCCTGGACGACTCCAAGGCGCTGACCGCATTGCGTCGCGACCAGCTCTACGACCGCATCATCGAGCGCGCCCTGGCCTACAAAATCGTCATGGTCGATGTGGCCGAGATCGACAGCCTCAATATCTTCCAGGCCACCATGCAGGGCATGCGCCTGGCAGTGGAAGGCGTGGCACATGTCGCCCAGTTCGCCCGCATCGACGGCAACAAGATCCCCAAGGGTCTGCCCTGCCCGGCCGAAGCGCTGGTTGGTGGCGACGCCATCGACCGCAGCATCATGGCCGCCTCCATCCTGGCCAAGGTCAGCCGCGACCGCTTCATGCTGGAGCTGCACCAACAGCATCCCGAGTACGGCTTCGACCAGCACAAGGGTTATGGCACCCCCTTGCATATGGCCGCACTGAAAGCGCACGGCCCCTGCCCGCAGCACCGCCGCAGCTTTGCGCCGGTGCGTGCAAGCCTGGGCGCATCCTGAGTCAGCCGCCGCGCCTGTCAGCGCGGCATGATCTTGATCCCCGGATCGAGGTGGCTTGAACCGATACGCACGTCGTACTTGATCCGGTTCTCGACGGTCACTTCCTTGGCCGTGATTTCAACGCCCTGTCGCCTGCCCATGCGCTGGGAACGGAAATCCTTTGGCGCCCCATTCGCCGACATGCGGTGGGTCGCCGCGTCAACCGGCGACTCGGCGAACGCCAACTCAAAGGGATCCAGCACGTTTTCCGGCGTGCGCCACAGCACGATGGTTCCGCTGCGCACGACGCATTCGTCCGGGCTGACGACAGGCCCACTGGGCCCCGCCATCACATCCACATACACCATCTTGACGATCCGCGCGGGCAAGGTATTCGTGCATTGCACAGGATCATTTGGCGCCGGAGGCGGCTGCGTGGCACAGGCAGCGACACCGGCAGAAAGCCCGACAAATATCCACACGCTGTAGTTCATGACGACATCTCCTCGGTGAGGTCCGCCGCCCCGGACAGAAAATCAGTTCACTCCCGGCGCACCCCGCTACCGACAAGCGCATAGCGCTGCAGCGACAGCAACGCGTCGATGCGCTGTTGTGGGATTCCCTGTTTCAACGCAACTTCAATACAGGAGCGCGCACCGGGATGGTCGCCAAGCAAGGTCAAGGTCTGCGCACACCACAGCGCGACCTCGGCCGCCTGCGTCCCCAGCGCGCGTGCCGCCTGCAGGTCCGCAAGCGCACGCGCGCGTTCACCCAGATTTGCCCGGTACCAGGACAGCAAGGCCAAGGCATAGGCATCGTCGCGGCGCACGTCCACATACTGCTGCGCCAGATGCGCTGCTCGCAGATACGGTGCCTGCGCCTGCGCTGCGGTGGCCGGCGAAGCGGCCAAGGCATCTGCCAGATTACCCCAGTGCAGATAGTCCTCCGGCTCCAGCACGGTTGCCTGCTGGAACAGCTCCGCAGCCACCGCGTACTCGCCGTGATCGAATTTCATCGTGCCGAGATTGGTCAATGCACCGGCATTGGGCTCGATCGACAAGGACATGTTGAACGCATGCCCGGCCTGCACGGTATCGCCCTGGGCAAGATACAGTCCGCCCAGGCTGCCCCATAAACGGCTGTCTTCTGGCTGCAGCACGGTGGCGGTGACAAACGCATCGATCGCCTTGGGCACGTCGCCGCGCAACCAATGGTGATAGCCGAGCAGTCGATATATCTGCGCGTCGCTGGGGCGGGCCGCGATGGCCTGCTGGAATGCCTGCAACGCCTTCGCCTCCTGCCCGAGTGCAGCGTAGGTTCGTGCCTGCCCGACCAGACCGTCTGCACGCAGCGCCGGGTCGCCCATGACCTGCTGGTACAAGCCCAGCGCCTGTTCGTTCTGGCCACTGACCCGGGCGATCTCGGCCATTGCCAGGCTGACCTCGCGCAGGCCCGGGTCCATTGCCTGCGCCCGCGCGCAGGCCTCGCGTGCACGCGCGAACGCCTCCGCATCGCTGACACCCTCCAGCCGCGCGATCTGGGCCCGGCAGATCCCGGCCTGCGCCCGCGCGAAATGCGGATCAAGGCTCAAGGCCTGGGCGAACGCCGCCATTGCCCGATCGTTACCAGCTTCGCCTATCGGCCGTTGCAGCAGCGCCAGTCCGCGCAGATAGGCGTCGTAGGCATTAACATCCTTGGTCGGTGTAAGCCGCTGCGCGACACCGGCGGTTTTCCCGGGCAGGTGTCCGAGCAAGGCGTGCACCACACTGTTCGCTATCTCTCCCTGCAGCGCGAAGACGTCGTTGATCTCGCGGTCGTAGGTCTCCGCCCACAGCGTAAAGCCGGTGGCGGTGTCAGACAGCCGCGCACTGATCCTTACCCGCCCACCCTCGCGGCGCACGCTTGCATCCAGCAGCGTCGCCACACCGAGGCGGCGCCCGATCCGGCGCACGTCCTCGCCTTCCACTTCCCCCTCGTGTGCCGTGGTCAGCTGCCTGGCGGCCACTTTCAAACCCGGCACATTGGTCAGGGCATCGTGCATCTCCACCGCCAGGCCATCGGCAAAGTAACGGTCGGACGCATCATCGCTGAGGCTGCTGAATGGCATCACGGCAATTGATGCTGCCGTCGCAACCGGACCTCTGCTCCACCACCATACGCCTGCTACCAGCATCAGCAGGAGCAACACGCCACCGGTAACCAACAAGGCCCGCGAACGCAGCCATGCAGGCGATGCCACGCTCGGTGCTGCATGCCACCATTGCGAGAATCGAGCGCGCAAGGGCGGCAGCGGCTGCACCGCTGAGCCAGGTTCAGCAATGACATCATCAGCGGGCTCGACGACAGCAATCGTTGGCTCCACCAATGCTGACTCGGCAACCGCTTGCCCCGCCCCGGCCTCCAGCGCTGGCGTCTCCGCCGGCAGCAGCTTGCCGATGAAGCGATAGCCCAAACCGTGCTGGGTCTGGATGTAACGCGGCTCGTGTGAATGGTCGTCCAGCGCGGAACGTAACTGGGCAATGGCACGGGTCAGCACGCCCGGCGTTACATGCCGATGGCCCCAGACAGCGTCGAGCAACTGGTCGCGCACCAGCAACTCATCTGCGTGCCGCAGCAGCAGCAACAGCACCGCAAATGCCTTGGGCTCCAGCGATTGGAACTGGCCGTCGCGGCTGAGCGTATGCGCCACCGTGTCCACCACGATGCCGTCAAAACGGTAGCGATGCAGCAACGGGCCAGTGTCACCTGGGTCTTCAACCGCACCCATGGGCAAACCCTCATGAAAACCTCAGAAACCAGCGCAATGACTGTCTGAAGGCTCCGCCTGCCATCATGACCAATGCTACGCCCAAGCGGATGCTGGCGCTGTGTCCCCGCCTTCACGGACGCGCCCCGTCCCCCGCAGGAGCAGCACCATGTACGCCATCCCCGACCCCCGCCTTCCCCTGCCGCAGGTGTTGGACAGTTTCCCGCCCGACATCCCGCAGCGCCGCAACCACGTCAACGACTATCTGTTGGTTCCGCGTGAAGTCGAGTACTTCAACGGTTTCCTCGCCCTGCTGGGTCGCGCCCAGCCACCGTTGCAGACCGACCAGCTGGCCACCGCCGCCCGCAACCTGAACGACCTTGCCGCGGACGGTGCCCCCTCGCCCTGCATCCAACAGCGGATACAGCACGCCCAGCTGCTGGAGCAGCTGGTGCAGGACCGCGACTGGGAGCCCAGCGCCGATGTAACCCGCGAGCTGAAGCTGGTGGTTGCCTACCTGCACGCCAGCCGGCAGCTGATCCCGGACAACGTCCCGGGTGTCGGCCACCTGGATCTGGCCATCGTGATCGACACCGCCTGGCCGAAACTGGCCGCTGAAGTCGCCAACTTCGTGGACTACCAGCGCCTGCGCCACGTCGAGGCCGGCCGCCAGGGCCGTGACGACAGGGAAATCGCCTTCAATCGCAGCAGCTGGCTGGAACTGCGTGAGATCGAAGCCCGCCTCCACGAGCACCAGCGCAGGGTGCGTGAAGGCAGCTATGCACCTGAATCGTTTACCTACTTCCGCGTCCACTGACCGCGGCTGCAACCGGGCCCCAGCCACAACCACGCAGCGCATGCTGGGGCCACGTGGGCCGGGCGCTGGTGGCGTTGCCGCCCGCTGCGCCGCCGCCCTGCTACTGTGCGTGCACGGGCCGAACGCCCGGGCCGGCGGGCGCGGCAAGGCATGTCAAGCCTTGCCCCACCCCGCCCCCGTCGCTACCCTGCATCGGCATAACTCTGGCCCCGCATGTCTACTTCTTCCCGTTTCGTCCATCTCCACGTCCACACCGAATTCTCGATGGTGGATTCCACCATCCGCGTGCCCGCCAAACCGGATCAGGCTGATCCGAAGAAGGCCAAGCAAGCCAACCTGCTCAGTCGCTCGGTCGAGATGAAAGCGCCGGCACTGGCGGTCACCGACCTGAACAACATGTTCGCGCTGGTGAAGTTCTACAAGGCTGCCGAGGGCGTGGGCGTCAAGCCCATCGCCGGCGCCGATCTGCTGATCACCGAGGACGGCCAGGATCCCTGGCGCATGACCTTGCTGTGCCGCGACCGCGAAGGCTACCTGAGCCTGTCACGGCTGCTGACCCGTGCGTGGATGGAGGGCCACCGCAACGAAGGCGGCGTCGCCGTGCATCCGCAATGGCTGAAGGACGGCTGCAAGAACCTGTTTGCGCTGGCCGGCCGCCACAGCCTCGCCGGCCGCCTGGCCAGCGAAGGCCGCCATGATCTGGCCGAGCAGCAGCTCGCCGACTGGCAGCGCGTGTTCGGCGATGGCCTGCACCTGGAACTGACCCGCACCGGCCGCGACGGTGAGGAAGCTTTCAACCAGTTCGCGCTGATGGCCGCCGGCCAGCGTGGCCTGCCGGTGGTGGCCACCAACGATGTGCGCTTCCTGTCGCCCAATGATTTCGATGCGCACGAGGCGCGCGTCTGTATTTCCACGGGCCGCGTACTGGACGATCCCAAGCGTCCGCGCGAGTACAGCCGCGAGCAGTACCTGAAGACGCCGGAGGAAATGTGCGAGCTGTTCGCCGACATCCCCGACGCGATCGACAACACCCTGGCATTGGCCGAACGCTGCAACGTCGAAATGCGGCTTGGCACCTACTTCCTGCCCAACTACCCGGTGCCGGACGACCAGACCCTGGACAGCTGGATCCAGAAGATCTCGCGCGACGGTCTGGAAGAGCGCCTGCAGGTGCATCCAATCGCCGCCGGCATGACCCGCGAGGACTACGACGCGCGGTTGGAGTTCGAGCTCAACACCATCATCAAGATGGGCTTCCCCGGCTACTTCCTGATCGTGGCCGACTTCATCCAGTGGGGTAAGAACCAGGGCATTCCGATTGGTCCGGGCCGTGGTTCCGGCGCCGGTTCGCTGGTGGCGTGGGCGCTGAAGATCACCGATCTGGATCCGCTGCCCTACAACCTGCTGTTCGAGCGATTCCTGAACCCGGAACGCGTGTCGATGCCCGACTTCGACATCGACTTCTGCATGGATCGCCGCGACGAGGTGATCGATTACGTCGCACGCAAATACGGCCGCGAGCGCGTCAGTCAGATCATCACCTACGGCACCATGGCGGCCAAGGCGGTGGTGCGTGATACCGGCCGTGTGCTCGGCTTCCCCTACGGTCTGGTCGACGGCGTTTCCAAGCTGATTCCCAACATCCTCGGCATCCACCTGAAGGATGCGCTGGGCAAGGGCAAGGAAGGCGCGAATTCGGAAATGGCCTCGGCCGAGCTGATCCAGCGCTACGAGTCCGAGGACGACGTCCGCGACCTGATCGACCTCGCGCTGCAGCTGGAAGACCTGACCCGCAACGCCGGCAAGCACGCCGGTGGCGTGGTGATCGGGCCAGAGCCGCTGAGCGAGTTCTGCCCGCTGTACGCCGAACATGACGACGGCGGCATCGGCAAGAACCCGGTCACCCAGTTCGACAAGAACGACGTTGAAGAAGTCGGCCTGGTGAAGTTCGACTTCCTCGGCCTGCGCACGCTGACCATCATTGATTGGGCGGTGAAGGCGATCAACCGTCGCCACGAGCGCGCCGGCATTCCACCGATCGATATCGCCTACATCCCGCTGGATGATGCGCCGACCTACAAGGACATCTTCGCCAACGGCAATACCGGCGCAGTGTTCCAGTTTGAATCCTCGGGCATGCGGCGCCTGCTGAAGGACGCGCGGCCCGACCGTTTCGAAGACCTGATCGCCCTGGTGTCGCTGTACCGCCCGGGCCCGATGGACCTGATTCCCTCCTTCAACGCGCGTAAGCACGGACAGGAAGAAATCATCTATCCCGATCCGCGTACCGAGGCAATCCTGAAAGACACCTACGGCATCATGGTGTACCAGGAGCAGGTGATGCAGATGGCACAGATCGTCGGCGGTTACTCGCTGGGCGGCGCTGACCTGTTGCGCCGTGCAATGGGCAAGAAGGTGCCGGCGGAAATGGCCAAACACCGCGAGATCTTCCGCGAAGGCGCGGCCGCCGGCGGCGTCGATGGCCCCAAGGCTGACGAAATCTTCGACTTGATGGAGAAGTTCGCCGGCTACGGTTTCAACAAGTCGCATGCTGCCGCATACGCACTGGTCAGCTACCAGACCGCCTGGCTCAAACGTCATTACCCGGCCGAGTTCATGGCCGCGACGCTGTCCTCGGACATGGACAACACCGACAAGGTGGTGGGCTTCCTTGCCGAGGTGAAGAACCTTGGCCTGACCGTGCTGCCGCCACGCGTCAACGAGTCGGCCTATATGTTCGAGGCCGCCAACGCCGACACCATCCGTTATGGCCTTGGCGCGATCAAGGGCGTCGGCCAAGGTGCGTGCGAAGCGGTAGTCGAACAGCGCGAGCGCGGCGGCGAATATGTTTCGCTGCTGGATTTCTGCGCGCGGGTGGAATCGGGCAAGCTCAATCGCCGCACACTGGAAGCGATGATCAATTGCGGTGCCTTCGACGGCGTCGGCAAGAATCGCGCGACATTGGCTTTGCAGCTGCCGGAGGTGATCAAGGCCACCGAGCAGATGGCGCGCGAGAAGGCCTCCGGGCAGAACTCGCTGTTCGGCGCGCCGGATCCGGTCAGCACCGCCAGCCAGCTCGACCTGCCCGAGAGCAAGGAGTGGCCTCTTGCACAGCTGCTCAACGGCGAGCGCGAAACGCTGGGGTTCTTCCTCAGTGGCCACCCGTTCGATCCGTATGCAGACGACGTCAAGGAACTGGTCGGCACCGACCTCGGCGGCCTCGACAAGCTGATCACCCCCGCCTTCCCCTCCAAGGACGGCGAAAAGCGCGCCTGGCGTCAGGAATCCCCGGTAATCCTGGCCGGCATGGTCATTGGCGTGCGCCGCAAGGGCGACAGTCAGGTCTTCGTGACACTGGAAGACGGCAAGGGCCGGGTCGAATGCAGCGCATTCTCCGATGGCCTGGCCGAATTCGGCCACCTGATGACCAAGGACCGCATCCTGGTGGTCAAGGGCGGCCTGCGCGAAGACGAGTTCAACGGCGGTTATGCCCTGCGCCTGCGCCAGTGCTGGGACTACGAACAGCTCTGCGCCGACCATGCGCTGCGCCTGTCGATGCGTGTGGATGGCCGCGGCGGCCCGATCTGGCAACGGATCGACGCCCTGCTGGCCGCCAACCGTCCCGGCCGTACCCCTTTGCGGCTGGACTTGCTGCTCAATGGCAAGCCCGGCAGCATTGCCGGCATGCTCGACCTGGGCAGCAGCGGCTCGGTGCGGGTCACGCCCAAGCTGCTGGACGCCCTGCGTGAGGACCCGGCCGTGCGCCGGGTCAAGGTCAAGTACAGCCCGCCCTGGGCCAATTGATTGTCCGGACGGACGCGTACGGGTTGATACGGCGCGTTCGGCTACACTTCCCCCCTTTCATTGCTGACGGTTTCCGATGAATCCGAACTACCTCGATTTCGAGCAACCCATCGCCGATCTGGAATCCAAGATCAAGGACCTGCGCAATGCCAGCGCTGGCCCGGCGGTCAATGTCGATGCTGAGGTCAAGGCGCTTGAAGACAAGCTGCGCCTGCGTACTGCCCAGATCTTCCGCAACCTGTCCCCGTGGCAGGTGCTGCAGGTGGCCCGCCACCCGTCGCGCCCCTACCCCTTGGACTACATCCGCATCTTCTGCGACGAGTTCCAGGAACTGGCCGGCGACCGCGCCTTTGCAGACGACAAGGCCATTGTTGGTGGCCTGGCCCGTATCGGCGGCCGCTCGGTGATGCTGATCGGCCACCAGAAAGGCCGCGACACCAAGGAAAAGATCAAGCGCAACTTCGGTATGCCCAAGCCCGAGGGTTACCGCAAGGCGCTGCGCCTGATGAAGATGGCCGAGCGCTTCGGCCTGCCAGTGCTGACCCTGATCGACACCGCTGGCGCCTGGCCGGGCATCGACGCTGAAGAGCGTGGCCAGTCCGAAGCCATCGCCCGCAACCTGATGGAGATGGCCGAGCTGAAGGTGCCGGTGATCTGCACCGTGATCGGTGAAGGCGGCTCCGGCGGCGCACTGGCGCTGGGCGTGGGCGACCGCACCCTGATGCTTGAGTACAGCGTCTATTCGACCATCACCCCGGAAGGCTGCGCCTCGATCCTGTGGAAGGACGCCGGCAAGGCCAAGGACGCCGCCGAGCAGCTGGGCATGACCGCCCCGCGCCTGAAGAGCCTGGGCCTGATCGACAAGATGGTCCGCGAGCCGATCGGCGGCGCACACCGCAACCCGACCCAGATGGGCAAGCGCCTGAAGGCCGTGCTGCTCAATGAGCTGGACGCGCTGGATAAGCTGCCGGTCGAAGAACTGCTGGAACGCCGCTACAAGCGCCTGCGCAGCTACGGCGTCTACGAGGCCGCGTAATCAAACCAGTACAGCCGAGGACACACGGATGAGTCCGATCATTCTGCTTTCGTTGATCCTGCAGGTCGCCTGCTGCGTGCACGTCGTGCGCACCGGGCGACCGCTGTACTGGATCTTCATCCTGCTGTTCTTCTCGTACCTGGCGGTGCTGATCTACGTGATCGCCGAAGTACTGCCCGGGCTGCGCAACAACCCGACCGCACGTCGTGGTCTGCGCCAGGTCCGTGACCAGCTCGACCCGCAGCGCGGCAAGCGTGAGGCCGACCAGCGTCTGCGTGCTTCCGACACCGCCGACAATCGCAGGCGCCTGGCCCAGGAGCACCTGGACCGCGGCGAGTACGCCGAAGCAGCCACGCTGTACGAAGGTGCGCTGCGCGGGCTGCACCGCGAAGACCCGGACCTCATGCTGGGCCTGGCCAAGGCCCAGTACGGCCTGCAGCAGCCGGCACAGGCGCGCAAGACGCTGGAAGCGTTGATCGCGGCCAACCCCAACTTCCGCTCGCATGAAGGTCATCTGCTCTATGCGCGCACGGTGGAAGACAGCGCTGACATCCCCGCAGCCCTGCACGAGTATGAAGCCATGATCGGCGGCTACCCGGGCGAGGAAGCGCGGCTGCGCTATGCCTTGCTGCTCAAGCGGGCGGGCCGCGACGACGACGCGGCCAAGCAGCTGCAGAACATCATCGACCGCGCCGAGACCTCGCCGCGCTACTACCAGCAGGCGCAGCGCGCCTGGATCGATGCCGCCCGCAAGGAACTGCGGCAGCTGACGCCGGCGGGCTGAGCGCAGGAACATGGTTTTTGTAGGAGCGGCGTGAGCCGCGAAACTGACCCTGCTGAAGCCCTTGGCATGTGCGCCAGCTGGTGATGTACTTGCTTCGCGGCTCACGCCGCTCCTACAAGCACGGTAGCCGCCTGCTTGCTGGCACCGGGTTGTGACACGCGCTGCGCGTGTGGACTGCGTCACCTGCCTTCTCCCCATCCCTGGCGAGGCCAAGCAGCATGATCACCAGCCTGAAAGTCCTGTTGATCGCCATCAGCCTGCTCGCCAGCATGTACCTGATCGCCTGCGCCCTGCTCGCCTTCAATGCACGCAGCATGCTCTACCACCCGGCGCCGCGCAGCGCCGATGTGCCGCACTGGACGCTGCCGCGCGGCGATGCCGACATCATCGTCTCCAGCAACCGGCAGCACAGCACGCAGCTCGTACTGTATTTCGGCGGCAATGCCGAAGATGTCTCGCAGGCGCTGCCGATGCTGCAGCAGGGCTTCCCCGATGCCGCGATCCACGCGATGCACTACCGCGGCTATGGCGGCAGCAGCGGCTCACCAACCGAAGCCGCGCTTATCAGCGATGCATTGGCGCTATATGACGGCACCAGCTCCAGCCAACCCCACGACATCATCGTGATTGGCCGCAGCCTCGGCTCGGGCGTCGCCGTGCAACTCGCCGCTGCACGACCAGTTCAGCGGCTGGTCCTGATCACCCCTTACGACAGCATTGGCGGCCTGGCTGCACGCATGTTCCCCGCCTTCCCGGTACGCCTGCTGCTACGCGATCACTACGACTCATGGCGTCACGCCGCCCGGATCACCGCACCCACCACGCTGATCATCGCCGGCAGGGATGAGGTGATTCCGAATGCGAGTTCGTTGCGGTTGTTGCGCGAGTTCCAGCCCGGTGTGGCGCAGGCAGTGACCATGGCTGATGCCGATCACAACAATGTGTTTGGCTATCCGCAGTTTGCGGAGGCTTTGCGGGGGCAGTAAGGGTCACAAGCTCAACCCCTCCCCAGCCCTCCCCTTGGCTGCGCCAAAGGGAGGGGCAGAGCTTGAGCCCTCCCTTTGGCGCAGCCAAGGGGAGGGTTGGGAGGGGTGCCTTTGCTCTTCGCAGTTCCCGAGAAACCTCAGAACGGCTTCGCCAGCACCAGATAAACAATCGCAATGAACAGCACCAACGGCAGCTCATTGAACCAGCGCAGCGTGCCCGAGGACGGCAATGCCTTGCCCTTGATCGTGCCCTTCAACCAACGGCCGGTGAAGGTGAAGTACACCATCAGCAGGATCACCAGACCCAGCTTGGCATGCAGCCAGCCAGCGGCACCCGGCGCCACCATGGTCGGGAACTCCGGCAGCACCTTGTAACCCAGCCACAGCACCAGCCCCAGGATGAAGGCAAACCCGAACATCACATGGCCGAACCGGTACAGGCGCTTGCCCATCAACTGCAGTCGTTCCACCACCGCCGGCTGCCCCGCCGCCTCGGCTAGGTTGACCAGGATCCGCGGCAGGTAGAACACCGACGCCATCCACGCCACCACGAAAACAAGGTGGAAGGTCTTTACCCAAAAGTACGACTGCATGCGCTGGCTCCATCGGCGGCGTAGGATGAGCGCCATTTTCGCCCATCCGCACAAGACACGCACATGCAGGACAAGCAGTACGACGCCGACTACTTCCAACGCTGGTACCGCCGTGACGATATCGGCGGCGCAGCGCGCCTGGCCCGCAAGGTGCAATTGGCTGTCGCCGCAGCCGAGTACTACCTCGAACGCCCGATCCGCAGCGTGCTCGACATCGGTGCCGGCGAAGGCGCCTGGCGCGCGCCGCTGCTCAAGCTGCGGCCCAAACTGCAGTACATGGGCTTCGACAGCAGTGAGTACGCGGTGCGCCGCTATGGCCGCACCCGCAACCTGCACTTGGCCGGCTTCGGCGACTTCCAATGGCTGCGCCCGTGCGCGCCGGTCGACCTGCTGGTCTGCTCGGATGTGATCCATTACGTGCCCAGCCGTGAGCTGCGCAAGGGCCTGCCGGGCTTGGCCGAACTGTGTGGCGGGGTCGCCTTCCTGGAGCTGTTCACCGCCGAGGACGAGTTCCATGGCGACCATGACGGCTTCCAGCAGCGCCCTGCCCGCTGGTACAAGCGCCAGCTGCGCGAGGTCGGTTTCCGCGGGGTCGGCTCGCATTGCTGGCTGGGGCCCGCATTCAGCGAAGACATCGCCGCGCTGGAAAGGGCCGACTAAAGGCCGATACCGGCTTAACTCGCGCTCTGCGATAGTGCGCTATGCTGCACAGCATCATATGACTGTACATATTGGGACGTCATGCTTTATCAACTGCATGAATTGACCCGCAATCTGCTTGCGCCCTGGGTTCACCAGGCGCAGGCGAATGCGGCGTTCTTCAATAATTCGGGCCACTGGTGGTCGTCGATGCCGGGCGCTGATCGCTTCGCGGCGATGAACGAGCTGTTCCACCGCCTCGGCAAGGATTATGAGAAGCCCGAATGGGGCATCCACGAGCTGGAGCTTGATGGCGAGATCGTGCCGATCGCCCAGCTCACCGAGGTTGAGAAGCCGTTCTGCAAGCTGCTGCGCTTCAAGCGCCACAGCAATGAAACCTCCAAGGTCGAAGCGCTGCTGGCGCAGCCCATCGTGCTGGTGGTTGCACCGCTGTCCGGTCACCACGCCACCCTGCTGCGCGATACCGTGCGCACCCTGCTGCGCGACCACCGCGTCTACGTGACCGACTGGGTCGACGCGCGCATGGTGCCGGTGGAACAGGGTGAGTTCGGCCTGGACGACTACATCGAATACGTGCAGGAGTTCATCCGCCACCTCGGCGCCGAGAATGTGCACGTGGTCAGCGTCTGCCAGCCGACCGTGCCGGTTCTGGCGGCGGTGTCACTGATGGCCAGCCGTGGCGAAGCCACGCCGCGCTCGCTGGTGATGATGGGCGGCCCGATCGATGCGCGTTGCAGCCCGACCGCGGTCAACAACCTGGCCACCCGCAATCCGATGTCGTGGTTCGAGAACAACGTCATCCACACCATTCCGGCGCCGTATCCGGGCCAGGGCCGTCGCGTCTATCCGGGCTTTTTGCAGCACGCCGGTTTCATGTCGATGAACCCCAGCCGCCACCTGATGTCGCACTGGGATTTCTACACCGACCTGGTCAAGGGCGACATGGACGATGCCAATGCGCATCGCCGCTTCTACGACGAGTACAACGCCGTGCTGGACATGCCGGCGCAGTTCTACCTGGACACCATCCGCGTGGTGTTCCAGGAGTTCCTGCTGCCGCGTGGCGAATGGTATGTGCGCGGTGAACACGTCGATCCGTCGGCGATCCGCGACACCGCCCTGCTGAGCATCGAGGGCGAGCTCGACGATATCGCCGGCCTCGGCCAGACCGAAGCCGCGCAGGCGCTGTGCACCGGCATCCCGGCCTCGCGCCGCGATCACTTCATCGTCGAAGGTGCCGGCCACTACGGCATCTTCAGCGGCCGCCGCTGGCGCGAAGTGGTGTACCCGAAGATGCGCGATTTCTTCAGCGCCCAGTCCGCGCAGCCAGCAGCAAAGAAAGCGAAGAAAGCCAGCAGCAACGTCACCCCGCTACGCCGCCGCGCCCAGCGCTGACCAACGGTAGTGCCGAGCCATGCTCGGCAAGCGACCTTGCCACTGTAGTGCCGAGCCATGCTCGGCAGAAGCCTTCCCAGCATCACATCAGCCTAGGCACACAGTGGGAGCGGCGTAAGCCGCGAAGGCCACCGCTGCATCAGCAAGCGAAGAGCCCACCCCTCCCCATCCCTCCCCTTGGCTACGCCAAAGGGAGGGAGCGAAAAACAACGAGGGCGCCATCGGCGCCCTCGTCTAGATCCAAACCAACGTGCTTACAAGCGCACCAGCAGATGCTTGGCCATCGCGCCATGCAGCTTGCCTACGCCGCGTGCCAGATGCAGCGTGCCGAACAGCAGCAGCACACCTACACCCACCGATACCGGCCACAACCAGAACGCATTGCCAACGTTGACGCCGTCGATCCAGATCCCGATTGGCTCGTTGGTGAACAGTGCAGCCACCGGTGCGAATACCAAGGCCAACGACGTCGACAGCAAGGTCGTCGCCACGGTGAAGTACAGGATGCCCAGCGGCAGCATCAGTACGAAGTACAGCATCGTCAGCCAGGTGCGGCCGTCCGAGAACATCGCACCGATGCGCTGCAGCCAACCCTGGCTGCGATCGGTATAGGTCGGACGACGCGGCATGCGCACACCCAACATGGTTTCGATGATGCGGCCTTCAACCAGCGACAACACCCGCACCGAGCCCAGGAAAAGCAGCAGGATCGGGAGGCCGATGATCAGGATCAGCAGCGATACCGACAGCGACAAACCGGTGACCACCCAGGTGAAGAAGAAGGTACCGGTGGCCAACGACAGCAGCATGTAGAACAGCGCGCCATAGGTATGTGGATCCAGCGCAACACCGAAGAAGCGTGCCAGCAGGGAACGCTGTACCGGCGCAGCAACCGATGCCGCAGCGCCTGGCTCGACGGAAGAAGCCGTGGCGCCCGCTGCCGCCATCGCCATTACAGGTACTGGACGCGTTGCAGGCCGTGGCGTGCGCATCGCGCGGTTCACCGTGACCTCGGTTTCGCGATAGATCTCCGCAACTTCCTCCGGCGCACCGTAGCTGCCGGCAACGCCTGCAATCACCTCGGCCTCGCTCTTGCCCGGCTGTTCGGCCAGCTCCGAGCGCAGGTATTCCTCGGCGTCGTACAGCGCGTCCTGGATCATCGCCAGGTCAGCGCCGCTCAATGCGGCACGCAGCTGGTCCAGGTATTCGGGAATCGTCGTCGGCAGCGGCCGCGCGTTGAATTCGATAGTCATCAGTTGACTCCTTCCAGTACCGACTCGACCGAGTCGCGGGTGGCATTCCAGGCAGCGATCCATTGCCGCAGGGCGGCGCGACCGTCGTCGTTGATGCGGTAGTAGCGCCGCGGCGGTCCAGCCACCGACGGCTCCACATGGCTTTCCAGCAGGCCAGCGCCTTCCAGGTTGCGCAGCACCGGGTACAAGGCGCTCTGCTTGCCGCTCAGCACGCCATCACCAACCCGCTCCAGCTCCTTGGCAATCAGATAGCCGTACAGCGGCTCCGGCGCCTTGGCCAGCACCGCCAGCAAGGCCAGTGACACCGTGCCTGTGCTCAATTCCTTCTGGAACTTACGCAGATACGCATCCAATTCAGTCATGGCCCTTACTCCTGCCAGCTAACGTGAAGTAGATACTAGTACTTAGTTCGCTATAGTGAATATGCCGGTAGTCACCCCCAACCTCGGTCACAAGGCTGGCCGACAGCAAGTGCAATCGCGCAGAATCGGCGACACACCCAACTGGAATGCGCACGATGACGCTACGTCCCTGCCTGCTCGCCCTGGCCCTGTCGCTGTCCCCGCTGCCGCTGCTGGCGGCCGACGCCCCCGCCAAGTACCGCAGCGCGCAGGAGATCATCGATGCCGCACCGGCCAGCGACTGGCATACCCCGGCAGCAGAGAACACGCTGTACATGGATGTGGAAGGCGGCCGCGTCATCATCGAGCTGGCCCCGCAGTTCGCACCCGAGCACGCCGGCAACATCCGCACGATGGCCAAGGAACACTTCTGGGATGGGCTGAGCATCTACCGCTCGCAGGACAACTTCGTGGTGCAGTTCGGCGACGCCGATGCCGACGATGCGGCCAAAGCCAAGTCGATGGGCAGCGCCAAGAGCCACCTGCCAGCGGAGTTCCAGCGTCCTGTCGAAGGACTTGCCTTCACCGCCCTGCCCGACCGTGATGGCTGGGCCACCAGGACCGGCTTCGTAGGCGACTTCGCGGTGGGCAGCGATGGCAAGAACGCCTGGTTGGCGCATTGCTATGGCGCGCTCGGCGCCGGCCGCAACAATGACGAAGACAGCAGCGTTGGTGCAGAACTTTACGTGGTCACCGGCCAATCGCCGCGCCAGCTGGACCGCAACATCACCCTGGTTGGCCGCGTGCTCAAGGGCATGGAGCTGCTCAGCACGATCAAGCGCGGCCCGGACCCGATGGGCTTCTACGAAGACCCCGCGCAGCGCACGCAGATCAAGGCGATCACCTTGGCCAGCGAATTGCCGGAAGCACAGCGGGTAAACCTGCAGGTGCTGCGTACCGATTCAAAGACCTTCGCCGATGCGGTGGAAGCGCGTCGCAATCGCGTGGACGGTTTCTACAAGCGCGCCGCCGGCCACATCGACCTGTGCAACATCCCGTTGCCGGTAAGGATTCGATAAAAAAACGAATCATGTAGTGCCGAGCCATGCTCGGCAGAGGCCTTACCGGTAAAGCCCCTGCCGAGCATGGCTCGGCACTACAGGTTCACTGCTTGACATTCCCGGGCAATCAGGCGTTTAATTAATTAACGAATTAGTTAATTGATTACCCATGCCTGCCGATCAGATCTTCGAAGCCCTTGCCTCACGCCCGCGCCGGCAGATCCTGGCGTATCTGTCGGCGCAGGAGCTCACCGCTGGCGAGATCGGCCAGCGTTTCGAGATGAGCGCGCCGGCCATCTCGCGTCATCTCTCGGTGCTCACCGCAGCCGGGCTGGTCACCAGCGAGCGCCGTGGCCAGTTCGTTTTCTACCGGCTCACCCCCGACAACATGGTCAACACTTTGAGCCGCTTCGCCTTCGAGGTCTGCCCAACGGCCGGGCCGCTACAGCGCGAATCACGTCGCAATGCCAAGACCAAGGCAAAACCCGCCAGCTAACTACCACGAGGCATCGCATGGAACGCAGTCGCACTCCGAACGAAAGCAGCTTTCCGCATGTCTCGATCAATGCCAGTGATGGCAGCCGTGCCGCCGAAGTCACACTACTGACCCAGCTGGATGTGGGCGCCGGCGATGCAGTTGCAACAGCGGCAGGTGCACGCCAGGCCCAGCATGCGCATTTCAACGATGCGCTGGACGAGCCTTCGGCGCGGCTTTCAGCGCCCAACCTGGCGGCCGGCGACAACGCCGCGCTGTACACGTTCTCGGTGGGCAGTAATGGTCATCCATTCCACCGTCATGCTGCACCGCGTGTGTTCACCGCGATCAGCGGCAGCGGCGGCGCGCGCCTACGCTTCATCGCCGCAGGTTCGGCCTGCGACACGCCGCAGGATATCCAGCAGGCCCTGCGCCACGTCGAGATTCCCGCCGATTGTCTGTTCACGGTGCGCATGGCCGCCAACACCTGGCATCAGTTCGAGCCACTGCGCGACAACGGCAGGCATCCAGCGCTGTTCGCGGTCTCCTGCCATCCCGATGAAACCGCAGGCGCGCTGGATCCCGCACTGCAGGCGCAGGTCGCGCGCGGCGAGGCCGACCTCGCCAGCCTCACTGAGCTGATGCCGGCAGCACTGCAGCAGCACACACAACAAACCGAGGTGTGGACCAGCGTACTCAGTTTCGATCCCAAGCCTCGGCAAGCCTGGGCGTGTGCGCAACTGCGCCAGCATGCCGGGCAGTTGCGCCAACTGCTGGTGCAACTGCGACCGCGCAGCGGCACTACATCGCTCAGGCTGCCCAGCCTGCGGGTGCATGGCGGGCATCAACTGCCACCAGACTCACTATTGGCCGAGCAACTGCCGCGTTACCAGCACCAGGATCACGTGGAGGTGCAAATCGATCAACGCTGGCTTGCCAGCAGCCATCCAGAACAACTGCTGGCGGCCCTGCTCACCGCCTTCATCCAACAACCCGCCGACAGCGTCAGCAGCCTGATGCGGCTGCGGAACCTGGTCGCACGCCCATTGCGACTACGCACCTCGTCACTGGGCTGCCCTGTATCGTCGCTGTTGAGCGATGCGTCGAAACAACGCTTTGCCCAGCGCTTCCCGGTGCTGGCCACTTCCATCAGTGCCAACTCGGCGCAGGTGCTGCTTGGTGCCGATGATCGCCACCTGCAATTCCGGTCCAGCGTCGCGGTGCAGCGCGATGGCGAGCGGATCACCTTCAGCCTTTCCACCCGCGTGTATTGCCGCAATCCCTTCGGGCACCTGTACATGGCAGCGGTGGACCCGATGCATCGCCACTTCATCGCGCCAAAGATGTTGAAGACCGCCGTCAATTGCCTGCTGGAAGAGGCCGCGACAGCACTTCCTGCCGGCCACGCAGCCTTCGTGACGATGTGAGCGGCGGCATCGTTCAGCCGATGGGACGATGCAGGCAGTAAACGGTGACTACCCGAGCTGCATGTATCGCAGTAGCTTGACGACTCGTTCCGAAGGAGCCTGCCATGGCCCACGTCACCATTGAATCAACGGAAAGCAACTACGCCCATCGCATCAGCAACGGCGTCCACAGTCTTGTGGCCGATGAGCCGGCCCGCTTGGGCGGGCAGGACGCAGGCATGGCGCCGTTCGACCTGTATCTGGCATCGCTTGCCGCCTGCACCGCGATTACCTTGCGTATGTATGCAGAGAAAAAAGGCTGGGAGCTAGGTGAGTTCAACGCCGAGCTGACCTCCAGCCGCGATGAAGCCGGTAAGCTGCAGGTGCACCGCATTCTTTCCGCTACCGGCGCGTTGACAGGCGAACAATGGGAACGACTACTGGATGTAGCCACCCGTACACCGGTCACCAAAGTGATGGGCGAAGGTGCGACCATCACCAGCGAACACCGCGCCCTGAAGAGTTGAGACGCCATGTTTACGATTGTTGTGATCTGGGATGCAGACAACGCTGAGGTGACCCAGTGGGATGAGACCCCATGGGTTACCACCTTCAAGGATCGCGAAGTGTCTTTGCGGGCCGGCCCGCGCGAGCGGGTAGACGCCAACGGCGTCAGCAGCCAGGTGGCGGTCTATCTGCCCGATGAGTTCAACGAAGAAGAGTTCCAGGACCTGTTTGCCGTGCACGAAAAGCGGATTCCGGAGCTGCACCTGCATGGCTGATGCCCGCTCTTGTGGGAGCGGCGTTAGCCGCGAAGCTGGAAACGGTTCAGATCATCGGCTTCGCGGCTGACGCCGCTTCTACAAAAGCCACTGGGTACTTTACTTGCGCGTGCCGCGAAGCTGGTGTCGTTTCAGAGCATCAGCTTCGCGGCTTACGCCGCTCCCACAAATCTGCGGATTACTTCTTCTTGCGGCGGCGCCACCACAGGCGCAGCAGCCATGCCAGGAAGCCACCAACCAGAATCAACGGCAGCAGGCCTGCGGCGATACGGATCACATAAGCCACGCTGGTGGTGAAGATCTCGCCGAAATCGCCGAACGCCCGGCCAATCTCGCTGCGATTGCGCTGGCTGTTGGTCGACTCGATGTTGATGGTCACCAGTTGAGTATCGATGCGCCGGTGCTGCTGCGCCGAATCACGATTGGCCTGCTGCAGGCCAGCTTCGATCTCCGACAGGCGCTGCGAAATCGTCAGCAGGTCGGCCACCGCCAGATCCTTGCGCTGCTGATACTCGAGCAGACGCTCGTGTTCAGCCTTCAAGCGATCCTGCATCAATCGGGTATCGGCCACCTGCTGGGCCAGGTCCTCGGCCTCGGTGTTGCGGGTGGTCACCTCGCCTTTGTCGCTGGCCAGCGCGATCAGCGGCTCCACGCCCTTGGGGGCGACCCGCACCTTGATCGAGCCACGCGGCGTATCGCCGCCCTGCTGGGACACGTTGAGCACCGCGCAGTCGCCGAACCTGGCGCTCTGGCAAGCGTCGGATACCGCCTTCACCCGCGGCGCGATGTCCTTGCCCGGCAACTGCAGCTGCACCGTGTGCTCGTAGGCCAGGAACGCGCCTTCCGGGGATTGCACCGCATCGGCGGCAACGGCCGCGGTTTCGGCCGACATCTCATGCTTGGCACAGCCGGCCAGCGCCAGCAGCGCGCCCAGTGCCAAGGCCAAGGTACTTCCGTGCAATTGCTTCATGCTTCCATGTTCCCAAAAGGTTTCGTGGCGGCAGCATAGCGACTTGGCTGAATACGAAGGCTAAAAATTCGTGCAGAGCCGGGTAGCCCGGGTAAGCGAAGCGCACCCGGGGATTCGTTGGGCCGAATGAACCAGGAACCCGGGTGCGCTGCGCTTACCCGGGCTACACAGCCCTCCGCTGAACCACCCGTTTCGGCAAGCCGACACCAACCAAAGGCAGGTGCAGCGCACGCCCTGTCCGCCTATGCTCGGGGATTCCCTCAGCAACAGGATCACCGATGCGCAAGCACCTGCTCGCCGCCGCCCTGCTCGCCAGCCTCGCCGGCTGCCAGAGCGGTGACGCCCCGACCGCGCCGTCCACCTCCACCGAGCAGGCCGGGCAGGCCCAGGCCGATGCCCAGTTCGCCGAGCTGTCGAAGAAGGCACTGGATACCTGGATGCAGCTGTCCCCGGTCAGCGCCACCCAGATCGGTGATCACCGCTACGACAGCCAGCTCGATGACCTCAGCGCCGCCGGCCAGCAGAAGAGCCTGGAGGCCAGCAAGGCCCTGCTCGCCGAGCTGGACAAGCTCGACGTCAGCAAGCTCGGCCGCGAGAACCAGGTGGACGCCGCCATCCTGCGCAACCAGCTGCAGTCGGACATCTGGTCCAACGAAACCATGCAGTCGTGGAAGTGGGACCCGCAGGTCTATAACGGCCTGGCCGGCAGCGCCATCTACGGCCTGATGGCACGCGAGTTCGCGCCGCTGCCGGAGCGCCTGAAGTCGGCTACCGCACGCATCGAACTGATCCCGCAGATCTTCGCCGCCGCCCGCGCCAACCTGGACCCGGCACGCGTGCCAAAGATCCACGCCGAAACCGTCGCCAAGCAGAACCGCGGCATCCTCAGCCTGGTTGAAACCTTCATCGTGCCCAACATCGGCCAGCTCGAAGCCGCCGACCAGGAACGCCTGAAGGCCGCCATCGCCAAACTGACCACAGCAGTCGAAGAACAGCAGACCTGGCTGGACAAGACCCTGGTGCCTAATGCCAAGGGCGAGTTCCGCATCGGTGCGGAGAAGTACGACCAGAAGCTGAAGTTCTCGCTCAACTCCTCGCTGTCGCGCGCCGAGATCGGCGAGCGTGCCCGCGCCGAGCTGACCCGCGTGCGCAAGGACATGTACGGCATCGCCCAGGTGGTGCTGAAGGACAAGCCGGGCGCCCCGGAAATGCCGGCCAACCCGACCGACGACCAGCAGCAGAAGGCAATCGAAGCCGCACTGGAACTGGCCTATGCCGACAAGCCGGCCCGCGACAAGGTCGTGGACGATGCCAAGGCCGCGTTGGACCAATCCACCGAGTTCGTGCGCAAGCATGACCTGATGACCCTGCCCGACGCGCCGGTCGACATCATCCTGATGCCGGAATTCCAGCGTGGCGTGGCCGTGGCCTATTGCGACTCGCCGGGCCCGTTGGACAAGAACCTGAAGACCTTCTATGCGGTCTCGCCGATTCCGGATGACTGGAACGACAAGCAGGTCGACTCCTTCCTGCGCGAATACAACAGCCGCATGATCCACCTGCTGTCCATCCACGAAGGCACCCCGGGCCACTACCTGGAAGGCTGGCACTCGGGCAAGTTCCCGTCGACGCTGCGCGCGGTACTGCGTTCGGGCCTGTTTGCCGAAGGCTGGGCGGTGTACACCGAGCGCATGATGCAGGAACAGGGTTACCTGGATAACGACCCGCTGTTCCACCTGGTGCAGCTCAAGTTCTACCTGCGCACCATTGCCAATGCCATCCTCGACCAGGGTGTACACGTGGACAATTGGAGCCGTGAGCAGGCCATGCAGCTGATGACCCACGACGCCTTCCAGCAGGAAAGCGAAGCCTCCGGCAAGTGGGTGCGCGCACAGCTCACCTCGGCCCAGCTGCCGACCTACTTCGTCGGCGCACAGGAGCACTTCGATACCCGCAAGGCAGTGCAGGAAAAGCAGGGTGCCAACTTCAACCTGAAGGCCTACCACGACCAGATGCTGTCCTACGGCGCACCGCCGGTGCGTTTCGCACGCCAGCTGATGCTGGAACAGCCGATCGAGTAAATCCGGCTGGTTTGTCTACTGAAAAGCCCGGGCAGCGCCCGGGCTTTTTTTTGCATTTGCCCCTGCAGTGCCGAGCCATGCTCGGCTGAAGCATTACCGGTAAAGCCCCATGCCGAGCATGGCTCGGCACTACAGGTGCTCAACTTGCAGGAGCGGCGCCCGCACTTCGAACAGGCATGCATTCCGGCCTATTGCCGTGATCTGCGCGCCACCTACAATTCCGCCTGCGCTGCAAACAACCAACTATCACGGGGGAAGGCTTCAACATGGAAACAAATGCAATTCTGGCCTGGACGCTGGTATCGGAATGCCCGATTCCGCAGGATGTGAACGACATCCTCGTGAGCGGTGAAACCGCGGTGGCGGCCTACAAGACGTTCCGCGATTCAGCGGTATTCACCAACAAGCGGTTGATCGTGCGCGACGCGCAGGGCATCACCGGCAAGAAAGTGGAAATCTATTCGCTGCCCTACTCCTCGATCTACATGTGGTCTTCGGAGAACGGCCACGGCCTGTTCAACTTCAACTCCGAGATCGAACTCTGGACCAAGGCCGGCCATATCAAGGTCAACCTCAACAAGGGCCTGGATGTCCGCCGTCTGGACAAGCTGATCGCCCAGGCCGTGCTGGGCGGCTCAGAATCGCCAGCCATCGCCACCGGTCACACGGTACCTGGCAATCCACCGCCGCTGCCGTAACCGGGCGCTGCGCAGGCATTGCCCACCAGCTAAGCAATGCCTGCAATGCAGTTCACCCAGGCGGTGAGTCATCAGCAATCCGACGCAAGTCCACCGTCGTCGGATTTTTTGTAGGAGCGGTGTATGCCGCGAAGCATGTTGGCCAACAGATCACACCACTGTGCGCAGCTTCATTGATGTCAGCTTCGCGGCTCACGCCGCTCCCACAGACGAGTAGCGGCATCCTCCGTAACCGCAGTGGAAGTGGCCTCCTCCAAACCCACAGCATTGCCAAGCCTTCACCCACACGATAAAAGGTTATCTGGACAGGTATGCAGGAGGCATCATGGGCTGGCGCAGCATCTTATTGATCGTTTTGGGGCTGGCAGGCGGACTCAACTGGTGGATCAAACGGACTCCCACCGATCACAGCGACACCAGCGACACCAGCGCCAGCATCCCATTCGACAAGAACGCGTTCGTCCCCGTGGAGATGCCGGGCGGCACACCGCGCAATACCGTGCTGGTGCTGGCTCCACCGAACTGCCCTTCGGAGCGTGCGAAACGCGCCGATGCGCTGGTCTCGGCGCTGCAGGCAAAAGGCATACCGGTCACGCGGGGCGACTCGATTTCCTTTGAGATCAGCAACCCCAGCATCGAACAGCGGGAAGGCGTGGAACGCACGATGCAGGTTTTCCGGCAGGGCGCACCGGCGGTGTACGTCAATGGCATGGGCATGTCCAACCCCGACTTTGCCCAGGTTGCCGCCGTGTACGAGAAAACCAGGCATTGAGACACGGGTCGCCACCAACGCATTCAATTCTTTAACTGTCCCATGGCCATGCACCCCGATCACCTCGCTTACTTCAAGGACCTGCTGGAAGGACGCGCGGACATCTCCTGGAACGCCTGGTTCAAGCGCAACCAGCAAAGCCTGTCGGCACAGCTCATCCGCGCGGATTTTCTGCGGCTCAAGTTCAACAAGCTGGATGAAGCCGAGCGGCTGCTGCAACAAGCCGCGATTCCCTACGTGCTATCGCCATTGGCCCGGCGGGAGCGGCACCACGCGATGCTCCATGAAAGCGTGCTCGATGAGCACGGCCGTCCCTTGCTGTCCTTCCGCCGCAAGGCTTATGACGGCGCGCTCGGACAACTGATGGATGGCCATGTCGCGCAAGCCGAGGCTACCCTTGCCGCTTACTTGGGCAAACTCAGGCGGCAATCCCCCGGCCCGCGCGCAGAAGCTGTCGCCGATCTCTGCTTTGATGGCGAGATGGAGCTGGTCTATGGCACACAGGCGATCGGCATCACCATGCTGCAAACCGTGGCCGCGATTGCCGAAGGTGACGACCTGCTCGATCCCAGCATCCAACGCGCGCAGCACTTGCTGGCATCCAGGCCATTGCCACGGTAACGCACGGGCCAGAGCTGAAGGCAACCCTGCTGCGCAAGGCGCAACGGGTATGGAAAGGCGCCGCATCCATGCCGTCGTGGCATCATCGCCAACACCGGACATCGCCGGCCCGGCACTACGGCACAACTCCGGCCCAATTTCCCACCGATGTCGAAGCAATCGAATGACGGCTGACCAGAATCACCATCTCCAGCTCGCACACGCCGTGTTGGCATGGAACCGCAAACACCTGAACCACGCGTCGGTGCTGACCGAGGCAATCATCGGCGAGTGCTTCGCCGAACACTTCATCGTCGAGCCCAACGGACGCAGGTACGAAGCAGACCGCAGCAACTACCTGCAATTCCTCGTTGGCATGAAGGCTGACATGGCCGGCATCGACTACCAGGTCGACCATGCAATCGTCGACGGCGCTTCGGTGGTGTTCTCGATGCGCGCGCGGATCAGTCATGTGGATGGGCGCGATGAGCTGTTCCGCGCGATGCTGTTGATGCAATTCAACCACGCCGGCAAGGTCAACCTCTGGCACGAGGTCTATGTGCCGGTCGCCTTGCCTGCCTGACATCCACCTGCCCTGTACCCCCAGCTTTCCGGACGCGACGATGAGCGAATCCCACTACAGCATCAGCCACGACATTCCTTCAGTGGAGACCTACCGACACCTGCGTCAGGCCAGCGGGCTCAGCGCGAAGACGGTGGAAGCCGCCAGCCGCGGTCTGCCCAACTCGCTGTTCGCGGTACAGATACTGTGTGCCGGACAAACGGTGGCAATGGGCCGGGTGATCGGCGATGGCGGTACGTTCTACCAAGTGGTCGATATTGCGGTGCTACCGGAACATCAAGGCCGTGGCCTGGGCAAGAAAGTCATGAGCGAGATCCAGGGCTACATGGAACGTGAGGTACCCGCCTCGGCCTACGTCAGTCTGCTTGCGGATGGCGAAGCCTACCGTCTCTACCAGCAATACGGCTTCGCACTGACCGCACCAGCCAGCGTCGGCATGGCATTGAAGAAAGCCTGACCACCGCTGCGCCGACAAGCAGCAGCGAACCACGGGACACGACATTGGACATACGGCCACTCAGCCATCACGACATCGATGCCGCAAGCAGGCTTTGCATGGCCGCATTCATGGACTCGGTCGCCTCCACCCTCGGTGATGAAGGAATCGCTACCTTCCGCAAGGTCGCCGCCGCTGAAGCTTTCGCAGCCCGCATCGCCCCGGACAACCTGATGTGGCTGGCGGAGATTGCCGGACAAGCTGTGGGCCTGATCGAGCTGAAGCAGGGGCGGCATATCGCAATGCTGTTCGTCGCCCCTGAACTGCAGCGCCACGGCATTGGACGCCGCCTGGTCGCCGAAGCCATCAAGCACGCACAGACGGATGTGTTGACCGTCAGCGCCTCTCTTCCTTCGGTGCCCGCCTACCTCGGTTATGGATTTCATTGCAGCGGCAACGTGGGCGAGTCCATGGGAATCATCTACCAGCCGATGGAGATGCAGCTGGACCGCACCGGCGCAGGCCACTGATACGAACGATCACAACCTCCGTCAGGTACCGGTCCACCCCGCCTGCAATTCCAACTCCCTCCAGCCCCCAGGCAACCTCCATGCAGACCATCGATTGGAACGACTTCAGCAAGGTGGAGCTACGCGTCGGCCGCGTCATCGCCGCCGAACCGTTCGCCGCCGCCCGCAAACCCGCCTACATCCTGCAGGTCGATTTCGGCCCGGACTTCGGCACCCGCAAGTCCAGCGCACAGATCACCGCGCTTTACAGTCCCGAACAGCTGATCGGGCGACTGGTGGTGGCAGTGATCAACTTCCCGCCAAAACAGATTGGCCCGCTGATGTCCGAGTGCCTGGTGACCGGATTCCACGATGCCGAAGGACGGGTGAGCCTGTGCATGCCGGAACATGAAGTCCCGCTGGGCACACGCCTGCTGTAACGCCCCGCGCCGCCCCGGCGATTGCTGGGCTGGTTGGTCCGGCCGAACCGCACACACGGCCTCGACGGCACCTCGTGCTAGCGTTCGGCACGAAATTCTTCGCCAATGCGGATGGGAGCCAGCGATGGGCAAGGGCCGACTGGAAGCGTTCAGTGATGGCGTCATGGCCATCATCATCACCATCATGGTGCTGGAGATGCGTCCGCCGGAAGGTGCCACGCTGGACGCGCTGCGGCCGCTGCTGACCACCCTGCTCAGTTACCTGCTGAGCTTCGTCTACGTCGGCATCTACTGGAACAACCATCATCACCTGCTACAGGCCTGCCAGAAGGTCAACGGCAGCGTCCTGTGGGCCAATCTGCACCTGTTGTTCTGGCTCTCCCTGCTGCCGTTCGCCACGCATTGGATGGACGACTTCAACAAGCAGCCGCTACCGAGCGCGCTTTACGGCTGCATCCTGTTGGCGGCAGCCGTCGCGTACTGGATCCTGCAGCGCAGCATCGTCGCCGCCGACGGCGAGAACTCGCGCCTGCAACATGCCTTGGGCAAGGACTGGAAAGGCAAGCTGTCGCCGCTGCTCTACATCAGCGGCATTGCACTGAGCTTCGCCAACGCGCATATGGCACAACTGGTGTACGCAGCCGCAGCCTTGCTCTGGCTGATCCCGGACAAGCGCATCGAGCGCGAGCTCGGGCAGGCTGGCTAGGCCATCAAGCTTGGCCTGCCAGCAATATCCCGACACACTGCTGAGCGCCAACTCCGTCGCTTCACATCTGCGCAGCCGGCTTGAGGTAAAAAGCCCTGCCCTTCCACCCTTTTCAGGAACGTCAATGGCCGCGTCCAAATCCACCGGGTTTACCGCCGAAGAACAGGCCGCGATGAAGGAGCGTGCGAAGGAGCTCAAGGCCGAAGCCAAGGCCGGCAAACTGAAGGCCGACGGCGAAGCCGAACTGCTCGCCAAGGTTGCCGAGATGCCCGCCGCCGAGCAGCAGATGGCGCGACGCCTGCATGCCATCGTCTCCGCCACTGCACCGTCGCTCACGCCGAAGACCTGGTACGGCATGCCGGCCTATGCGCGCGATGGCAAGGTGGTGCTGTTCTTCCAGGGAGCCAGCAAGTTCGGCGCGCGCTATTCCACGCTGGGCTTCAACGATACGGCGATGCTTGATGACGGCCCGATGTGGGCGACTTCTTTCGCCCTTGCGGAACTCAACCCCGAGGTCGAAAAGAAGATCACTGCCTTGGTCAAGAAGGCCGTGCGCAAGCACGACAGCAGTCTGCAGTAGTTCAATCGATCATTTGCCGCTATGGTTGGCGGCCCTTCAATGATCGAATGCATGTCTGCTTGGACCTGGTTGTTTCCGCGTACGTCCGTGAGCTTTGCCAGCCCGCTCACACCGCAACAGGCCGCCGAGGCCCTGCGCGAGACGATTTCACGACGTAACTTCACCGCCAGCGGCACGATTGCCGGGTCGGTGGGCAGTGTGCGCGTGCATCTGTATCACCGCACGCTGATGCGCAATTCGTTCAAACCGCATTTCCGCGGCAGCCTGCATGCGACCACACAGGGCTGCGAGCTCCGCGGTTCCTTTGCGCTGCCCTGGCTGGTCAAAGCCTTCATGGTGTTCTGGCTCGGTTTCTGTGTACTTTGGAGCGTACTCACCGCCATCCAGGTTGGCAGGATGGATCTGATCTTCCTGTTGCCTGCAGCGATACCGGGCATTCTGATGCTGGGTTTCGGCATCGGTCTGGTACGGCTGGGCCAACATCTGGCCAACGATGACCCGGCCACGGTGTCAAGGATGATCCGGCAGGCATTACAGTCACCCTCTGTCTGACCCCAACCGCGAGTATCCCCGCTTGTCCAACCATGACGACACCGCACTGGAATTGCAGAAACTGCAGTTCGAAGTGATGCAGCAGTTGGAAGTCATTGCCGATGACATCAAGGCCGGGCGACTGGGCGCCGATGAAGGTGCGGCCAAGGCCAAGGCCGTCATTGCAGCCAGCGAACAGCAACGTATCGTCATGTTCAATGCCGCCATGACGACACGGCAACGGCAAGGTCGTCGTGGCTGGCTGTTCGCCTTGATGGTGGTGGTCGCAATCGCCGTAGTAGTGGCAGGCCTGCTGCTTGCGCGCATCAGCGCCGCATAAGCACAGGTAGTGCCGAGCCATGCTCGGCAAGGGCTTTCCCGGCAATCCAGCAAGGACCGCTTGTAGGAGCGGCGTAAGCCGCGAAGCCACCAATCCAACACACCGCGAAAAGCTTACCCCTCCCCAGCCCTCCCCTTCGCTACGCGAAAGGGAGGGAGCGTAGTGCCGAGCCATGCTCGGCAGGGGCTTGCCAGCAATGCCACAGCGGCCTTTGTAGGAGCGGCGTAAGCCGCGAAGCCACCAATCCAACACATCGCGAAGAGCTTACCCCTCCCCAGCCCTCCCCTTCGCTACGCGAAAGGGAGGGAGCTGTAGTGCCGAGCCATGCTCGGCAGGGGCTTTCCCGGTAACGCCTCTGCCGAGCATGGCTCGGCACTACCAGACGCCCGCCGCGTACCTCAGCCCTCGGCAGCCACAAACCCGCCGGTCTGGCGCGCCCACAGCCGCGCATACAGTCCGCCCGCCGCAACCAACTCTGCGTGCGTGCCGGTCTCAACGATCCGGCCCTGGTCCATCACCACCAGCCGGTCCATGCGTGCAATCGTCGACAGGCGGTGGGCGATGGCGATGACGGTCTTGTCACCCATCAACTCATCCAGGCTGTCCTGGATCGCCGCCTCCACTTCCGAATCCAATGCCGATGTGGCTTCATCGAGGATCAGGATTGGCGCGTCCTTCAACAGCACGCGGGCGATGGCGATGCGCTGGCGCTGGCCACCGGACAGCTTCACCCCGCGCTCGCCGACATGGGCGTCATAGCCCTGCCGCCCCTGCCCATCCACCAGCGAATCGATGAAGCCCTCGGCACGTGCCTTGGCAACGGCGGCGCGCAGTTGTTCCTCGCTGGCATCCGGACGCCCATACAGCAGGTTGTCGCGGATCGAGCGATGCAGCAGCGAGGTGTCCTGGGTAACGACGCCGATCTGCGCACGCAGGCTGTCCTGGGTGACGTGGGCGATGTCCTGGCCATCGATCAGGATCTTGCCGCTCTCAAGGTCGTACAGCCGCAGCAGCACGTTGACCAGGGTGGATTTGCCAGCGCCCGAGGGCCCGACCAGACCGATCTTCTCGCCCGGCTTCACCGCCAGGTTCAATCCGGCCATCACCCCGCCGCGCTTGCCGTAATGGAAGTGCACGTTCTGGAAATCCACCGCGCCAGCAGTGACAAGCAACGGCTTGGCATCGGCTGCATCCTGCACGCTCAGCGGCTGGGCAATGGTCTCCATGCCATCCTGCACCGTACCGATGTCCTCGAAGATGCCGTTGATGGTCCACATGATCCAGCCGGACATGTTGTGGATGCGGATCACCAGACCGGTCGCCAAGGTGATCGCCCCCACGCTGATCAGGCTGTCCTGCCACAGCCACAAGGCCAGTGCACAGGTACCGACGATCAGGAAGCCATTGAGGATGGCGATGACCATTTCCAGCCCGGTGGTGATGCGGGTCTGCGCCCGGTGCTTCTCGACCAGTTCCTGGATGGCCTCGGCGACATAGCGCTGCTCGTGTCCGCTGTGTGCGAACAATTTCAGCGTGGCGATATTGGTATAGCCATCGACGATGCGGCCCATTGCCCGCGAGCGCGCATCCGATGCAATCCACGCGCGATGCTTCATGCGTGGCACGAAATACACGCCAATCCATACATAAGCCACCAACCAGACTGCCAACGGCAGCATCAGCCGCCAGTCAGCCTGCGCGAACAGATACAACGCACTGCCGGTATAGACCACGATGTACCACAGCGAGTCCACCATCTGCACCGCCGACTCGCGCAGCGAGGTACCGGTCTGCATCACCCGGTTGGCGACGCTGCCGGCAAAGTCGTTCTGGAAGAAACTCAGGCTCTGCCGCACCACGTGGTTGTGCATCAGCCAACGCGAACGGTTGCTCAGCCCTGGCACGATCGACTGGTTGACCAGCAGGTTGTGCAGCGCGACCAGCAGCGGCCTCGCCAGCAGGGTGATACCGGCCATCCACAGCAATTCACCGGCGTGGCGCTGGAAGAAGCCGGGGCCCGCGCTATCGGCAAGCATGTCGACGATGCGGCCGAGGAAGTCGAACATCGCCACTTCCACCAGGGCCAGCAACAAGCCGGCGATCAGCGTGGCCAGCAGCACCGGCCATACCGGACGCAGGTAATGCAGGTAGAAACGCACCACGCCGCGCGGCGGCGTGCGCGTGTCCAGCGGCGGCAATACGGGAATCAGGGACTCGAACCAGCGCAGCATCGCCACGGCCTGTAAAACCAGAACAGGCCGCGATTGTCCCATCGCGGCCTGTGTTGTGTCTGTCTAGGCGATGTATGGCGGTGTGAGCGACAAAAGCTGGCGGGTTGTGGGGGCGGTGTCAGCCGCGAAGCCGACACCTTTTACACAGCCCTGATCAACTGCCAGCTGATGATCCATCTGCTTCGCGGCTTACGCCGCTCCTACAAGCGCCTTATTCCGCCTTTGGCTTCAGCAGCAGGTCCTGGAAGTCGAAGCTGAAGTCGGTCAACGAGGACACTGCCTGCATCCGTACCTCACGCACCTTGCCGTCCGGATCCAGGCTGAAATTGACGAAAGCATCGGCGTTGAGCGAGCGGTTGTCCCAACGCACGATGAAGGTGTCGTGCTGCCAGTGCTCCATCGTGCCGACCAGATCAGCTGTCGCGCCGAAGCGCAGACGCAGCTTGCCGCCCTGCTGCTCCACGAACACATCGCCGTACCAGGCATCGCGATAGGTGCCCGCATAGCCGGACAGCGGCAGCGACGGCTTGCTCTTGGCGTCGCGTGCGGCCACATGCTTGTCCCAGCCTTCATCGGCATTGCCCTGCGCCTTGGCCACGCCAGCGGCGTAGGCGGCGACCCAGTCATTACCCTGCGCGCCGAGCATGGCGTCGAGCACGCTCATGGTGATCGCATTGAAGGCGGCACCGGATTCCTGGTTGGTCAGTACCACCACGCCCAGGTTCTGCTCGGGCACCAGGGTCAGGCGCGACACCTGACCCGGCCAACCGCCGGTATGCCAGACCAGTTTCTGGCCACGGTAATCGCTCAGGCTCCAGCCCTCGCCATAACCTGCGAAGTTCGGCCGTGCCGGTGCCAGCTCAGGCACCGACGGCTTGGGCACCACCTGCGGGATCTGCATCTGCCACATCTGCTGCTGGGTCTTCTCGGTGAACAGCGGCGTGCCATCGGCAAGCTTGCCTTCGGCCAGCTGCACATTCATCCACTTGGCCAGGTCGTGCACGCTGGAATAGATGCCACCGGCACCGGCGTTGTTGGACCAGGTCAGCGGCGGCACCGGCCGCAGATCCTTGAAGTCGTACTTGGCGTGACCGACGGCAGCCTTGTCGCCCGGCTGCAGATGGTCGGCGTTGTAGCGGGTTTCGCTCATGCCGACCTTGTTGAAGATGCGCTGCTGCAGGAAGTCGGCAAATGACTGCCCGGACACCTTCTCGATCACCTGCTGGGCAACCGCATACAGGATGTTGTCGTAGGCATAGCGATCACGGAAACCATTCTTCAGCGGCACCTGCGCCAACCGCGCGACCACTTCCGCATTGCTGTAACGGGTGGTCGGCCAGAACAACAGGTCGCCTGCGCCCAGGCTCAGCCCGCTGCGGTGCGAGAGCAGGTCGCGGATGCGCATCTCGCCGGTGACATAGGGGTCGGACATGCGGAACGAGGGCAGATGATCGACGACCCGGTCGTCCATCTTCAGCTTGCCCTCTTCTGCCAGCAGGTTCAGCGAAGTAGCGGTGAACGCCTTGGTATTGGAAGCAATGGCGAACAAGGTATCGGCCTGTACCGGCTCGGGCTTGCCCAGTTCACGCAGGCCCCAGCCACGCTCCAGGATCACCTTGCCGTCCTTGACCACGGCCACCGCCACGCCAGGCACGTCGAACTGCTGGCGCACGCGTTCCACCGTGGCATCCAACTGCTGCAATTCCGTCGGCACTGCCTCCTGTGCGGAGGCCATCGGTGCCACCACGCCCATTGCGAGCACCAGCCCGCCACCCAACCAACTATTCAATGCGCTCTCCCTTTGTGTCGATGCCGGCCGCGGGCCGGTCTTCTCGCGATGGTAACGCGAGCGCGCCCACCCTCGCCTTTCCGCAACTGCCCAGAAGCGACCATGGACCTCGCCGCCCGCACCACCGCCACCATCATTCCCTGCCTGCGCTACCGCGATGCGCCCGCCGCCATCGACTGGTTGTGCAAGGCCTTCGGCTTCCAGCGCCATGCGGTGTACCAGGATGGCGATGTCGTCCATCACGCACAGCTGGTGTTCGGCAACGGCATGATCATGCTCGGATCGGTGCAGCCCAGCGAATGGGGCAGCAACATGATCCAACCCGACGAGGTGGGCGGCATGGAGACGCAGAGCGCCTGCGTCATCGTCAGCGATGCCGACGCACATTACGCGCAGGCCAAGGCCGCCGGTGCCGAGATCGTCATCGACATCGCCGACCAGGACTACGGCGGCCGCGGCTATGCCTGTCGCGATCCGGAGGGGCATTTGTGGTGGTTCGGCAGCTACGACCCATGGGCGGCAAGCGTGTAGTGCCGAGCCATGCTCGGCAGTGGCATTACCCGTCGGAACCAACACTGTAGTGCCGAGCCATGCTCGGCAGAGGCGCTACCCGTGGCGATTGGGATTATTAGTGGAGCCCCTGCCGAGCATGGCTCGGCACTACCTTGTGCGGTTACATTGCTGGCTTCGCGGCTTGCGCCGCTCCCACAAGACATCGGGGCATTGTTTTGAACGATCTGTTCGCGAGCGCGTCGCATACGCCCGGAGTGCACATCGGCATCGGTGGCTGGACCTACGTACCCTGGCGCGGTGGCATGTTCTACCCGGTCGGGCTGGTGCAGCGCCGCGAACTGGAATTCGCAAGCCAGCAGCTGACCAGCATCGAGATCAACGGCACCTATTACGGCGCGCAGAAGCCGCATATCTATGCCGGGTGGCGCGACGCCACGCCCGAAGGCTTCGTGTTTTCGGCCAAGGCGCCCAAGCGCATCGTCAGCGCGCGCAAGCTCGCCGCTACCGGCGGGCAGATCGACGACTTCATCGAAGGCATCAGCCACCTGGGCAATCGCCTCGGCCCGCTGGTATGGCAGTTCGAAGCCGGACGCACGCTGGACCGCGACGACCTTGCCGCCTTCCTGCAATTGCTGCCGCAGCAGGTCAACGGGCGCCGCCAGCGGCATGCAGTGGAAGTCCGTGATCCCGGCTGTTTCGATGCCGAACTGGTGGCACTGATCCGCCAGCACCGCATTGCCCTGGTCTATACCGATTCCGCCGATTACCCCAACGCCGCGGATCTGTCGGGTGACTTCGTCTACGCCCGTCTGATGGGCAGCCGCGATGAGCACAGTACCGGCTATCCGGCACAGGAACTGAGCCAATGGGCCGGACGCATCCGCAGCTGGCGCAAGGGCGATGACGTGGCCGAGCTGCCGCATCTGGCAACGCCGCTCGCACCCGCTGCACCGCGCGAGGTCTTCCTGTATTTCATCAGCGCCGCCAAGCACCGCAACCCGTCGGCTGCACGCGAACTGCAGCGGCTGATCGACGCAAACTGAAGCCGGTACGCCAGCGTTGGGCAGCCGCATCGGCGACAATATGCCGATGCCTACCAACGACACCCGCAAAGCCCTGTTGCAGATCCATTTCTGCGTTCTGCTATGGGGCATCACCGCCATTCTTGGCAAGCTGATCACCCTGCCCGCCCTGCCGCTGGTGTGGTGGCGCATGTTGCTGGTGGTGGCGATGCTGGCATTGCTGCCGCGCGTCTGGCGCGGGCTGTCAGGTTTGAACCCCCGGCTGGTGCTTGGCTATGCCGGTATCGGCGCGCTGGTCGCACTGCATTGGCTCACTTTCTACGGCGCGGTGAAACTGGCCAATGCCTCGGTCGCCGCGACCTGCATCGCGCTGGCGCCGGTGTTCACCGCCGTCATCGAGCCCTGGATCGCGCGCCGTCCATTCCAGATGCGCGAACTGGCACTGGGCGTGGTGGTATTGCCCGGCGTTGCGTTGGTGGTTGGCGGCGTGCCCGATGGCATGCGCCTTGGCGTGGCGGTGGGTGCGGTCTCCGCGCTGCTGGTTGCCATCTTCGGCTCGTTCAACAAGCGCATGGTCGGCCATGCCGATCCGCTGACGGTCACCGCGCTGGAGCTTGGCGCCGGCACCTTGACCCTGACCCTGCTGGCACCGGCCATGCCGTTGCTGCTGCCCGCCTTGGCCAGCGATCTGTGGGTGATCCCCAACCTGCACGACAGCCTGTTACTGCTGGCGCTTTCCGGCCTGTGCACGCTGCTGCCGTTTGCGCTGGCGCTGGTCGCGCTCAAGCACCTGAGTGCCTACACCGTGCAGCTGGTGACCAACCTGGAGCCGGTCTACGCGATCCTGCTGGCGATGCTGTTCCTGGGCGAACAGCATGAGCTGACGCCGCAGTTCTATCTGGGCGTGGCGATCATTCTCGGCGGCGTGTTCCTGCACCCGCTGCTCAATCGCCTGCGACCAGCGGCGGCAAACACCGGCGCAGCTTGATCGACGACCACTGTTGTAGCCCGGCTGCGCTGCGCTTACCCGGGCTACGGAGCTACGCCGCGTTCTTCCAGCTTTCTCAGCTGGCTACCACTACCCGGTCGCGGCCTTCGGCCTTGGCCTGGTACAGCGCGGCATCGGCGCGGCGCAGGGTTTCGCCCGGGGCTTCGCCCGCGCGGTGCACAGCCAGTCCAATGCTGATCGAGATCGGCAGGCCGATCGGCAGCAGCCCCACCGACTCACGCAGGTATTCGCATTGCAGCTCGGCCTGCTGCAGCGGCGTGTCCGGCATCAGGATCACGAACTCTTCGCCGCCGTAACGGGCCGCCATGCCGCGCCCGGCGAACTGCGATTTCAGCACGCTGGACAGTTCGGTCAGTACCCGGTCGCCCTCGGTATGACCGTGGATGTCGTTGACCATCTTGAAGTGGTCGATATCGACGATCGCAACAGCAGGCGGTACCTCCGTCGCACGCTCGATGGACTCGGACAGCGCGGCGGACAGGGCACGTCGATTCGGCAAGCCGGTCAGCGGATCGGTACGGGTCTGTTCGGACAGCTCCACGTTGAGCTGCTCCAATTGCTGGTAGTACTCGACGAGCCGCGCTTCATACCAATCGTGCTCGACCTGATGGTGCTCGATCTCAATCCGCAACAAACGCATTTCAAGCATGCGGCTGACCTGCCGCGACAACGCGTTCAGCGCCTCGGCCTGCGGCGTGCCCAACACCGATGGCACCGAATCGAAAACACACAGCGAACCCAATGCGTAACCATCACTGGTCAGCAACGGCGCGCCGGCATAGAAGCGGATATGCGGGTCGCCCAGCACCGACGGGTTACCGCTGAAACGCTGGTCCTGGCGGGCGTCGTTCACCACCGTCAGTTCCTGCGGCTTGAGGATGGTGTGCGCGCAGAAAGACTCGTCGCGCGGGGTCTGCTCGCCATCCAGTCCCTGCAGGGACTTGAACCACTGCCTGTCCTGATCGATCAGGGTCACCGCCCCCATCGGGGTGCCGCAGATCGCGCGGGCAATGGTGACCAGATCATCGAACTCCTGTTCGCGAGCGGTATCCAGCACCCGGTAGCGCTGCAGCGCGGCGAGACGTTCAACTTCATTGGCAGGCAAAGCGGGCTTGATCATGCACGATTCCGAAGCGGCAGGATGGAGAGCGCAGCCGAGTCTAGCGACACCGCGCGCAAGGCGCGGTGAGCACGTCACATTTCACCACTGCTGTTGTTGCGGCAGCAGGCCGCGCAGTTCCTGCTCGCTCAGGTTGCGCCATTGGCCCGGCTTCAATGCACCGATCTTGACGTTGTCGATGCGCACGCGGCGCAGCTGGGTGACGCGGTAACCGAACTCGGCCGCCATCAGACGGATCTGCCGGTTCAAGCCCTGCTCCAGGATGATGCGGAAACCGTACTTGGCGATGCGGCTGGTGCGGCACGGCAGGGTCATTTCATTGTGGATGCGTACACCGCGCGCCATGCCACGCAGGAACTCGTCGGTGACCGGCTTGTTGACCGCCACCAGATACTCCTTCTGGTGGCCGTTCTCGGCACGCAGGATCTGGTTGACGATGTCGCCGTTGCTGGTCATCAGGATCAGGCCTTCCGAATCCTTGTCCAGGCGACCAATGGGGAAGATGCGCTGTTCATGGCCAACGAACTCGACGATGTTGTCCTTGACCGCGCTTTCGGTGGTGCAGGTGATGCCGACTGGCTTGTTCAGCACGATATAGACGTGGCGGCGGCCGGTGCTCTTCTGCACCGCACGGGCGCGCAGCGGCTGGCCGTCGACCTTGACCTCGTCGCCCTCGCCCACCACCGCACCGGTACCGGCGACGATGCCGTTGACGGTGACACGCCGGGCGGAGAGCAGGCGGTCGGCCTCGCGGCGCGAACAGAAGCCGGTTTCGGCAATGTGCTTGTTGATTCGAATTGTCATCGGCGAATTATCCGCCATCGCCCGCGGCCGGAACAGCGCAGCCGGAGTCCTTGTTCAGGGCACTTCCCGGATATCGCGCGCGTCCACCACCTGGTCGCGGCCGCTGCGCTTGGCCTGGTACATGGCGTTGTCGGCCCGCCGCAGCAGCCCAGCCACGTCACTGTCGCGATACTGCAGCTCGGCAAGGCCAATACTGGCGGTGACCACCAGACCTTCGTGCTTGAGCCCGCGCGCCTGCACGGTCACTTTCTCGCGCAGCTGCTCCAGCCGCGGCCGCGCCGCATCGGCGCCGATTCCCGGCAGCAGGATCAGGAACTCCTCGCCGCCCATGCGGATCACGTCACTACGGCTGCGTACGCCGGCCAGCAGCGTCCCGGCTACAGAGACCAGCACCTCGTCGCCGCCATCGTGGCCATAGCGGTCGTTGATCTGCTTGAACAGATCGATGTCCAGGAAACCAATCGACAGTGGCTGCCCGGCGGCCTTGGCCTCGCGCATGTAGTGGTCGAGCTGGCGCAGGCCGGCGCGACGATTGGGCAGGCCGGTCAGGGTGTCGGTATCGGCGAGCTCGCGCATCTCATCGCGCTGCTGGCGCAGCTGGCTGAGGCTGCGGTTGAGCGAATAGGCCGCCATCATCAGGAACCAGGTCACCGAGACCTGGATCGCCTCTACCCGGTATTCCACCATCAGACGGCTGTCCATCAGGTCCGCCAGCGCCATCACCAACAGCGGAACCACCGCCACCAGGCCATCCAGCGCCTGGAAATGGCCGCGTCGCACCGAAACGATGGCAATGCCGACGGCGGTGAGGCAGATCAAGGTGAACAGGTCATCCAGCGCCACCGCCAGCCACGACAGCAACGGCCACGGCATCAGCGGCGCGGCCAGCGCGACCAGCGCCAGTACGATCACCAGCCCCTGCATCCAGCGCCGCGAGCCGCGCAGCAGCCGCCGGCCACCGCACATGCGCCACAGCACCCAACCCATCACCGCATAGCTGAGCGCGGACACCGAAACCATCCATACCGGCGCATGGCCATCCACCGGCAGCCATGGCTCGGGGTAACCACTGAGCCCGCTCAGTACGGACTGCCAGACCACCAACAGCCCGCAGACCAGCGTATAGACCAGGAAATCCCGTCCACGGGTGGTGGCGAAGCCCATCAGGGCCGACAGCGCCAAGGCCAATGCGATGGCCACGCAGGCGGTACGAACCACCAGCCGCAAGGTGTCCTGCTGCTGCAGCGGACTGGGGGCGCCAAGGTGCACGGTGGGAATCCAGCGTGGCTTCAGCGGCGACTCCCATGCCACCCGGATCGGCTCAACCGTACCCTGCTTCGGCACTACCACCAGGCCGACGCCTGCGCGGAATCGCGAATCACGCGTGCGGGCATCCTGCATGTCGCCACAGACCTGGCGGTCGCCGTGGTAAATCATCACTTCGCCGGCAAAGACGTTGAATACGCCCACGCCCTGCGGTGCCCCGGACCAGCCGCCCTCGGGGGCGGCGATTTCAATCGCCGGGCGCATCCGCGCCAACGCCTCGGCGCTGCAGGCACGCAACGGCGCCTGTTCGTCGGTTGCGGCACCGGCAATCAGGAAGTCACGGTCAACCTGCAGCGGCTGGGCGCTGCCCAGCACCGGCCACAGCGCGAAGAGCGTCGACAGCAAGAGGAGCACGGCCCATCCACGCCTTGACCTGCCAGCAACTGCCCCTCCTCCTTCTGCCATGACATTCCCTTTCGCGTTCCCCGACGCGGACAGGCGGCATTATCGCAATAACACGGCGCAAGCAGTACGTGAAGGCGGTCCCGGCTTGCGCTTCCTGACCCAGCCTGTCCCGCCAAGCCTTCAAACAGCCAAAACAGACAACCCCGGCATTGCCGGGGTTGTCTGGTCACGCTATTGGAAAGGCTGGATCAGTAGTTGCGCGGGCCGCGCGGCTTGAAGCCACCCGGACGCGAACCACCCGGGCCGCCCGGACGCGGGCCGCGCGGACCAGACGGACGACCGCCCGGCTTGCCTTCACCCTTGTCGAAGCGCGGCTTGAACGACGGTGCAGCGGCACCGTGGTCTTCGCCTGCCTCGACCTTGCGCATCTGCAACTGCTGGCCCGACACCCACACTTTCTTCAGGTGCTGCAACACATCGCTCGGCATGTCTGCAGGCAGATCCAGCACCGAGTGACCGTCATGGATGTCGATGCGGCCGATGAAGCGGCTTTCCAGGCCTGCTTCGTTGGCGATGGCGCCAACGATATTTGCCGGCTTCACGCCATGGGTGTGACCGACTTCAATGCGGTAGGTCTCCATGCCGAACTCCGGCGCGCTGCGCGGCGGCATTTCACGACGCGGACGCGACTCGAAATCACCCTCGCCACGCGGCGGGCGCGGTGCGCGCTCGCCATCGTCCTGGCGCGGGGCACGCTCGAAGCGCGGCTCGAAACGGGCCGGGCGATCGCCACGATCGCCACGCTCGTCACGGCGATGGAAGCCTCCATCACGCGACGGACGCTCGCTACGCTCGAACGACTGCTCGCGGCGCTCGCGCACCGGCGGGGTCAGCAGGAACGGCGAATCGCCCTGCAGCAGCTTGGCCAGCGCGGCGGCAATATCGATGGCCGGCACGTTGTGCTCGCCTTCGTAGCGCTGCAGCAGGTCGCGGTAGAAATCCATGTCGCCGGCAGCCAGGGCCTGGCTGATGCGGTCCATGAACTTGGTCACGCGGTGATCGTTGACCGCATCCACGCTCGGCAGCTGCATTTCTTCGATCGGCTGGCGGGTGGCACGCTCGATCTGGCGCAGCATGCCCTTCTCGCGCGGGGTGACGAACAGGATCGCCTCACCGCTGCGACCGGCACGGCCGGTACGACCGATACGGTGCACGTAGCTTTCGGTGTCGTACGGAATGTCGTAGTTGAGCACGTGGCTGATGCGCTCCACGTCCAGACCACGGGCGGCCACGTCGGTGGCAACCAGGATGTCGAGCTTGCCGTCCTTCAGCATGGCGATGGTGCGCTCACGCTGCGCCTGCTGCATGTCGCCATTGATGGCGGCAGCGGCCAGGCCACGTGCCTGCAGCTTGGTGGCAAGCTCCTCGGTGCCGGCTTTGGTACGCGCGAAGATGATCATCGCGTCGAAGGGTTCGACTTCCAGGATGCGGGTCAACGCATCCAGCTTGTGCATGCCAGCCACCCACCAGTAACGCTGGCGGATGTTGGCCGAGGTGGTGGTCTTGGAAGCGATGGTCACTTCCACCGGCTCACGCAGGTAGGTCTGCGCGATACGACGGATCTGCTGCGGCATGGTGGCCGAGAACAGCGCGACCTGACGGGTTTCCGGCAGCTTCTTGAGCACGGCTTCGACGTCGTCGATGAAGCCCATGCGCAGCATTTCGTCGGCTTCGTCCAGCACCAGCGTCTTCAGCTCGGACAGGTCCAGGGTGCCGCGATCAAGGTGATCGATCACGCGGCCCGGGGTGCCGACCACGACGTGCACGCCGCGGCGCAGGGCCGACAGCTGCTGGCCGTAGGGCTGGCCACCGTACACCGGCAGCACGCGGAAGCCCGGCATCGATGCCGAATAGGTCTGGAACGCCTCGGCGACCTGGATGGCCAGTTCGCGGGTCGGGGCCAGCACCAGCACCTGCGGCTTGGTGGCGGAAAGATTGATGTTGGACAGCACCGGCAGCGCGAAGGCGCCGGTCTTGCCGGTGCCGGTCTGCGCCTGGCCGAGCACGTCGCGGCCTTCCAGCATTGCCGGAATGGTGGCAGCCTGGATCGGCGACGGGGTCTCGTAACCGACTTCGGCCACTGCCTTCATCACAGGCTCGGATAGGCCGAGATCTGCAAACAGCAGCGGCGCGGGGGTATCTTGGGACATGGTAACTCCGGGGGCACCGCCGCGAACGGGCGGGCGAAAAGACGCATATTGTGCGCTCTAAACAGCTCAGCTGTCGCGCATGGCTTGATTTGCGTTCAGCTTACGAACACAACCGGCCGCCGCTTGGCCCCTGTTGGAGCACCCGCACGGGTCGCCGATGGCGCACAATACCACTCGTTTTTCTCCGTGAACACCATGCAGACCATCGATTTTGAACTTGACCGTGAATATGTGGAGCTGAAGCAGCTGCTGAAACTGACCGATCTGGTCACCAGCGGCGGCGAGGCCAAAGTGATCATTGCCGACGGCCAGGTCAGCGTTGACGGCGTGGTCGAGCTGCGCAAAGCCTGCAAAATCCGCGGCGGCCAGCAGGTGACGCTGGGCGATGTGCAGATCAACGTGCTCGCCGATCCGGACCCGGATGGCGATTACGAAGAGGATGAAGACGAAGACGAGTGATGCAGGGCTGGCGGTAGTGCCGAGCCATGCTCGGCAGGAGCCCTCCCCGCGCTCTATCAGCGTTGTAGGAGCGGCGTAAGCCGCGAAGCTGGGAATCTGTCAGCCGGTGGACCTGCCACCTCCACCGGCTTCGCGGCTTACGCCGCTCCTACAGAAACTTCCCCGCGATCCATCGCCCCTGCTACGCCCGCGCCTGGGTCAGATGCCCGGCAATCAACTTCCTGAACGGAACCACGCCCTGCGCGGCCCGCAACGCGGCGCCGCGCAGCAGGCGCGCCGGCAAGCGACTGTCGTTATAGAGCCCGGCAATCGCATTGGTGGCCTCGTACAGCGGCCGTGTCGCCAGCCGGTGGCCACGCTGGTAATTGGCCAGCAAGCCATCGGCGCCAATATCGCCCCCGCCGCGAACCGCTTCCAGCACCAACCGCGACAGCCGCTGCTGGCTCTGCAGGCCGAAATTGAAGCCGTGCGCGGTGACTGGATGCATGCCGACCGCCGCGTCGCCAACCAAGGCGTAACGCTTGCCGGCAAAGCGATGCGCATACACGCCGACCAGTGGATAGGCGTGGCGCGTACCCACCTGGGTCATCCCACCCAGACGGCGCTCAAAGAAACCACTGACGGTTCGCCCGAACGCAGCCTCATCCAGCTCCAGCAACTGCTGCAGCTGCCGCGGCGGCATGGTGATCACTGCCGAGGCCTGGTTGCCGGGCAAGGGCAGCATCGCCAAGGTGCGCTCGTAGCCGAACCATTCCCAGGCCGCGTGCTCGTGCGGACGTTCGCATTGCATCCGGCAGACCAGCATGGATTTGCCGAAGTCACGCATCTGCGCGCCAATACCCATCATCCGCCGGGTCGCCGAGAAGCGGCTATCGGCAGCGATCACCAGTCGCGCGCGGAGCTCGCTGCCATCACTCAGGGTCACGGTGCTGAAGGCTTCACCGGCATCAATCGCGGTCACCGAGCGGCCATCCAGCAACTCCAGCCCGGCCTGGCCCTGCACCGCCTCCCAGGCAGCACGGCGGATCAGGTGATTGGGAATCAGCCAGCCCAGCTCATCCACGCCCTCGCCCTGCGCTGCGAAACCCAGCGCGAACGGCGAGCTGCCGTTCATGACCTTGGCGCTGCGCAGCGGCGAGATCTCGGCCGGATCGATGCGCTGCCACAGGCCCATGTTGCGCATGATCTGCCGCGAAGCGTGGGTCAGCGCGATCTCACGGCCGTCGAAGGCCGGCTCAGCCAGCGCAGCCAACGGCTGCTGCTCGATCAACGCCAGCGACAATCCGCTGCCTGCCAGACTGCGGGCCAGACTCAAGCCGGCCGGGCCGGCTCCCACCACCACCACATCTACCTTGCGCATGTGCCACTCCGTTATGCCTACCGCAGGCAGGGTAAGCAGGCCGGTGTAAGGATTCATTGATCCAGATCAGGCATGCGGCAGTCAGCCCGCAAACACAACGGGCGCCCTGCGGCGCCCGTGTGCATTGCCTTGCCGGTAGTGGCGCCTAGTTGGCCGAGGCAGCGCGCACGCTGTAGCCGGAGGCGCGCCACACCTTGTCCTCATCCAGACGGAACGAAACCAGCTCACGCACCGGCTGCGCATTGTTGGCGAAGCGGGTCGGGAAGCTGACGTTCAAATAGATGCCTTCCGGCACCGAAGCACCCGCCGGGTATTGCACGCGGGTGATCGACGGCTTGCCACGCGACACCAGCGCGCCGAGCTTGGCGCGATCGGCGTTGACGTTGTTGGCGAACACGTCGCGGGTCACCGCCTTGCGCGCCACTGCCGAGGCACCGTCCCAAACCGAGGCGGCCTGCTGCCCATCCACCAGCTGAGCGACGCGCTGCGCCGCAGCGGTCATCTCCGCATCCTGCTTTGCCACCTGCGCCTGCTGCGCCGCACTGAGCGCAGGTGCCGGGCGTGCAGCGGCGGAGGCCGGGGCCGGGGCTGCCGGTGTCGCAGCGCGCGCCGGCGCGGGCGTTGCCGCAGGGGCCGCTGCAGGCGCCTGCGCGAAAGCGCCTGCGACCGGTACGGCCAGGGACAGCACCATCAACAAACAACTGGATCGCATAGCTCTCTCCATGACGCTTTCAGTTGAACGGAATGCCAATCCAATCACGGTTTGCGATGTTCCGCATCCCCCTGATTGTTCATTTACGTGTGCTGGACGCACCCACCTGCGCGCTGACTGCGGGCGTAGCCAGCACGGCTGGCGCGGCAACCGCGGCCGCAGCCCCGGTCGGAATGGTGGTCGGCATCGGCTCGAGCATGGCGGTGTCGATCTCCGACAGCGGGCTTTCTTCCGGGCAGACCTCGTCCGGGAAGCCGAACTGCTCCTTCAGCGCCTGGCCACAGCGGTTGACCGCTTCCAGATCGGCACCTTCCACCTTGCACTCGCGGTCGAAGGCGATCAGGAAGGAGTCCTTCCGACGGACGAAATCATCGCCGCATTTGCGCATCTGCTTGATCCGCTCCAGGTCGTCCTGCACCGCATTGGTGCCGTCCAGCCCGTATTGCTTGAGTTCGTCGTTGGTCAACACGCGCAGGCTGCGGTTGGGCACGGTCATCATCAGGTCGGCAACGCCCACTGCCACGCCATTGCGCTGCAGGTAGTCCTTCACGTTGTCGTAGACCTCGTGCAGCTCCTTGTTCAACTCAGCGCGCGAACTGGCGGTGGAGCTGATGCGCATCATGCGGTGGATGCCGACCTTGCCGGAGATCAAGCGGTTGTCGCCAGCCGCCAGCACGAACACGCAGGCACTGTGGCAGACCGAACCTTCGCGCACCCAGATGGTCCAGCCCGATTCACCGATGCTGTCGCCGGCCACGATCGCCGCTTCCACCTGGCCACCACTGGAGTCCAGGTCGAGGATGCGCTTGCTGATCTTCATCGCATCGGCGACCACAGCCAGGCGCGTCACCATCGCCGCGAATGAAGGATTGATCTTGCCTGCATAGCGCACCCGCAGCAGGCCGCGTTCCTTGCAGGGCTCCAGCGCCGCGTCCATGCTGGCGCGATCAAACGCCGCCAACTCGGTGCCGTCGCCGCTTTCACCGGCATAGTCGGTGCCACAGCTGACCCATGCCTTGCCGTTCTCCAGCACCAGCTCAGGCCAGGGTTTGTCCTTGGCCGGCAATACCGGTGCCGGCGGGGTTGGCGCATCGGCGGCGTTGATCGACACCATGTGGTCGCCATCGGCGGCGAGCGCAGCGGCGGGATCGGCCACGGGCTTCTTGTCCTGCGTCTGCGGATTGCAGGCCATCAGCCCGATGCACAACAACGGCGACCACCAGAACTTGGGCAACATGGAGAGCGATCAGGTCCGTACTACGGCGCAGCGGCGCCAGGGAGGGGGACAGTCTAGTGCGCAACACCCTCCCTGCTGCAACGTCCGGTGAATCAACACAGCGTCACGTGCATTGATGTCCGAAAATGGCCAGTAACCGCCGCCGACCGCGCCTAGACTTGGCCCATGCAGAACCTCCTGATGCCCGCCCACGTGCAATGCGAACAAGCCCGCCTGGCCCGCGATGCGCGCTTTGATGGCCTGTTCTTCACCGCTGTGCGCAGCACCGGCATCTACTGTCGCCCGGTCTGCCCGGCGCCGCCGCCCAAGCCCGAGAATGTCAGCTACTACCCCAGCGCGGCCGCCGCCAGCGCCGCCGGTTACCGGCCCTGCCTGCGCTGCCGCCCTGAACTGTCACCGGATGACGCCAATCTGCTGCAGGACCAGACCCTGCATCAGGCATTGGCCTTACTCAATGAAGGCATCCTGCAGGAGCAACCCGCGACCGCGCTGGCCGAGGCGATGGGGATCAGCGCACGCCAGCTGCAACGGCTGTTCGTGGCAAAGCTCGGCGCAACCCCGGCGCAGCTGCACACCACCCGGCGCCTATTGCTGGCCAAGCAGTTGCTGACCGAAACCGCCCTGCCGGTGACCCAGATCGCGCTGGCCGCCGGCTTCAACAGCCTGCGCCGCTTCAACAGCGCCTTCCTCGAAGGCTGCGGCATGCCGCCGAGCGCACTGCGCAAGCAGCATGGCGCGGTAGCCGGCGGCGAGCCGGTACTGCGCCTGGCCTACCGGCCACCGCTGGACTTCCCGCTGATGCTGGCCTTCCTGCGCAGGCGTTCCCTGCCCGGCATCGAGTACATCGATGAGAGCAGCTACCAGCGGGTGGTCGTCGCCAACGGCGTGGCCAGCCTGATCCGCGTCACCGCCGACCCCAAGCGCCCGGAGCTGCGCCTGCAACTGGGCACCACCGATCCGCGCGCCATTCCCGCCATAGTCGCCAAGGTACGCCGGGTCTTCGACCTGGATGCCGACCTGCGCACCGTCCACGCAACGCTGGGCCAGGAACCGCTGCTGGCTCGCGGCATCGCCGAACGCCCGGGGCTGCGCATTCCCGGCGGCTGGGACGGCTTTGAAGTCGCAGCGCGCGCCGTGCTCGGCCAGCAGGTCAGCGTTGCCGCCGCCACCACGCTGGCACGTCGCCTGGTCGATCGCTTCGGCGAGCACCTGCCCGGCATGCCCGAAGGCCTGGACCGGCAGTTCCCGGCACCGGCAACGCTGGTCGAGGCACCGCTGGAAAGCATCGGCCTGCCACGCACCCGCGCCGCCACCCTGCGCGCCATCGCCCGCGCCTGCGCCGAGAACCAACTGGACTTCAGCCGCGCGCAGACGCTGGAAAGCTTCGTGCAGAAGGCAACCGCACTGCCCGGCATCGGCCCATGGACCGCGCATTACATGGCGCTGCGGGCGATGGGCCTACCCGACGCCTTCCCTGCCGGCGATCTGGTGCTGCAGCAGGTACTGGGCGAAGGCGAGCGGCTGAGCGAACGCGAAACCGAGCGCCGCTCGCAGCTGTGGCGGCCCTGGCGCGCCTATGCGGTGTTGCACTTATGGCATCTGGCCGTGCCCGCCGAAAAGAGGAATTCCAAGCCTGTTACGGAGGCCAACGCATGAACACCCTCTATTACGACCGCTTCGACAGCCCCATCGGCGCGCTGACCGTCGCCGTCGACCAGGTCGGCGTGCGCCACATCCTGTTCGCCGAAAACCGCCACGACGCCAAGGGCCGCGAGCATTGGCAGCGCGATCCGGATGCCGTTGCCGAACCGCGTCGGCAGTTGCTGGAATACCTGCGCGGCGAACGCCAGGACTTCCAGCTGGAGCTGGCACCGGTGGGCACAGAATTCCAGCTGCAGGTCTGGCACACGCTTGCGCAGATCCCGTTCGGCGCAACCTGGAGCTACCGGCAGCTTGCCGAACGCATTGGCCGGCCAACTGCCACGCGCGCGGTCGGTGCAGCCAACGGTCGCAATCCATTGCCGATCGTGCTGCCGTGTCATCGGGTGATCGGCAACAACGGCGCACTGACCGGCTTCGGTGGCGGGCTGCCGACCAAGGCAGCGCTGTTGAAACTGGAAGGAGTACCCAGCGAAGGTGAGCGGGTGGCGGATCTGTTTGGCTGACTGTGCCGGCTCCCCGGGTGCGCTTTGCTTACCCGGGCTGCTGGCGTCGATCCATTGGCAACATGCCTAAGGTTGTATTTGTACGGTCACCGGCGCGGCCTATCATGGCGGCATGACTTTTCTACGTATTTCGGCCAGTGCACTGGCCTGTGCGCTGCTCGCAGCCTGCGCCACCACGCCCTCGCCCACCGCAGTAGCGGACGCTCCGCCCACCGTGCTGATGATCTCCATCGACGGCCTGCGCGCTGACAAACTCAGTGATGCCGACAGCCCCAACCTGATGCGCCTGGCACGCGAAGGCGTGCGTAGCGTCGGCATGCGTCCTTCCTATCCCTCACTCACCTTTCCCAACCATTACACGCTGGTGACCGGCCTGCGCCCGGACCATCACGGGCTGGTGCACAACGCGATGAGCGCCGATGCGCTCGGTGACTTCAAGGTCAGCGACCGCGCCGCCGTGCAGAACGCAGCATGGTGGGATGGCGGCGAGCCAATCTGGGTCAGCGTGCGCAAGGCCGGCCTGAAGAGCGCCACCTGGTCGTGGCCGGGCAGCGAAGCACCGGTGCGCGGCCTGCATGCCAATCAATGGCGGATGTATGACGAAAGCGTGCCGCTGCCCGAGCGCATGACCCAGGTATTGGCGTGGCTGCATGGCGAGCCGGACGCGATCAAGCCGCGCTTCGTTGCCACCTACATGGAGCAGGTGGACAAGGCCGGGCATGCACACGGCCCTGACTCGCCCGAATACACCGCGGCATTGCAACAGGTGGATGCCGCCGTCGGCCAACTGGTCGATGGCATGCGCCGCGACGGCCTGCTCGATCACACCAATGTGATCGTGGTTTCCGACCACGGCATGGCAACGGTCAAATATGGCAATGCTGTCGCCATTGAAGACATGGTGGCACCGGCCATCGCCAAGGCCGTCTCGGTTGGGCAATCGGTGGGCTTTGCGCCGCAGCCCGGCAAGCAGGCGGAGGCGGAAAAAGCGCTGCTCGGCGAGCACGCGCATTACCAATGCTGGAACAAGGCCGAGCTACCCATACGCTGGCATTACGGCAGCAATCCGCGCATACCGGCCATCGTCTGCCAGATGCAGGAAGGCTGGGACGCACTGCCCCGTGACAGCATCGCCAAACGCTCGCCAGGTGACCGCGGCTCACACGGCTACGACCCGGCACTGCCCTCGATGCAGGCGGTATTCGTTGCCCGCGGCCCGGCGTTTGCCCAAGGCAAACAGCTCAGCGCCTTCGACAACGTCGACGTCTACCCGCTGCTGACCCGCCTGATCGGCATCCCGGCCCAGCCCAACGACGGCGACCCGCAGGCTCTGCAACAAGCCCTGCGCCAGCCAGACTGAGGTAGCCCGGGCATGCGCAAGCGCAGCCCGGATGCTTTGCCTGACACACAAACTGCAGGCACAAAAAAAGCGGCGCAATGCGCCGCTTTTCTGTGACCACTGCCTGGCTGGATCAGCCGGCCTTGGCGACGGTCTTCTTGGCGACGGCCTTCTTGGCCGGGGCCTTGGCGACAGTCTTCTTGGCGACCGGCGCAGCTGCGCCCACGGCCACCTTGCTCACGTGCGAGCGCGAATTGCCATAGCTGGCGTTGTAGCGCTTGCCCTTGGCGGTCTTACGGTCACCCTTACCCATGTCGTCAACTCCTTGGTTTGTAATCAGTTACCCCGTGCAAGCACGGGTTTTGCGAGGCCACAACAAGCTCCCTCGCGCATGGACAGGAAGCCTACCATGCGCCCCTCAATGTGCGCAGCTGGCGTCGTGCACGTGCACATGGTTCAAGCGCAGGTTGACCACATGCGCCAAACCCACCAGCACGCCACCCAAGGTCATCACCACCGCATGTGGAATCTGCGAATGATGCAGCTCCGGGTTCAACAGACCAGCCCATAGCAGCAGCAGGCCTGGCACCAACAACAACAAGGCCATCAGCGCGCGGTGTCGCAGATAGCCCCAGATCAGGCTGAACAGACCCAGCACGGTGACGAAGATGACGATCGTGGCCTCCACGCCATCGCTGAGCCAGAACGACAAGCCCAGGGCCGGGGCTGCCGCCAGCAAAGCCGGCAACAACGCGCAATGCACCGCACAGATCAATGACCCGGTGGCACCAAAACGATCGAGGAATTTGCGTAGTCCGGTAGGTGGGATGGGCATGACTTCCAGCAGGGGCGACGGAACGTTATGGAATAATATAACATAATCGCCGTCCCCGCCCTAACCGCCTGCGCCAACCCCTTGCCGCCTCCGGTTCAGACTGCCACCCAAGTGATACACAGTAACAGAGAGAGTCCCATGTCCCTTCCCCGCCGCACCAAGCACCACCTGCTGTTCCTTGCCTTGATGGCCGCCCTGCCCGCGGTTGCCAGCGCTGCCGATGACGACGCCAGCCAGAGTCACCACCTGACGGAGTTGAGCGCGGTCAAGGTCACTGCATCGCCGCTGCAGGGCTCGGCCGAATCACTGGCACGTCCGGTCGAAGTGCTGGCCGGCACCGATCTGGATGAACACAAGTCCGGCACCCTGGGCGACACCGTCGCCAAGCTGCCCGGCGTGCAGAGCACCTTCTTCGGCCCCGGCGTCGGCCGCCCGATCATCCGCGGCCAGGAAGGCCCGCGCGTGGCGGTGGTATCCAATGGCGTCGGCAACATGGACGCCTCCACCGTCAGCGCCGACCACGCCTCCGCCATCGAACCCTTCCTGGCGGACCAGATCGAAGTACTGAAAGGCCCGGCCACCCTGCTGTTCGGCAGCGGTGCGATTGGCGGCGCGGTGAACGTGGTCGATGGCCGCATTGCCAGCGAAGTGCCGGACCGCCCGCTCAGCGGTCGCGCCGAAGTACGCGGCAACTCGGTCAACGAAGAACGCAGCGGCATGTTCCGCCTGGACGGCGTCAGCGGTGACAACCTGGTCCTGCATGTCGACGGCCTGATCCGCAACGGCGACGATTACCGCATCCCCGGCTACGCGATCGACCCGCATGCGCTGGATGCCGATGGCCATGACGATCACGATGCCCATGACGAAGACGCCGGAACCCGCGGTCGCCTCGACAACAGCTCGGTACGCACCCGTGCAGGTGGTTTCGGTGCCACCTGGTTCGGCGAAGGCGGCTTCCTGGGCGCCTCGCTGGGCACCTATCGCAGCAACTACGGCATTCCCAACGGCGCCCACGTGCATGCCGACGATGATCACGACCATGACCACGATGACCACGACCATGGCGACGCCGAGGAAGGCGACGAGCACGACGTGCGCATCGACATGGTGCAGAACCGCTTCGACCTGAAGGGCGGCCTGTACAACCCGACCTCGTTCCTGAAGAGCCTGACCGTGCGCGGCGGCTACACCGATTACGAGCACACCGAGCTGGAAGCCGGCACACCATCCACCCGCTTCACCAACAAGGGCTTTGAAGGCCGCGTCGAAGCCGTGCAGCAGCCGCTGGCCGGTTGGGACGGTGCCTTCGGCGTGCAGTTCGGCAGCAGTGACTTCGGTGCCACCGGCGAAGAGGCCTTCGTACCGGGTACCACCACCGACACCATTGGCGCATTCGTGCTGCAGGAAAAGCAGTTCGGGCCGTTCAAGCTGGAACTGGGTGCGCGCCATGACCGGGTCAAGCTCGATCCGAATGACGCGCAGCGCAACCGCAGCTTCGGTGCGACCAATCTGTCGGCGTCGGGCATCTGGGCCTTGAACGACACCTTCGACCTGCGTTTCGGCGTGGACGCCTCCGAGCGCGCACCGACCAACGAAGAGCTGTACGCCGCAGGCGCGCACATCGCCACCCGCTCGTTGGAAATCGGCAACGCCAACATGGACACCGAGCGCGGTCGTCGCGTCGAGCTGGGCCTGCACGCGCACAACGAACGCTTCGACCTGCAGGCAGCGATCTACCAGACCAAGTTCAAGGACTTCATCTACCTGGCCGACACCGGCGTGGTCGAAGGCGGCCTGCCGGTACGCACCTGGACCCAGAACGACGCCACCTTCAAGGGCGCCGAGGCAGAAGCCACCTGGCACATGCTGGAGAATGTGGCAGGCGATTGGGACCTGCGTGTATTCGGCGACTACGTGAAGGCGGAGCTGGATGGCAGCGGCAGCCGCAATGTCGCCATCGCCGTGCCGCACGGCGACCACGCGCACAACTACAACGTCGAGCTGGCCAATGGCGGCTACCTGCCGCGCATCGCCCCGGCCCGTGTTGGTGCAGACCTGCACTGGTCGCTGGGTGGCTGGCGCGCCTCGCTGGGCGCCGTGCGTTACGGCAGCCAGAAGGATGTTGCCGAGAACGAGGAAGCCAGCGCCGGTTACACGCTGGTGGACGCACACGTGGCGTATCGCTGGGACCGCAATGGCAGCAACAGCTACGAAGTTTTCCTCGATGGCAGCAACCTGACCGATCGTGAGGCACGCCCGCATACGTCGCTGCTGCGGGACTACTCGCCGCTGCCGGGTCGTGGCGTGGCGTTCGGCATCCGCGCCTGGTTCTAAGAGCCTGCTGCAGGCTTTGGCTTTGAGCTTTGGCTCCTGCTCCTGCTTTCCCCTCTCCCGCCTGCGGGAGAGGGGCAGGGGTGAGGGCAAGCTTTTGCTTCTGCACTTGGTTCCGCTTCCGCTTCTGACTCTCCCACTTAACAACCCAAGCGCACACAAAAACCACCGCAAGGTGGTTTTTTGCTTCGTGCAGAACCCGCTGCGTTGAAACAAGCTCAAGTACAGCCATAGCCAGATCAAAAAGCCCCCCCATCCGCCCTCCGGGCACCTTCCCCCGCAAGCGGGAGAAGGGAAAGCCACAGCCACAGCCACAGCAACCGCAAGAGCAAGAGCAAGAGCAACAGCCAAAGCCAAAGCCAAAGCCAAAGCCAAAGCCAAATCAAAGGCCAAGGCCAATGCCAATGCCAAAGCGAAAGCGAGAGCGAGAGCGAGAGCGAGAGCGAAAAGCGAAAAGCGAAAAGCGAAGCGCACAACCCGCCAGCGTGGCCAGCAACCAACACTCGCATTTACGTGCATATACACATAAACTCCCGCCATCGCCCTACCCCACAAGCCGATGGACACCTCCAGCCCCTGCACCTGCTTCCAGCTGCGCCGCGCCGCGCGCCGCGTCTCCCAGGTTTACGACCGCCATCTGGCCGCCGCCGAGCTGAGCCTCAATGCTTATTCCATCCTGCGCCGCTCCAGCCAGCCGCGGCCGCTGGGCGAGCTCGCTGACGCGTTGGGCATGGACCGCACCACCCTTACCCGCAACCTCAAGCCATTGCTGGAAGCAGGCCTTCTCAGTGCCGCGCCCGGCGTAGACTCGCGCCAGCGCCAGGTGCAGATCAGCGTCGCCGGCAAGCGCCGCCTGCAAAAAGCCTTCCCGCTCTGGCAACAGGCGCAGCAGGAAGTTGAAACACGCTTCGGCAGCGCGCGCACGACCACGCTCAATCAACAGCTCGAAGCACTCACCCAAGCCCTGGACCAAGGACACGCGGCATGAGCACCCAAGCCCCCACCCGCACACCTTGGCTGCTGTTGGTGGCCGCCTCCAGCATCCTGATGGTCACCATGGGCGTGCGCCAGACCAGCGGCCTGCTGATCGACCCCATCCACGTTTCCACCGGGCTGGGCATCGCCCAGATCAGCTTCTCGTTGGCGATTGGCCAGTTCGTCTGGGGCGCGGTGCAGCCCTTCTTCGGCGCGATGGCTGACCAGCGCGGCCCCTTGCCGGTACTGGTCGGCGGCGGCCTGTTGCTGGCCATCGGCCTGCTCGCGGCAACGCTGCTACCCGGTGCCTGGGGATTGAACCTCAGCTTCGGCCTGCTGCTGGCCGCCGGTGCCGGTGCCGGTAGTTTTTCAGTACTGATCGGCGCCACCGCCTGGCGCATTCCAGCGCAGAAGCGCTCGATGGCGGCCGGCATCATCAACGCGGGCGGCTCGCTCGGGCAGTTCCTGTTCGCACCACTGGTGCAACTCCTGCTCAGCGCCTTCGGCTGGATCAAGGCCTTGTATGCGCTGGCCTTCATCGTATTGCTTTCGCTGCCCTTGGCATGGCCGCTGCGCAAGCGCGCACCGCGTGTGGAAGGCGCTGCTGACGGTGATGCATTGCGTCCGCAATTACAGCGCGCCGCACGTAGCCGCAGCTATTGGTGCCTGCACCTGGGCTTTTTCACCTGTGGTGTGCATATCGCCTTTCTGGTTACCCACCTGCCTGGTGAGATCGCGCTGTGCGGGCTGTCGGCGAATGTGGCGTCGGTGTCGATTGCCTTGATCGGCCTGTTCAATGTTGCCGGCAGCCTGATCATCGGCGCGATGGGCGAACGCTTCCGCATGAAGTGGCTGCTGTTCTGGATGTATCTCAGCCGCGCCGTGTTGATCGCGGTCTATCTGGTCTCGCCACCTACGCCGATGACGTTCTATGTCTTTGCTGCGGCACTGGGCTTCACCTGGCTGGCGACGGTGCCGCCCACCGCCGGACTGGTTGGCAAGCTGTTCGGGCCGCGCCACATGGGCACCTTGTTCGGGCTCACGCTCTTCTCGCACCAGATCGGCGCCTTCTTCGGTGCGTGGCTGGGCGGGGTGGCGCTGGAATACGGCGGTGACTACAGCTGGATGTGGTACGCCGACATGGGTTTGGCGGTTGCCGCCGCCCTGGTCAACCTGCCCATCCGCGAGGCACGGCTGCACAAGCAAGCGGTCGCAAGCTGAACGAACCGGGGCCATTCAGGCCCCATTTCGCGCCACGCATTGAAACCGGACAATTTTGTCCGGATCATATGTGGCATGACTTCCATACGCTCCGATGCCGCCGCACGGCGTGCCTTGCTGCTGGACGCGGCCGATGCCGTGTTCGGCGAGCACGGCATCACCGCCCCACTTGACCTTGTGGTGGAACGGGCAGGCGTTGGCCGGGCCACGCTGTACCGCAACTTCCCTGACCGCACCGCGTTGATCGAGGCGCTGCTGCAACGGACGGTGGAGAAGATCGAAGCCCACGTGCAGGAACTGGGCGAGCGCGATGACGCCTTGTTCGAGCTGATCGTCGGCATGGCCAGGCGCATCGTGCACTCGCCAGCATTGGCCGATTACTGGCGCGCGGTGGATCCGGACGAACCGGCGATCAAGTCTGCGCGCGAGCGCATCCTCAGCCTGTCCGAGCCGGCCTTGATGCGCGCCAAGGCGGCCGGGCTGTGCCGCCAGGACCTGCAGTTGTCCGATATCTCCTTGATTTCCAGCATGCTTGGCGCCGCCCTGCGTGGTCGCACTGCGGAAGATCGCGCCACCCTCGCACGGCGTGCGATTGAATTGCTGCGACCCGGCCTGTCCGCACAGGCTGCAGCGGAACGCCCATGAAACCACTCAAGCCCATTCCGGACTGGGAGGAGCACGAAAAGCCAGCCCTGCCCGGCTCAGCCTCGATGCCGTGGCACCCGCCGTACCGGCGCGCAGCCTACGCCGCCGTGGCGGTGCTGGTGGCGATCACCGGTGGGCTGGGCAATGCGCTGATCAGCGCCAACCTCCCCCTGATCACCGGGCAGATGGGGCTGCAGGCCAGCGAGGCCAATTGGTTGGTGGCCGCGTATCTGATGGTCAACGTCAGCGCCAACCTGCTGGTGTTCAAGTTCCGCCAGGAATACGGCATCCGCCTGTTCGCCGAAATTGGCCTCGGCACCTATGCCGCACTGGCGGTGCTGCACCTGTTTGTCGGCAGCACCACGACTACCCTGCTGGTGCGCGCCGGCAGCGGTTTCGCCGGTGCCGCCTGCACCACGCTGGGAACGCTGTACATGCTGCAGGCGCTGCCACGCAAATACGTGGGCAACCTGCTGGTGGTCGGCGTCGGCTTGTCGCAGTTGGCGGTGCCGTTGGCCTGGCTGCTGTCGCCCGGCCTGCTGGACCACGGCGAATGGCAGAACCTGTATCTGTTCGAGGCCGGCCTGGCGCTGTGCTCGTTCGCCGCTGTGGTGGTGTTGAAGCTGCCGCCAGGCATCCAGATCAAGGTATTCGAGCGCACCGACTTCCTCACCTTTGCGCTGCTGGCACCCGGCCTTGCACTGCTGGTGGTGGTGCTGAGCCAGGGCTACCTGCATTGGTGGTTAGACTCACCGTGGCTGGGCTGGGCCTTGGCCGCCGCGGTAGTGCTGATCACCACAGGACTGTGCATCGAACATCAGCGCAGGAATCCGCTGCTGCAGGTGCGCTGGCTGATGGGGCCGGTGATGCTGCGCTTCATCGTAGGTGCCTTCCTGATCCGCTTCCTCACCAACGAGCAGTCCTACGGGATGATCTCGATGATGCGTGCGTTGGGCATGGGCCCCGACCAGATGGCGCCGCTGTTCGGGGTGATCCTGATCGGCGTGCTGGTCGGCATTGCCGCCGGCGCGCTTACCTTCGGGCCGAAGGCGTTGATCCCGCAGTTGCTGGTCTCGATCATCCTGCTCGGCGCTGCCGCCTTCCTCGACCAGCACCGCACCAGCATGGACCGGCCGATGGATTTCGCGCTGAGCCAGTTCTTCGCTGCGGTCGGCAGTGGCATGTTCATGGGCCCGTTGATGCTGATGGGCATACGCCAAGCAATGGCGCGCGGGCTGGACCATATCGTCTCCTTCATCGTGATCCTGTCACTGACCCAGAGCTTCGGCAGCCTTGCCGGCTCGGCGTTCCTGAGCAGCTTCCAGCTGCACCGCGAGCACATCTATTCGACTGCCCTGGTCAGCCAGCTCAACCCAGCCGACCCGCAGGTGGCGCGTCGCCTGCAACTGCAGCAGCAAGCCTACGCGCGCGTCATCACCGACCCGGTACAACTCAAGGCGCAAGCCGCCGCTGCCTTGGCGGCCACGGCCAAGCGTGAGGCCAATGTACGTGCGTTCAACGATGTATTCGCCTTCAGCGGCTGGGTGGCGATCTGCTTCCTGACATGGCTGTTGCTGGAAGTGACGCTGCGCAATCCACGTGTGAAACAGGTGATCCGGCGTGAGCGCGCCGGGACCCAGGACAAACGAGCAGAAACATGAGCAACAAGACCGAGAAGACTCCAGCAACACCGGCACCCGCACCGGTATCCAAGTACAACCGTCCAAGCCGCGCCAGCGTGGTGGTGATGATCGTCATCGCCCTGCTCGGGCTGACCCTGATCCTGCGCGCCTGGCAGTTGTGGCCGTTCACCAGCACGCACATGCATACCGATGATGCTTATGTGCGCGGCCAGGTGACGGTGCTGGCCCCACAGGTAAGTGGCTACGTCACCGAGGTGCTGGTCAGTGACTTCGATCACGTCAAACAGGGCCAGCCGCTGCTGCGCATCGACAGCCGCATCTACCAGCAGAAGGTTGACCAGGCCCAGGCCTCGCTGGACGATGCACGCGCGCAGCTGGCCAACTCCGACCAGAGCCAGGCGCAGAACCGCGCCCAGATCAGTTCGGCGCGCGCCAACTATTCAGCCGAACAGGCCGAGCAGCAGCGCAGCCGCACCGAGCTGCAGCGTTACGAGCAACTGGCCGCACAGCAACTGATATCCAACAGCGACCGCGACAAGCTGCGCTCTTCTGCGCAGGTGGCAAGCGCCGGTGTTGCGCAGTCGCAGGCGGCAATCCACATTGCCGAACAGACCCTCACGTCCACACAGGTTGCCCGCAAGGGCCTGGAGGCCAAGGTCGCGATGGCCGAGGCCGCGCTGGAACTGGCGAAGATCGACCTCGACAACACCGTCATCAAGGCGCCGCGTGATGGCCAGGTATCGGAAGCGAGCGTGCGGCTTGGCCAGTACGTGACCGCCGGCAGCCAGCTACTGTTCCTGGTGCCGGACACGCTGTGGGTAGTAGCCAACTACAAGGAAGGTCAGACCTGGAATATGGCGATCGGCCAGCCGGCGACCTTCAGCGTCGACGCCTTCCAGGGCAAGAAGCTGACGGGTCGCATCGAGCAGATCGCGCCTGCCACCGGCTCGGAGTTTTCGGTGCTCAAGCCCGACAATGCCAGTGGCAACTTCACCAAGGTCGTGCAGCGCCTGCCAATCCGCATCGCCATCGACCCCGATCAGCCCCTTGCCGCCCGCCTGCGCCCCGGCATGTCGGTGGTGGTGGAAGTGGATACAGCGGCAACGCCTGCGCAAAACCCAACCCCTTCCCAACCCTCCCCTGCTGCACAAGGGAGGGAGCAACAGCGGTAGGTAGTGCCGAGCCATGCTCGGCAGAGGCTTTACCGACGAAAAGCTGCCCTCACCCCAACCCCCGCTCCGCGCCCCAGTCCTTGCGCCAGCGCAAGACCGTTCAGAATGGGCACGAACCAGTGGTTCGTAAACGCCCCTCCTTCACCCCGCCAGCGGGAGAGGGGCTAAAGCGGTAGTGCCGAGCCATGCTCGGCAGGGGCTTTCCCGGTAAAGCCCCAAAGCCAACCCCTCCCCAACCCTCCCCTGCTACGCAAGGGAGGGAGCAGGTCCGACCGCACGGAAGGACCTGAAGCGCTAGGCTGTACCCCTGCCCCCAGCCGGGAGAATCCTCGGTGAAACTGCTACTGGCCCTTTCCGTACTCGCTGCACTCACAGCCACCAACGCCAACGCAGCCGACACGCTGTACTCCGGCGGTCCCATCGTCACCGTGGATGACAGCCAGCCCAACGCCGAGGCCATCGTCGTGCGCGACGGCCGCATCGCCTTTGTCGGCACACGCAAGGCGGCGCGCGATTTCAGCCCACGGGCAAAGCAGATTGATCTGCAGGGCCATACTTTGACGCCGGGTTTCATCGATGCCCACGGCCATGTCTCTGGCGTTGGCCTGCAGGCGCTGTCGGCCAACCTGCTGCCCGCGCCAGACGGCGAAGGCAATTCGATCCCCGCCCTGCAAAAGATCATGCGCGAGTTCCGCGCCCACCCGACCACAGCGGAGGGCTACAAGGTACTGATCGGCTTCGGCTACGACGACTCGCAGTTGGTCGAGCAGCGCGCCCCGACCCGCCATGACCTGGATGTAATCGCCACCGATATTCCGGTCATCCTGATGCATCAATCCGGCCACATCGGCGCCTACAACAGCAAGGCGCTGGAACTGGCCGGCATCACCGCTGACACGCCCAATCCGCCCGGCGGTGTAATCCGTCGCGAACCGGGCAGCAACGTGCCTGATGGTGTGCTTGAGGAAAGCGCGCACAACATCGCCCTGGCCAAACTGATGCCGGCGATGACTGCCGAGCAGTCACTGGCCATGATCGAAGCCGGGCAGGCGCTGTACATGAAATACGGCTATACCACTGCGCAGGATGGCAAGAGCGACGCCGGCACCCTGCAGCTGCTGCCAATGGCGGCCAAAGCCGGCAAGCTCAAGATCGACGTGGTGGCCTATCCCGATATTGAAGTGGCCCTGCAGAACCCAGTGATGCAAGGCCCGTTCTATGGTTTGAACTACACCGATCACTACCGCATCGGCGGCGTGAAGATCAGTCTGGATGGCTCGCCGCAGGGCAAGACCGCCTGGCTGACCAAGCCCTACTACAAGGCGCCCGAAGGCGAGAAGCCGGACTACGCCGGCTACCCCGCCTTCCCCACCGCCAAGGTCGATGACCTCCTCACCCAGGCCTGGGGCCATGGCTGGCAGGTACTGGCGCATGCCAATGGCGACGCCGCCATCGACCAGCTGATCCATGCAGTGTCCGCCGCCGAAGCCAAGTACCCGGACAAGCATCTCGTCCCCGTGCTGATCCACGGCCAGACCCTGCGCAAGGACCAGGTCGGCGAGCTGCGCCGTCTCGGCATCTTCCCCTCGCTGTTCCCGATGCACACCTATTACTGGGGCGATTGGCACCGCGACTCGGTGCTGGGCCCGGAACGCGCCGAGAACATCTCACCGACGCAGTGGGTGCTGGATGCAGGCATGGTGTTCACCTCGCACCATGACGCGCCGGTGGTATTCCCCGATTCAATGCGGGTGCTGGATGCAACGGTCAACCGCGTGACCCGCAGTGGCCGCGTGCTGGGACCTGATCAGCGCGTATCACCGGTGATCGCGCTGAAGGCGATCACCTTGTGGGCGGCGCGGCAGTACGGCGAGGAAAGCAGCAAGGGCTCGATCGAAGTCGGCAAGCGCGCCGATCTGGTACTGCTATCGGACAACCCACTGAGCATCGAACGCAGCCAGCTACACACCATCAAGGTGCTGCAGACCATCAAGGATGGCGAAGTGGTCTACGAGGCAAAGCCGAAGCCGTAAGCACGACGAGCTGTTGTAGGAGCGGCGTAAGCCGCGAAGCCACTGCAACATCCGAAGCCGATAGCACATTGTCCGCACCGAAGTGACCGGGGCGGTCGAGGCCTATCGGCTTCGCGGCTCACGCCGCTCCTACAAGGGTCAGTTCTGCTTGAAGCCTTACCCTCACCCCAACCCCTCCCACAGGAAGAGGGGCTAAAGCATCAGCCTGCGCAGTTCGCGCACAGGCCGTGCACTTCCAGCGTCTGTGCCTGCGGCTTGAAGCCCAGCTCCTTGGCGCGGGCTTCAAGCTGACGGACGATGTCGCGGTCTTCCAGCTCCACCGCGCTATGGCAGCGGTCGCAGATCAGGAACGGCACCGAGTGCTGGTTGCTGCTCGGGTGGTGGCAGGCGACGAAGGAGTTGACCGACGACAGCTTGTGCACGAAGCCATTGGCCATCAGGAAATCCAGCGCGCGGTAGACCGTGGGCGGGGCGTCCGCGCCCACACCCTTGCCTTCGCGTACCCATTCCAGCAGTTCATAAGCCTTGACCGGCTTGCCGGCCTCGGCGATCAGCCGCAGCACGTTGGCGCGGATCGGGGTCAGCCGCAATCCGCGCTCGCGGCACACCCGTTCGACCACCGCGACAAAGCCGGCCGCGTCTTCGACGTGGTGGTGCGGGGCGGTACAGGAGTGTGCGTCGGTCATGTCTACCTCGGGGTCAGGCCGTTGGGATCTTGATGAGTGCGGCGTCGATGCGTTTCAAGGCCTCGTCGCGCCCTGCCAGATACACGGTATGGGAAATGTCAGGACTCACCTGGGTGCCGGTGATGGCCACGCGCAGCGGCTGGGCGACCTTGCCCATGCCGATTTCCAGCTGGGCAGCCACATCATGCAGTGCCACGGACACGCCTTCGGCGGTCCATTCAGCAGCGGCCAGCAGTTCACGCGCCTTCGCCAGCGGAACCTCAGCACCGGCCTTGAAGTGCTTGGCCACGGCCGCTTCGTCGTACTCGTTCAGCGGGGTGTACCAGACCACGGCCTTCTCGGCCATTTCCTTCAGGGTCTGCACGCGCTCACGCAGGGCGATGACCACGTCGACCGGAGCCGGGCCCTTGCTGATGTCCAGACCGAGCTTTTCCAGCTGGTAGACCAGGTGCGGAACGATGGACTCCGGCGTCTCGGTCTTCAGGAAGTGCTGGTTGACCCAGCCCAGCTTGGCCATGTCCAGGCGCGCGGCCTTGGAATTGCAGTTGGTGACGTCGAACAGATCGATCAGCTCCTGGCGGGTGAAGATCTCCTGGTCACCGTGCGACCAGCCCAGGCGGGCCAGGTAGCTCAGCAGCGCCTCAGGCAGGTAGCCCGCGTCCTTGTACTGCATCACGTCGGCTGCGCCGGTGCGCTTGGACAGCTTTGCGCCCTGCTCGTCCAGGATCATCGGCATATGGCCGAACTTCGGCACCGGCGCGCCGATGGCCTCGTACAGGTTGATCTGCCGCGGGGTGTTGTTGATGTGGTCATCACCGCGGATGACCTCATTGATGTTCATGTCCCAATCGTCGACCACCACCGCGAAGTTGTAGGTGGGGTAGCCGTCCGGGCGGAAGATGACCATGTCATCCAGCTCGCTGTTGGCGATTTCGATATTGCCCTTGATCAGGTCATCGAACAGCACCGTGCCTTCAAGCGGGTTCTTGAAGCGGATGACGCGGTTCGGGTCGTCCTTGTACGGCAGGTTCAGCTCGCGGGCGGCGCCGTTGTAGCGCGGCTTCTCCTGCTTGGCCATGGCGGCTTCACGCATGGCGTCCAGCTCTTCCTTGGTCTCGTAGGCGTAGTACGCCTTGCCCGAGGCGATCAGTTGCTCGGCGACTTCCTGATAACGGGCAACGCGCGCGGTCTGGTAGATCGGACCTTCGTCATAGCCCAGGCCCAGCCAGTCCATCGCCTCGAGGATGGCGTCGATGGCAGCCTGGGTCGAGCGCTCGCGGTCGGTATCTTCAATGCGCAGCACGAACTCACCGCCACGGTGACGCGCCTCCAGCCAGCAGTAAAGCGCGGTGCGGGCGCCACCAATGTGCAGGTAGCCGGTGGGACTGGGGGCAAAGCGGGTACGGACGGTCATGACGGGCGCAGAAGTTGGAATCGGGGCATTTTACCTTTTCCCCCCTGCCGGTGCTTCGAACCGGCTCCAGCCCTTCACCCGCCAAAGCAGCGCCCCTGCTTTAGCCCCTCTCCCGCCTGCGGGAGAGGGGTTGGGGTGAGGGCAGCTCTGGCTCTGTCTTCGGTTTCGGCCGTTGCTCCAGCTTTTGACCTACCGGGCCCCTTCCGCAGCGACGGAGCTGGCGGACAAGACCCCGCACGGGGCGACGCACATGGATGTGCGTCGTTTTTCGACGAGACAGGGATGTCTCGTCGAAAAATCCTGCCAGTGGAGTGGACCCGCGTCGCGTCGCGGCGTGGGCGCGGAGGCAGGGTGTGTTTCTTTTGGTTACTTCTTCTTTGCACAAGCAAAGAAAAGTGACTCGCTCCCCGCAGGGGAGTGAAAGCTCTTGATCTTGATCTTGCTTGTCAACGGGACAACAAAGCGCCAGCAACAACAAGAGCCAAAGCTCCCCCCATCCGCCCTTCGGGCACCTTCCCCCGCAAGCGGGAGAAGGGAGGCATCGAGCATTGTTTGCTCTGATCCAAAAGCAGAAGGGCCGCGATGCGGCCCTTCCTTCAAGCAAACCCGGCTAGCTCACTTCTCCAACAACGGCTTGCGTGGGAACCGCTCCTCACGCATCGCAGCGTTGTAGACGAACGATGCAACGATCGCCGCCGCCTGCTTCAGATCCTCAGGCTCCGCGTGATCCCAGGTATCCAGGTGGCTGTGATGCACATTGCTGAAGTAATCCAGACGATCCTGGATGAACTGGAAGCCCGGCAGGCCAACCCGGTCATAGCTGATGTGGTCCGTACTGCCGGTATTACGCGTAGCCACCGTGGTCGCACCCACATCATTGAACGGCTTCAACCATGCCTCGAAGATCGGCATCGCCGCCATGTTTTCCTGCGCATAGATGCCACGGAAACGGCCCGAACCATTGTCCATGTTGAAGTAGACCTGGAACTTCTCGTAATCACGCAGCTTCTGCAGCGGACCGGTCGGCTCACGCAAGGACGCCGGCAGCGCCTTCTGCGCCGCATCGGTCGGTTCCGGGTAACGCGCGAAGTGCTGAGTCACGTACGCCTGCGAACCGATCAAACCCTGCTCCTCACCACTCCACAGACCCACGCGGATCGTGCGCTTGGGCTTGGCGCCCACCGCCTTCAGGATACGCATCGCCTCCATCATCACCGCCACGCCCGCAGCGTTGTCAGCCGCGCCGGTACCGGTGTGCCAGGAATCCATGTGCGCACCCAGCATCACGATCTCATCGGCCTTGCTGCTGCCACGGATTTCGGCGAGCGTGTTGTGACCCGGCTGGTCGGTCTCATCGGTGAAGCGCGCGTCCACGTTGACCCGCAGCGTCACCGTCTGCTTGTCCTTGAGTGCACGCACCAGCGGATTGAAGTGCTCGGCGATCATCGCCAGTTCCGGGATGCCCACCGACTCGCCGGCCTTGCGCGAACCACCACCGGCGACGCGGATGATGCCGTTGTCCCAGCCGCTGATGCTGATCGCGGCCAGCGCGCCTTCCTCGACGAAGAAGGCATTGACCGCCTTGCCCAGCTCCTGGCGCTCGTTGTATTCCTTCACCCGCTTTGCGCGGTCTTCTTCCGCGGTCTTGGGAATGGTGAAGGCCTGCAGGCCTTCCAGCGACGTCGCGTCGTGGCGGTGGGAATCAGACTCGGTGCCACGCTTGTACTCGCGCGCATCACCGAGCAGCAGGATCTTGCCGCGCAGCTTGCCCTTGTACTTCTCAAGATCAGCCAGCTTCTTGATATCGACCTGGATCAGCTCACCTTCCACCGCACCATTGGTGCCCGGCGTCCACGCCTTGGGCAAGGCATGCAGCGGCTGCACGCGCTGGCCCAGCATCTCGACGCTGGCCGAGGTGAACTCCCAACCGCGGCCGAAGTCTTCGAAAGCCTCGTCGTGCACATTGACCAGGCCCCACTCGTTGAACTTGCCACGGGTCCAGGTATTGGCCTGCGCCATCGCCGGCGAATTGGTCAGGCGCGGACCAATGGTTTCAGTCAGGTGGCTGAAGGTATCCATCACCTGGGAGCGATGGAAAGCCTCCTGACGGATCTTGCTGACCATGTCCAGATCCACCTGCTCAGCCGCCTGCGCCGTAGCGCTCACCGCCAAACCCATGCACAACGCCAACAAACCCCGCTTGATCATGCTTCCCCCGGCCTTAGGCCCAATGACGACAAACCACCGAGTCTAGCCAGCAGCTGGCCCCATCGAGTCGGCCAATGGTCATGGTTTGCCGACAGCGGTCGCGATTCAGTCCACGCGGGTCACAACCGCATGTGCCAGCGCAGGCTGCAGCTGGCTTTGCCAATCACGGTCATTGGCCACCTGGGCACGCTTGCGGCTGGCCTCGAAGGCGGCAAAGTCGAGATCGGCATAAGCCCACAGCGTTTGCTCATCAGTCTGTGCCAGCACGCCGTCGGCGGGGAAACCCACATCCATCGGTGCATAGATCGCGGCCTCACCGGTATTTACATCCAACGCCGGACTCCATTCGGCGAGCCCGGCGGTGACCGACTGCGCCACGAACATCCGGTTCTCCAGCGCGCGGGCGAGGCAACCGACGCGCACGCGCATAGCTCCGGCAGCGGTATCGGTGCAACTGGGCACGATCAGCAAGCGCGCACCGGCCTCGTACTGACGCCGCACCGGCAGCGGGAATTCACTGTCGTAACAGATGGCCACACCAACACGGACGCCGTCGATCTCGAAAACTTTAAGTGCATCACCAGGATCAATGATGCCGGTGCCTTTCTCGAAACCGGTGAGCTGCAGCTTGTCCTGCCACAGATGCAGGCCCTGCGGTGTCAGCCAGTCGCACCGGTTGCGGAAGCGTCCATTGCCGTCATCGAGCAGGAAACTGCCGGCTACCACGTGCATGTCCAGTTCCCGTGCCAGGTCGGAGAAAAGCTCCAGCCAGCGCTGCCGATACTGCTGGATGGCCGCCAGCGACGCCGCCAGATCACTGAAGATCGGCCGACCAAAACTGGCAGCCAGTTCCAGCGACAGATACTCCGGCAGCACCGCGATGCGCGCACCAGCAGCAGCGGCTTCACCCAATACCTGCGCCTGACGCGCGGCGAACGCGTCAAAGCTGGCGGGCGAACCCACCGGATAGCGTGCAACGGCAATCTTCATGAGACGGGCTCCAGCTTGCGGGTCCAGAACGTCAAAGGATGCATGACATTGCCCAGCCCTGCCTCCTCCCAATGCAGCTGCATGGTCATGCCCGGCTGACGCTGGTAACCGCGCTTATGCCAGAACACTGCATTGTCGCGATGCCCGGGCGGCCGCCGTGGGTCGTCGTCGGAACGATCCACTGTACAGAAGGCCGTCATTGCGAAACGCCCCAATCCTCGTGCATGTGCCTCGCGTGCATCGAAGAACGCATGACCGATGCCATGCCCGCGATACGCAGGCAGCAGTACTGATTCACCAAAATAGAAGACCCGGGCAGGATCGAGCCCCGCCTGCTCGAACGGCGCGCGGAAAGCCGGCCCATCATCGAGCAGCGGCAACCCGGTCGACGCCCCCACAACCGCATCACCGGAGCATGCGATTACGCATACCGCATCCGGCGTCGCCGCATAGGCCGCAAGGTAGTCCCGCTCGTAGTCGAGGCTGCCCTGGTAGAGATAGGGCCAATCATTGAACACCTGGATACGCAGCCGCGCGATGTCGTCAAGATAGGGCAGCAGTTGCTTGCCGAGCAGGCTGGTGATGGTCGGAGTTGAGCGCATGCGGGCAATTCTAGAGCCTGCGGCGGAAAGACGCGCTTCTTCAGTTTATCCCGCGCAGCTCCCCTCTCCCCAACCCCTCTCCCGCGAGGGGAGAGGGGGCTTCAAGCTGCAATTGCGTGTATCGCATCATTGGACGCGGCATTAGGCAACTGAGGAGCCTTATCCGCCAAATTGACCGCGGCGGTGACCGCCAGCTCAAGTCTCGGCTCCGGCTCCAGCTCCAGCTCCAGCTTTGGTTGCAATTGAGGTTGCTCTTGCAGTTGCAGTTGCAGTTGCTCGTGCTCGTGCTCGTGCTCGTGCTTTTGTTCTTGCTCAGCTTTTGACGTACCGGGCCCCTTCCGCAGCGACGGAGCTGGCAGAAAAGACCCCGCACGGGGCGACGTGCAGGACGCACGTCGTTTTTCGACGATACAGGGATGTATCGTCGAAAAATCCTGCCAGCGGAGTGGACCCGCGTCGCGTAGCGGCGTGGGCGCGGAGGCAGGGTGTGCTTTCTTTTGGTTACCTTTTCTTTGCACAAGCAAAGAAAAGTAACTCGCTCCCCGCAGGGGAGTGAAAGCTCTGCGGTTGCTGTTGCTACCTTGGCCTTTAATCAAGAAACAGAGCAACAGCAAAACCCAAAGCTCCCCCCATCCGCCCTCCGGGCACCTTCCCCCGCAAGCGGGAGAAGGGAGTGTCATGCAGCTCGGTGCATGTCTTCGGCCCGCCTTCGCGGGGATGCTCTTCGAACGCCCCGCTTTTCGACTGCACGCCTATGGATTTCCGCCAAAAATCGGAGAACAGCAATATCACGCAACCCACCAAACAACCGTTCCACTCACTCCCACCACCCATAAACCACCAAACGCTCGACCGGCAACACCACAAACCACGCCCGCCCATCCAATGCCACCGCCGAATAGCCAGCCCCGTGACCGGATGGCAACACCTCGGCGGCAAACGAAGCACACTCCGCCGCAAACGCCGAATACACCCAATCCCCGGCCTCGAAGTAGCGCAAGCCCTTGCGCTGGATCGCCAACGCCGTCGACAACGACAAACGCAAGGCAACAACCCCCTGCGCCTGCCCACCACCAAACACACTGCCCAACAGCACCCGCTCCACCTGCCCCGGCCCCATGCCGAAGTGCAACAAGCCACAGGTCTCGATACCCGCAGGCAACAGACGCCGCGCACGCTGATGGATCAAAGCACGATTCATGTCCTTCCTCCTTGCGAAAGAAGCGGGATGGCCATCGCCACCCCGCCCCGTCATCGCAGCCGGCTCAATCAACCCTGCTTGCTCATTGCGCGATTGCTCAGCTCATACCAGTCCAGCTTGCGGGTGATCCACATGATCACCGACAGGATGCCGAACAGCAGCAGCGAACCCATCAACAGCGCGTTGTTCTCCGAGACCAGCAGCACATACAACACGCCGTACAACAAGGTCAGCATCGTCGCGAAACCAACACCGCGCTTCCAGCTATGTAGCACACCGCTCAGGTAGAAACCCTGCAGGCCGATACACGCCGCCGCAGCTGCCAGGTACGCCTTCCAGAACGCAATCTGCTCGGAAAGACTCAGCAGCAACAGGAAGAAGATCGCCAGCGCCAAACCTACCAGCAGGTACTGCAGCGGATGGATCTTCAACTGCTTGATCAACTCGAACAGCGCGAAGCCCACAAAGGTCAGCAACACGAACAGGATGCCGTACTTGCTGGCCCGGTCCACCTGCGTATAGGTATCCACCGGGTCCACCAAGGCCACGTTCAGAGCCTCCACGCTGCCACCATCGCTGCGGATCGCCCTGACCAACTGCGACTGCGCCGCCGAGGCCAGCGATGACACCGCCCACTCCGCCTTGAAGCCGCTGGCATCGATGCTGCGCTCGTTGGGCAGGAAGCTGCCGCCGAACAGCGGGTGCTGCCAGGGAGAAGACAAGGAAACACGGGTGTCATCACCCACCGGAGCGACCGCTAGCGAACGAGTGCCGCCCAGCACGAACTCCAGCTCGACCTTGCCACCCTCACGCAGTACGCCCTGCATCGAGTCGGGCAAGACCGACAGCGGCGCGTGCAGGCCCTTGGAGGTCCCCTCCAATGCGCCGGCGCCCGGCTGCAGCTGGATCGCACGACCGTCCACGCGCAGGTTCGGCGTACCGACCAGTCCACGCACGTCGGAGATGCCCAAGGCCAGGTAGGGACGGCCATAGGTGCGGCCCGGTACCGCGACATAACTGCTCTCGGCGAACTCGGCCTGCAGCTTGGCCTGCCAGTTGTAGACCGGCACCTTGAACAGGCCGACAGTGCGCTCATCGGTGCGCATGTTGCCCTGCACGTTCAAGCGTGTCGGCATCTGCAGGTCATAGCCGCTTTCGACGCGCAGCTCGGTCCGGCGCGGCTTGTCGCCTTCGGCCGGGATTTCCACTTCACGCTGCTGGGTCCACGGCAGCACCCGCACCGGGCCGATCAGCGACTGCTCGCCGGCCCAGCTCTGCGATACCCGTTCGACCGCCTCGTTGCGGTAACGCTCACGCTCGTTGATGGTGCTGCGGATCAGCAGCAGGGGAATCAGCAGCAACAACACCAGCCCGCCGACAATGGCGAAGCGCAACAGCAGTTTCAGGGAAGTCATGTCCCGTCCTCGTGTGGAAACAGGGACAGGTTGAACGCGGCTGGTGAGCAGGGTTTGTGCCGAGTTTGAAGCGAATGTGAAGTCAGCCGGCCGGCAGTAGCAGACGCGCCTCGGCACCGCCTTCGGGATGATTGCCCAGCTGCGCGACACCGCCATGCAGGCGCGCCACCTCCGCCACGAACGGCAGGCCGAGGCCGGAACTGCGCTGGCCCGTAGCCGGCCTTGCCAGCGAGTAGAAGCGTTCGAACACCCGTTCCTGCGCGTACTCCGGCACACCTGGACCATTGTCGCGAACGGCAATCCGCCAGCTCTGCTGCTCCCGCCGCACGCTCAGCACGATGCGGCCGCCCGGCGCGGAGAATGCAATCGCGTTGTCCAGCAGATTGGAAAGCGCCTGCCGTAGCAGGAAGGCGTCGCCCTGCACCGCTGCCTGCTCCGGCACTTCCACATCCAGGTGTATCTGCCCGGCCTGCAGGCGCGGCGCCGCATCGTCGGCCAGCGCGCGGCAGACCGCGACCAGATCCACCTCGTCACGCCGCTGCAGCCAGCCGTGTTGTTCCACCTCGGCCAAGCGCAGCAGCTGATCGATGGTTTCAGTCAGGCGGCGCTCCTGCTGCACGATATTGGCGGCGAAACGCTGCCGATCGGCTTCCGGCAGCGGCTCCTGCAACAGTTCGGCGGCGCCGCGTATCGCCGCCAGCGGGCTCTTCATTTCGTGGGTCAACGACTGCACGTATTGCTCGACATAGGCCTTGCCTTCGAGCTTGCGACGCATGGTTTCCAGCGCCTGACCCAGATCACCGATCTCATCGCGGCGCCGCTTCGGCGGCGGCACGAGCTCACCGGCACTCACCGCCTTGGCATAGCGGCTGAGTCCACCGATGCCGCGCGACAACCACCAGGTCATCAGCAGGCCGATCAAGGCCGACAGCCCGATCAACCAGGCGCCACGCGCGATGATGGCGCGCTGGCTGGCAACGATGAAGGGATCGATGGTGTCGTTGGGCTGCGACAGCGTAAGCACGCCGATCAGGGTGCGGCCGTCTGCCGGGTCGTACACCGGCGCGGCCACATGCATCACGGTGTTGATCTCTTCACCCGGGATCTCCGGGCTGGAACGTGCGCCGTACTCACCACGCAGGGTCTTGTAGACGTCATTCCAGCGCGAATTGTCGCGCCCGACGTCCTGCCCGCGCGAGTCATAGACCACTATTCCCTGCGCATTGGTCACCGTCACCCGATAATCGATGCTGCGCTTGGGGAAGCGCCAGACCATCGCCTTGGGGTCGCGCCGCTGGGCAGTAGCCAACCGCGCAGCGAAGTCACCGTCGCCGATATGGCCGGCTTTCAGATCCGGCGCAGCCATCACTGCCAGCACATTGGCTGCGTCCACCAGGGTGGACTCCATCGCTTGGCGCACGCCGGGTTTGACCTCGTTGACGAACACGCGCATCACGAAGAACGCGGCAATGCCGACAATCAGGAAGAATCCCAGGAACAGCTTCAGCCCGATCCGCATCGGTCACACATCCAGGGCGTAGCCGACGCCGCGATGGGTGCGGATCGGCTCGCCCTGCGCACCGGCCGCACGCAGCTTTGCGCGCAGGGTTTTGACGTGGGTATCGACGGTGCGGTCGGTGCTGTCGCTGGTGTGATCCCAACCGCGCTCCATCAGCTGTGCCCGGCTCAGGATCGCGCCGGGGCGCTGCAGCAGCGCCGCCAGCAAGGCGTACTCGTAGCGGGTCAGGTCCAGCAGCGCCTCGTCGTAGCGGATGCGGCGGCCGTCGTGGTCTATCGCGAACCGGCCCAGCTGCTTCCAGCCCCCCGCTTCGGCCGCAATCGGCGCAGCAGGCGTGGTCCGGCGCAGCCGCGCACGCACCCGCGCAACCATCTCGCGGGGCGAGAATGGCTTGGTCACGTAGTCGTCGGCGCCCAGCTCCAGCCCCAGCACACGGTCGAACTCGTCGTTGCGGGCGGTCAGGAAGATCACCGGCACCTGGCTGAAAGTACGCAGTTCACGGCAGACCTCGAAGCCGCCCAGGTCCGGCAGGCCGACATCCAGCACCACCACATCGGCGCCGTCCTGGCGCAGCAGGGCCAAGGCCTCGCGGCCCAGCGCGCAATGACTGGCGGCGTAGCCTTCGCTGCGCAGCGCATAGAGAAGGGTATCGGCGATGGCGGCCTCGTCTTCGACGACGAGTACCCGGGCTGGTTGGTTTGACATCGCATCAGCATAGCTGCCCTTGCCACAGACACCAGCGCTGCGGGCAACAGGGGACCAAATCCCCCTCTGCAGCCGCCCCTGGCGTGGCGGCAGGCGATCAAAACGCCCACGCAGCGCGGCAAGCCGTAAACTCCGCCCATGAATTATCGCCACGCCTTCCACGCCGGTAACCACGCCGACGTCCTCAAGCACATCGTCATGTTGGCGATGATCGACGCGCTCAAGCGCAAAGACTCGCCCTTCTTCGTGCTGGACACGCATGCCGGCCGCGGCCGTTACCTGCTGTCCGCCGAGGAAAGCCGCAAAACCGCCGAGATCGATGAAGGCGTGCTGCGGCTGATGACCACCCCGTCGCTGCCCGAAGTGGTGGAGCACTACCTGCGCGCAGTGCAGGCCGACAACCCGGTTGGCGCCTTGATCTCCTACCCCGGCTCGCCATTGCTGGCCGCCCGTGCCCTGCGTGAGCAGGACCGCATGGCCGCCTGCGAGCTGCAGAAGGACGAAGTCACCGCGCTCAAGGAACTGTTCGCCCATGACCGCCGGGTACAGGTCCACGCCGGCAACGGCTATGAAGCCATCCGCGCCTTCCTGCCGCCCAAGAGCGGTGCCATCAAGATTGGCCGGGCGCTGGTGCTGATCGACCCGCCGTATGAAGTACAGGACGCCGAGTACCCGCTTATCATCTCAACAGTTCGTGAGATTTTGACCCGCATGCCGCAGGCGCAGTGCGCGGTCTGGTATCCGATCAAGCAGCGCCGCACCCTGCAGCCGTTTTTCCGCAAGGCAGCCGCCCTGCCAGCCAAGTCCATCCTGGTGACCGAGCTGATGGTGAGGTCCGACGACTCCCCGCTGCGTCTGAATGGCAGTGGGATGCTGTTGCTGAACCCGCCATGGCAGTTTGAGCAGGTATTGGCCCCGGCTTTGCCCGTGCTGAAGCAGTATCTGGGTGAAGCCGGTGCCTCGACCCGACTGGAGTGGCTGAAGACCCCCGAATGACGGGCCTCGCCGGCAATCTGCACCTGCTTTGGACCGCGTTCACAGAACGTAGCAGCCGCAGTGACAGAATCAGGCGACTTTGGAGGAAACGTAGTCATGGCCACTCGCAACCGCATGCCCCCGTGGCATGAAAATTTCAAGGCACCCAGCGGCCGTGAGCTGCTGATACGGCCAATCCGCCCGGAAGACGGCGCACCGCTGCAGGGCGCGTTTGCCCTGTTCGGGCCGGAAGAGGTGCGTGACAAGTTCCTGCAGTCGGTTGAATCACTGTCCGATGAGACCGCCCAGCGCCTGACCCACCCGAACCCGAAGACTGAAATCGCGCTGGTGGCGGCCGAACCGCTGCCGCCCGGTGAAGCGGTGGTCGGCGCAGTGGCCCGCGCCTCCATCATCCCCGGCACCCGCGATGCCGAGTACGCGATCCTGGTCAGCGGATTCCTGGCCGGCCAGGGCTTGGGCCGGCAACTGATGCGCAAGCTGGTCAAATGGGCGCGCGGCAAGTACCTGGACCGCCTGTATGGCGACATCGCCCAGGACAACGAGCCGATGCTGCAACTGGCGGCCTCGCTGGGTTTCAAGCAGGTGCCGCACCCCGCAGCCGCCCCCGGGCTGGTGCGGATGGTGCTGGAACTGGCCAACTAGGCGTCAGTTTTCTGCTCGTATCACGATAGGCGCCGACAAGGCGCCTGTCGCGTTTCCGGCCCTGAACCATCCGCGCCTGCAAGCCAGATCAGGCCCAACGAGGCGACCGGGGCGCATCTGGTAAAATTCACGGTTCATGTCGCCTATCACCTACCCCATTCCGCCGCTGCCCCGTTCGGGCCAGCTCCGCGCCTGGTGGCGCGCTCCGGCTTCCAGCAGCGCCCTGGCCTGGCATGTTGCCTGCGCCGCGCAGGCGCACGCCAAGCCGCTGTTGCTGATCACCCGTGATAACCACAGCGCGCATCAGCTGGTAGCTGACCTGCAGACGCTGCTGGGTGCAAACAGCCCGTTGCCGGTGGTGCCGTTCCCGGATTGGGAAACCCTGCCCTACGACCAGTTCAGCCCGCACCCGGACATCATTTCGCAGCGCCTGGCCGCATTGCACCGCTTGCCGACGCTGAAGCAAGGCATCGTCGTGGTGCCGGTGCAGACGCTGCTGCAGCGACTGGCGCCGTTGAGCTACATCGTCGGTGGCAGCTTCGACCTGAAGGTTGGCCAGCGCCTGAACATGGACGCGGAGAAGCGCCGCCTGGAAAGCGCGGGCTACCGCAATGTCGGGCAGGTAATGGACCCGGGCGACTTTGCCGTGCGCGGCGGCCTGCTCGATGTCTATCCGATGGGCGCCGATACGCCATTGCGCATCGAGCTGCTGGACGATGACATCGATTCCATCCGCGAGTTCGACCCGGAATCGCAGCGCTCGCTGGACAAGGTGACGGCAGTAAAGATGCTGCCCGGCCGCGAAGTGCCGATGGACGAGGCCAGCCTCAACAAGGTGCTGGCGTCATTGCGCGAACGCTTCGACGTGGATACCCGCCGCAGCCCGCTGTACCAGGATCTGAAGGCCGGCCTGCTGCCTTCGGGCATCGAATACATGCTGCCGCTGTTCTTCAACCAGACCGCAACCCTGTTCGACTACCTGCCAGACGGTTTCATGACCGTGCTCGGCACCGGCGTCAGCGAAGCCTCGGATGCGTTCTGGCTGCAGACCAACAGCCGTTACGAACAACGCCGCCACGACATCGAACGGCCGCTGCTGCCGCCGGATGAGATCTACCAGTCGCCGGACAAGCTACGCGAGCAGTTCAACAAAATGCCGCGCGTGGAAGTGTGCGCCGCCGATCATCCGCGCGCCGCCGAAGCGCAGCCACTGGGCGACCAGCCGCTGCCGCCATTGCCGGTCGCGGCCAAGGATGCGCCGGCTGGACAGGCGCTGAAGTCTTTCATCGAGCATTACCCGGGACGGGTGCTAATCGCGGCCGATTCGCCGGGACGGCGTGAGGCTTTGTTGGAAGTGCTGCAGGCTGCTGAATTGCGACCTGAGGTTGTTGCGAGCTTCAATGAGTTCCTGCCTCCCCCCATCGGGGGAAGGTGGCCCGGAGGGTCGGATGGGGGTAAGGCTCCCAGCCAAAGCAAGAGCAAGAGCAAGAGCGCCCTCACCCCAACCCCTCTCCCGTTAACGGGAGAGGGGCTTGAAGGCAAAGCGGGGCTCGCGCGCTTCGCCATTACCGTGGCGCCGCTGGATGACGGTTTTGCGCTTAGCGAGCCGGCCTTGGCCGTGCTTACCGAGCGTCAGCTGTTCCCGGAACGTGCTGGGCAGGCGCGGCGTACGCGGCGGGCTGGGCGTGAGCCCGAGGCCATCATCCGTGACCTTGGTGAGCTGACCGAAGGCGCGCCCATCGTCCATGAAGATCATGGCGTTGGCCGCTACCGTGGTTTGATCGCGATGGATGTCGGCGGCATGCCCGGCGAATTCCTCGACATCGAATACGCCAAGGGCGACCGCCTGTATGTACCGGTCGCGCAGCTGCACCTGATCAGCCGCTATTCCGGTGCGTCGCCGGAAACCGCGCCACTGCATTCACTCGGTGGCGAGCAATGGGCCAAGGCCAAGCGCAAGGCTGCCGAGAAAGTCCGCGACGTTGCTGCCGAGCTGCTGGAGATCCAGGCCCGTCGCCGCGCCCGCGCCGGTCTGGCGCTGGATATCGATCGATCGCTGTACGAGCCGTTCGCGGCCGGTTTCCCGTTCGAGGAAACCCCCGACCAGCAGGCGGCGATCGAAGCGACCCTGCGTGACCTGCAATCCAGCCAACCAATGGACCGCGTCGTCTGCGGCGACGTCGGCTTCGGCAAGACCGAGGTTGCGGTGCGTGCTGCGTTCGCCGCTGCCAGCGGTGGCAAGCAGGTTGCCGTATTGGTGCCGACCACGCTGCTGGCCGAACAGCATTACCGCAACTTCCGCGACCGCTTCGCCGATTACCCGCTGCGGGTGGAAGTGCTGTCGCGCTTCAAGACCAGCAAGGAAATCAAGGCCGAGCTCGACAAGGTCGCCGAAGGCTCCATCGACGTGATCATCGGCACGCACCGGCTGTTGCAGCCGGACGTGAAGTTCAAGGATCTTGGCCTGGTCATCGTCGATGAAGAGCAGCGCTTTGGCGTGCGGCAGAAGGAAGCGCTGAAGGCGATGCGCGCCAATGTGCACCTGCTGACCCTGACCGCGACGCCGATCCCGCGTACCTTGAACATGGCGATGGCCGGCCTGCGTGATCTGTCGATCATCGCCACACCGCCGCCGAACCGTTTGGCAGTCAAGACCTTCATCACCGCCTGGGACAACGCGCAGCTGCGCGAGGCATTCCAGCGTGAGTTGTCGCGCGGCGGCCAGCTGTACTTCCTGCACAACGATGTGGAAAGCATGGGCCGGATGCAGCGCGAGCTGTCCGAGCTGGTGCCAGAGGCACGCATCGGCATGGCCCACGGGCAGATGCCGGAGCGCGAGCTGGAACGGGTGATGCTGGATTTCCAGAAGCAGCGCTTCAACGTGCTGCTGGCCAGTACCATCATCGAATCGGGTATCGACATCCCGAATGCCAACACCATCATCATCAACCGCGCCGACCGCTTCGGTCTTGCACAGTTGCATCAGCTGCGTGGTCGCGTCGGTCGCTCGCATCACCGCGCTTACGCTTACCTGCTGGTACCGGACAAGCGCTCGATCACCGGTGATGCGCAGAAGCGCCTGGAAGCCATCGCTTCGATGGATGAGCTGGGTGCCGGTTTCACCCTGGCAACGCACGATCTGGAAATCCGTGGTGCCGGTGAACTGCTCGGCGAAGACCAGAGCGGGCAGATGGCCGAGATTGGCTTCAGCCTTTACACCGAGCTGCTGGAACGCGCGGTGCGCTCGATCAAGTCCGGCAAGCTGCCGGATCTGGATGCCGGCGAAGAAGCTCGCGGTGCCGACGTCGAACTGCATGTACCGGCCTTGATTCCGGAAGACTACCTGCCCGACGTACACACCCGCCTGACCCTGTACAAGCGCATCAGCTCGGCGCGCGACAGTGAGCGCCTGCGCGAACTGCAGGTGGAAATGATTGATCGCTTCGGCCTGTTGCCGGATCCGGTCAAGCATCTGTTCGCCATTGCCGAGCTCAAGCTGCAGGCCAACGAACTGGGCATCCGCAAGCTGGAGCTGGGTGAGAACGGCGGCCGCATCGTCTTCGACAGCAAGCCCAACATCGACCCGATGGTGGTGATCCAGCTGATCCAGAAGCAGCCCAAGCTCTACCAGATGGATGGCCCGGACAAGCTGCGCATCAAGCACCCGTTGCCGGAAAGCGCGGACCGATTCAACGCGGCAAGGGCACTGCTGACCACGCTGCACCCGGGACGCGCCTGAACGAAAAATCCAGTGAAGATTGCGTGAAAACGGATGGGCGTTGAGAATAACGCCCTCCCCATTAAGCTCGCAGCCGTCCATCCGGCTCCGTCCCCATGTCCCCGATCACCACACCCGTAGGCCTGTCGCTTCCACCCGAGGACAGCAGCTGCGCCATCGACGTGCTGGCCGCCGCGCTCGACCAGCGCGACAGCTATACCGACCACCATTGCGACCGCGTCTCGCAACTTGCCCAGGCCATGGGCCAGCGCTGCGAGCTGTCGGAAGAACGCATAGGCCACCTCGTGCTTGCCGCGCGCTTCCATGATGTCGGCAAGATCGGCATCCGCGACGAAGTGCTGCTCTATCCCGGCAAGCTCGACGACGACAAGATGTCGGCGATGCGTTCGCACCCGGAGCGCGGTGCACGCCTGTTTACCGCTACCGGACGCAGTGATGCCAAGGCGGTTGCCACCTTGATCCGCCATCACCACGAAGCCTGGGACGGCAGCGGCTACCCGCATGGCCTGCAGGGCGAAGACATTCCGCTTGAGTCGCGCATACTGACCATCGTTGACGGCTTCGACGCGATGACCTCGCACCGCCCCTATCGCGATGCGATGGCTACCCAGCACGCGATCGAGATTCTCGCCAATGATCGCGGCCGGCTGATTGACCGCCGTTTGTTCAGTGAATTCATGGGACTGCTGCGCGGCGACACCCGTCCTGCGGCCTGAGCCGCTGCTTCACAGCACCGGCGACATCATCGCCACTGCGTTCTGCAGCAGCCGCGTTGGCAAGCGCCATGCCAGCACCTGCTCGAGCAGCAGCGGCTCGGATACCGATAGATAGCCTTCCTGCCGCTGCACGATGCTCACTGTGACCGCGCTGTCGGCAATCAGCAGGTTGTTCTCGAAGTTCAATTCAAGGCTGCGACGGTCCATGTTGGCCGAGCCGACCAGGGCAATCTCGCCATCGATCGTCAGCGACTTTGCATGCAGCAGACCCAGCGGGTATTCGTAGACCTGCACGCCACATTGCAGCAGATCGGCATAGGTGCTGCGGCTGCTTTGCCCCACCAGCCAGGAGTCGTTGTGCTTGGGCAGGATCAGCCGCGTACGCACGCCGCGGCGTGGCGCTGCACAGATTGCACGCAGCAATGCTTCATCCGGCACGAAGTACGGTGTGCTGATCACCAGCTCGCGCCGCGCCGCATAAACACAGGCCGCGAACATATCGGCCATCACGTTGTGGCGCGTAACCGGGCCGGTTTCAAATGCCAGCGCCACGCAGCCATCAGTGAATGGCGGCGCCACGTCGGCAGCATATCCGTCCAGACCCTGCTCACCACTTTCCGGAATCCAGCCGCTCAGGAACAGCCGCTGCGTCTGCGCTACCACCGGGCCTTCGCAGCGCAGCAGCAGGTCAATCCACGGGGCAAACCGCGGCTTGACCCGGAATTCCGGATCGGCGCAATTCTGGCTGCCGCAGTAGGCAATGCGGTTGTCGATGACCACGATCTTGCGATGGTCACGCAGATCCATGCGACTGAAGGCCACGTGCTGCAGGCGATTGAGATCGTCCAGCGTCCGCAGCAGCTTGACCCCGGCCCGGCTCAGCTGCGTCCAACGCGGGCTGCCGATGAAGCCGCGCGAGCCCAGCGCGTCCACCATCACCCTGCAGGCGACGCCACGAGCTGCCGCGGCGGCAACCGCATCAGCGACGCGACCACCGGCAACGTCATCCAGCCAGATGTAGAAAGCGATATGCACGCTTTGCTGCGCCTGTTCGATATCGCGCACCAGCGCATCGATGGCGGCCCTGCAGTCGTCCATGGGCGCGGCAGGATGGCTGTCGGCCGCGCCGAGCAGTCGAACCCGGTTGCCTGACTGCGGCTGTGCACCATTGATCGATGCCGCCAAGGCAAACAACGACGCCGCTGGCGCAGGCAGCGATGCCAGCGCGACGTCACTGTGCGCGGCGCCATTCAAGTCCGCGAGCATCCGCGCCGTCTGCTGCAGCCGGCGCAGGCGTGCCCGGCCAACATTGGTTTCGCCCAGCAGCAGGTAGGCCAGCATGCCGATCACCGGCGCCAGCATGATCACCAATACCCACGCTGCGCGGGATGCAGGCGTGCGGTTGGCGCGGGTCAGCGCCCTGGCGGCGACGAGTAGATGCAGCACGAACAGCAGCACGCTCATCAGCCACTGCAGTGTCGCGCGCGGATCACTCAGGTCCAACGCCATGCAAGCTCCTGGTGGTAGTCGAATCGAGGACAAGGTTCGCAACGCGCCCGCAGTAACAAACGCGGCGTGCACAACTGATCAAGCAACCCCATACCGCAGCCCGCAAGAACACAGGCTTCCAGCGCTACAGGGCGAGCCAAGGCGTCTGCGCCAATGCGGCTTGCAGCTTGGCCAGCAACTGATCGGACTGCTCGAACCGTTGCTCACCTACGGCGGCCAACGGCCAGATCCCGGATGCATTGAATGCCACCGCACCACTGAACCGCGCCAGCGCCGACAGCGTCACCTCGCCTTGCACCTGCATCTGCGCAAGCGAGGTCAAACCATCCATCAGCAAACGCTCGGTGCAGCCGCGCAGCGCCGAGGCCTGCGGCCAATGCACCTGTGCGCCATCCCAGAACGCCAGGTTCCAGGTGCTGCCTTCGCTGATGCGGCCTTGCGCATCAACAAACAGCGCATCGTCAAAGCCATGCTGCATTGCTTGCCGGCGCAGCTGGAACAGCGGGAAGGTACCCACGTGTTTGATATGTGCCAACTCGCGTTGATACGGAATCGGCAATACCGAACGCGCAAGCGCTGGAATCGTTGCCGGTGCAGCGATGGCGATCAAGACATCCACCGGCACCGCCCGCAGCGGCTGGCGGAAATCGAACTGGCGCGAGAACACCGTGATCCGCACTGATGCATCCGCCGCATCGAGCTGCAGCAATGCCTCCCGCAGCCATGCCACGAGCTGCGCGCCATCCAGCTCGACATCGAACAGCTCGCGCGTGCCCTGTCGCAGACGCGCAAGATGCAGCGCCCAGCCCTGCACCGCACCTGCGCGCACCTGCAATGAAGTGAAGTGGCCGTAATTGACCAGCGCCGCACTCAAGGCGCCGGCATCGGCCAGTTGCCCATTGCAGAACAACACGCTCATGTCAGCGACTGTGCCTGCGCCCACATCGTCTGCAGAATCTGCGCTGCCGGTGCGCGTCGCGCCATCCAGGCCGATTGCCCCGCCCATGCCTGCATCGCATCGAGTTGGTTTGCGGCATTGGCCTGCTTGCGCATGGCAGCAGTCAGCCCGCGTTGTACCGGATACGGACGCGGGCGAGGCGCGTCGGCTGTTTCGGCGGCACGCACATAGTCGGTCTCCAGGGCGCGTCCAAGCCTGCCACTGAAGACCCGTGTCGGACGCGTTGCTTCAGGCTCGGCAGTGCTCAATGCCTGCTTCCAGGCGTCTGGAATATCGGATTCCTCGGCAGCGAGGAATGCAGTGCCCACCTGCACCGCGCTGGCACCGAGCATCAAGGCGGCGGCAACGCCGCGACCATCGGCGATGCCACCGGCTGCAATCACCGGTACGCTCAGGTGATCAACCAAGCGCGGCAGAAGGGCGAACAAACCCACCATCTGTCGCTCGGCCTGTGCGGCGTCGAACGCGCCGCGATGACCGCCGGCCTCCATGCCCTGTGCCACCACCGCATCAGCGCCAGCAGCCTGCGCCTGCAGCGCTTCACTCAGCGTGGTTGCACAGGCAAACCAGGCAATGCCAGCGGCCTTGAGCCGGGTCACCTGCGCAGCGGAAAACACGCCCAGGATGGTCGAAGCCACGGCTGGCCGGGCAGCAATCAGCGCATCGAACTGGGCATCGAAATCGGCCGGGCCGGCATCGCCCGCCTCCGCTGCAACCGGCGGGCCCCACTGGCCAAGAAACTCGCGGGTCGCCGCTTCAGCAGCAGGATCACGCAGCGGCGCCGGATCCGGCACCCACAGATTGATCTGCACCGGCCCCGACGATTGCTGGCCAAATGCGTGCATCCATTGGGTGATCTGTTCGGGCGTGGACAACACCGCGCCCATCGCGCCCATGCCGCCGGCATTGGCAACCGCTGCAGACAGCGGCACCGGGCAGGCACCTGCCATCGGCGCCAGCAGGATGGGAAGTTCAAGACCGAAGCGTTGGCAGAACGCTTCGGTCCGGGCTGAAATGACGGCGTTGTGCATGGCGGTGATCAAGCCGCCGGTGCCAGGCCCACTCAGCGTAGCGAGAGGGCGTAGGAACGCACCAGCTGGCTGTCCATCTCTTCGTTGAAAGTGAAGTTCACATACTGCGCATCATCGGCGGGGAAATCCACTTCCACACGCGAACGGCCGATCTCGGCACCGGACTGATCCAATGCACGCGCCAGGAATGCACCCTTGTACGGCTTGGTCGCCACCACATACACCGAGGCGTCCTTGGAGCCCATGCCGCGGCTCTTGCCCAGGGTCACGGTCATGCCATTGCTGGCCACTTCCGGTGCCACATCGAGCTTGAGCGACATGCGCTTGTCCACGCCCTCGCCCAGGCCGGCGACGAAGTCGGTGGCGGTGCCGCTGATGGCACTGCCGGCCTTCTGCGACATCGAGCGGTCTTCACCACAGGCGCTCAGCGCCAGCACGGCCAATACCAGATACATCCTGTTCTTCATGCACCACTCCCTGTTCAACCGGTTGGAATCAAACGTTATCAACGGAACGGCAGGCCGCCCTTGCCACCCATGGCGCCGAGCATGCCCTTCATGTTGCGCATCATGCCCTTCATGCCGCCACCGGCAAGCTTGCCCATCATCTTTTCCATCTGCATGTACTGCTTCATCAGCTTGTTGACGTCGGCTGGCTGGGTGCCGGAGCCGCGCGCGATGCGGGCACGGCGCGAACCATTGAGCAGGCCCGGGTTGCGGCGCTCCTTCTTGGTCATCGAGCCGATGATGGCGATCATGCGCGGCACTTCCTTGCTCTGGCTGACCTGCGCCTTGAGGTGCTCGGGGATCTGGCCCAGGCCCGGCAGCTTGTCCATCAGGCCGCCGATGCCGCCCATGTTCTGCATCTGTTCCAGCTGGTCGCGCATGTCGTTCAGATCGAACTTCTTGCCCTTGGCGACCTTCTCGGCCAGCTTCTGCGCCTTGTCCTTGTCGACCTGCTGCTCAACCTGTTCCACCAGCGACAGCACGTCGCCCATGTCGAGGATGCGGCTGGCCACACGTTCCGGGTGGAACACATCCAGGCCGTCGACCTTCTCACCGGTACCGGTGAACTTGATCGGCTTGCCGGTGATGTAGCGAACGCTCAGCGCGGCACCGCCACGGGCGTCACCGTCGGTCTTGGTCAGCACCACGCCGGTCAGCGGCAGCGCCTCACCGAAGGCCTTGGCGGTGTTGGCGGCGTCCTGACCGGTCATGGCATCGACCACGAACAGGGTTTCAGCCGGGTTGACCGCTGCGTGCAGGGCCTTGATCTCGGCCATCATCGCTTCGTCGATGGCCAGGCGGCCTGCGGTATCGACCAGCAGCACGTCGACAAACGACTTGCGCGCGTCTTCGATGGCGGCACGGACGATGTCCACCGGCTTCTGGTCGGACGCGGACGGGAAGAACAGCACACCGACCTGTTCGGCCAGCGTCTTCAACTGCTCGATGGCGGCCGGACGGTAAACGTCGGCGGACACCACCATCACCTTCTTCTTGCGCTTTTCCTTCAGGTGCTTGGCCAGCTTGCCGACCGTGGTGGTCTTGCCGGCACCCTGCAGGCCCGCCATCAGGATGATGGCCGGCGCAGGCACATTGAGGTTCAGGTCGGTGGCCTGCGCGCCCATCACGGCGGTCAGCTCGTCGCGCACCACCTTGATCAGGGCCTGGCCCGGGGTCAGCGACTTGAGCACCTCCTGGCCGACCGCGCGGACCTTGATCTTCTCGATCAGGGCCTGCACCACCGGCAGGGCCACATCGGCCTCCAGCAGGGCGATGCGCACCTCGCGGGTGGCCTCGCGGATGTTTTCTTCAGTCAGGCGGCCGCGCCCACGCAGGCGCTCGATGGTGCCGGAAAGGCGCTGGGTCAGTGACTCGAACATGCGACGGAACCTGCGGAAATCGTGGAAACAGAGACAGTTAGTATACCGACCAGCCGCCACTACCGCCGGTTCACGTCGCCAGCGACGGGCCTGTATGCGAAACTGCAGCGATGACAATCGTTCTCATCGCCGCCGCACTCTATCTGGTGTCCACCGCCCTGCTGATCCGCGGGCTGGCCGGCGAGCGCAGTCCGCCCCCACGCAGCTGGCTGTTGCCGACCATCGGCGCGGTAGTGCTGCACGCCGGCTACCACCTGATGGTGGCGACCAAGACCGCTGGCGGCCCGGACATGCACTTCTTCGCGGCGCTGTCGCTGGTTGGCCTGGGCATGGCGGCACTGACCACCGTGGTTGGCGCGCGCGGTCGCATGTCGGCGCTGGGCGTGGTGGTGTTCCCGATGGCGGCGATCCTGTTGCTGGCCTACCACAGCTATGGCCATGAACCGAGCAAACTGCTGGGCTGGCGCCTGGCCACCCACGCCTGGCTGGCCCTGCTGGCCTACGCCACGCTGAGCGTGGCCGCGCTGCTGGCCATCATGTTGTGGTTGCAGGAGCGTGCCCTGCGCCGCCGCGACTTCCGCCCCTGGCTGCGTGCCCTGCCGCCGCTGGCCGATCTGGAAACCCTGTTGTTCCGCACAATCACGGTGGGCTTCTGCCTGCTGACCCTGACCCTGCTGACCGGCGTGCTGTTCGTCGACGATCTGCTGGAGCAGAAGCTGGTGCACAAGACCGTGCTCAGCGTGCTGTCCTGGATCATCTTCGGCACCTTGCTGATCGGCCGCCGCCGTTACGGCTGGCGCGGGAGCAAGGCCGTGCACTGGACCCTGACCGCAATGGCGCTGTTGCTGCTGGCGTTCTTCGGCAGCCAGTTCGTGATCGAGCTGGTCCTGGGCCATAGCCGGTAAGCGGCAGGCGGTAGACGGTAGTGCCGAGCCATGCTCGGCAGAGGCAATACCAGCAATGCATCGGCATCGGCCTCGGCCTCGGCATCTTGTAAGAGCGGCGTAAGCCGCGAAGCTGGCAACAATGAAGTTGCGGGAATCTCCGGATCGGATCGACTATCAGTTTCGCGGCTTACGCCGCTCCTACACGTGGCATCGCTGGTAAGGCCCCTGCCGAGCATGGCTCGGCACTACAGTGACGGCCTCATTCCATCGCCGCTTCCAGCGCCTGCGACAGACGCTCCACTGCAATCACTTCCATGCCCTTCACCGTACCGGCCTTGGGCGCATTGGCCTTGGGCACGATTGCGCGCTTGAAGCCATGTGTGGCCGCTTCGCGCAGGCGATCCTCGCCATTGGGCACCGGGCGGATTTCGCCGGACAAACCCACTTCGCCAAAGGCAATGGTCTTCTCCGCCAGCGGCCGGTCCTGCAGCGAGGACAACACCGCCAGCAGCACCGGCAGATCGACGGCGGTTTCCTGCACGCGGATGCCACCAACTACATTGACGAACACGTCCTGGTCGCCGACCAGCACGCCGCCATGACGGTGCAGCACCGCCAGCAGCATCGCCAAGCGGTTCTGTTCCAGACCCACCGCCACCCGGCGCGGATTGGACAGCGGCGAGGAATCCACCAGCGCCTGCACTTCCACCAGCAGCGGCCGCGTGCCTTCGCGGGTGACCATCACGCAGCTGCCCGGCTGGCGGGTGCTGCCACCGGACAGGAAGATCGCCGATGGATTGGGCACTTCCTTCAGGCCCTTTTCGCCCATCGCAAACACGCCCAACTCATTGACCGCGCCGAAGCGGTTCTTGAACGCACGCAGGATGCGGAAGCGGCTGCCGCTCTCGCCCTCGAAGTACAGCACCGCATCCACCATGTGCTCAAGCACACGTGGGCCAGCGATGCCGCCCTCCTTGGTGACATGGCCTACCAGGAACACGGCGGTACCGGTTTCCTTGGCAAAACGCACCAGCCGCGCCGCGCTCTCGCGCACCTGGCTGACCGAACCCGGCGCGGCCGTCAGCGCCTCGGTCCACAACGTCTGCACCGAGTCGGCGACGATCAGCTTGGGCCGCGCCTTCACCGCGTGCTGCAGGATGTTCTCGACGCCGGTCTCGGACAGTGCATTGACGCCTTCCAGCGGCAGGTCCAGGCGCACCGCGCGGCCCGCCACCTGCGACAGCGACTCCTCGCCGGTGACGTACAGCACCGGCAAGGTACCGGCCATCTTCGCCACTGCCTGCAGCAGCAGCGTGGACTTGCCGATACCCGGATCGCCACCGACCAGCACCACAGCGCCCTCAACCAGGCCGCCGCCCAGCACCCGGTCGAACTCGCCAATGCCGGTAGACACCCGTAGATGCTCGGTCTGCTGCACATCTTTCAGCGCGGTGATCTTGGGCGCCTCGACCTTGCCGGCCCAGCCATTGCGGCGCGATGCCGGTGCCTTGGCGGCCGCGGCGGTCTCGAGCACGATCTCGCTCAGCACGTTCCATACACCGCATTCGGTGCACTGCCCCTGCCACTTGCTGTACTCGGCGCCGCATTCGCTGCAGACGTAGGCGCTGCGGGTCTTTGCCATGGAAATTCCTATCTGCGTTAGCGGCGCAGGATAGCCCACTGGTGTCGCAAACGCTGCGACAGCTAAAGTCCGCGCCGCCACTGCCGCTATGTAAGCGGGGCTATGCCCCGTATCGACGTTCCAGGACCCTCCCCCAATGATTGGCAGTTACAACCAGAGCCTCGTTGTCGTCTCGTTACTGGTGGCGATCCTTGCCTCTTACACCGCTCTGGACATGTCCGCGCGCGTGGCCAGCGCCCAGAGCCGCAAGGCAGCACGTATCTGGCTGGTCGGCGGTGCGATAGCCATGGGCCTGGGCATCTGGTCGATGCACTTCATCGGCATGCTCGCCTTCAAACTGCCGATCCCGGTGGGCTACGACCTTTTCCTTACCACGTGCTCGCTGGCTGCCTCGATCGCCGCGTCGATGTACGCGCTATGGCTGGTATCGCGACAGCGGCTACCGGTTAGCCGCCTGGTGGCTGGTGCGGTGCTGATGGGGCTGGGGATCGCGGCGATGCACTACATCGGCATGGCGGCCATGCAGATGCAACCCGGCATCGACTATGACCCGCTGTGGTTCACCGCCTCGATCCTGATCGCCATCGGCGCCTCGGCGGCGGCCTTGTGGATTGCACAGCGACTACGCCATGAACAGCCCCGCCTGATGCCGATGCGGATGCTGGCCTCACTGGTGATGGGCGTGGCCATTGTTGGCATGCATTACACCGGAATGGCCGCCGCACGCTTCCCCGCAGGCGCGTTCTGCGGTGCCATCAGCGACGGCGGGCTGGATACCCAGTTGCTTGCCGGGTTGGTGATCGTCACCACCATCGCAACCCTGGCGGTCGCGCTGCTGGCCTCCGTCTTCGACGGACAGATGCGGCTGCGTACCGGCGTGCTGGCCAATTCGCTGGCCAATGCCAATGAAAAACTGGTGCAGGCCGCGCTGCATGATCCATTGACCCAATTGCCCAATCGCGTGCTGCTGCAGGATCGTATCGAGCGCGCCATCGAAAAAGCCGCGCGGCGCGAGTTCGGATTGGCCTTGATGTTCTGCGATCTGGACGGTTTCAAGAACGTCAACGACGCATATGGCCACCAGCTCGGCGATCGCCTGCTGGTGCAGTTCAGCAAGAAGGTCGGCGCCCTGCTGCGCAGCCAGGACACCTTCGCGCGGCTCGGCGGCGATGAGTTCGTGATCGTGATGGCGATCGACTCGCCCGACGACGCAGCACTGATGGCCGAGCAGATCAGCACCGCCATCAGTGACCCGTTCCTGATCGACAACGCGGAGTTGCTGGTCAGCGCCAGCATCGGCATCGCCCTGTATCCCGAGGACGCCAGTACCGAGCGCGAACTGATGGCAAATGCCGACGCGGCGATGTACCACGTCAAGCAGAGCGGCCGGAACGGCCATGCATTCTTCACCTCGACCATGCAGGCTGGCACTCGCCAGCGCCTACGGCTGCTGCAGGATCTGCGCCGCGCCATCGCACGCAACGAGCTGGTGTTGCACTACCAGCCCAAGTTCCCCGCCGGTGGCGACCGCGCCAACGGTGCCGAAGCACTGCTGCGCTGGAACCACCCGGACCTCGGCATGCTGTCACCGGACGTGTTCATTCCGGTTGCCGAGCGCAGCGGCCTGATCATTCCTGTCGGCGAGTGGGTCCTGGATACCGCCTGCGCCCAGCTGCGTGCCTGGCACGACGCCGGCAACGCGGACTGGTCGATGGCGGTGAACCTGTCGCCACTGCAGTTCGCCTCGCCCACGCTGGTGGAGACGGTGCGCTCCACGCTGGAGCGGCACGCACTGGATCCGCGCCAGCTGACCCTGGAAGTCACCGAGAGCACGGCGATGAAGGATGTCGAAGCGAGCCTGCAGATACTGGAAGCCCTGACCGCAATGGGCGTGCGCATCGCCATCGACGACTTCGGCACCGGCTACTCCAGCCTGCTCTATCTCAAGCGCATGCCCGCCACCGAACTGAAGATCGATCGCGCGTTCGTGCGTGACCTCGAACACAACGCCGAAGACGCGGCAATCGTCTCCTCGATCATCGCGCTGGGCCGTTCGCTGCAGTTGCAGGTGGTCGCCGAAGGCGTGGAAACCAAAGCGCAACGCGACTTCCTGGGCGAACTAGGCTGCGACGTATTGCAGGGATATCACCTCGGCCGGCCGATGGCTGCAGCCGATTTCATGAGCTGTAACGCCTGAGGCGAGCCCGCCGTTTGTGGGAGCGGCGTAAGCCGCGAAGCTGGCAATGCCTGAAAGGCCCCAAAAGCCAACCCCTCCCCAACCCTCCCCTTGGCTGCGCCAAAGGGAGGGAGCGTAGTGCCGAGCCATGCTCGGCAGGGGCTTCACCAGCAATCCCAGCCGGCTTGTAGGAGCGGCGTGAGCCGCGAAGCTGGGCTGGGCGAAACCACCCTGCTGTCGGCGATCTGAAGGACCATCTGCTTCGCGGCTTATGCCGCTCCCACAACCGCGGTCGGCTGATGGTTTGTTGGGAACGCCCCTGCCGAGCATGGCTCGGCACTACAAAAACAACGTCAAAAACAAAGGCCGCCTTGCGGCGGCCTTTGTTCAACATCAAAGCGATCAAATCGCTCAGTGCATCATGTGGTGATTCATGTTCCACATGACCCACAGCGTGCCCAGCACGATGATGCCGATCACCACCAGGGTGAACATGCCGGCATTGACGTTCCAGCGGGCAGCCGAGGAACGGTCAAGGTGCAGGAAGAACACCAGGTGCACCAGCAGCTGCAGGATGCCTGCAACCACGATCACCGCGCCGGTGGCGAAGGACGACATGCCACCGCTCATCACCACCCAGAACGGGATGATGGTGAGCACGGCAGCCAGCACGAAGCCGATCAGGTAAGACTTGACGCTGCCGTGGCTCTCGCCAGCGGCACCGTGTGCATGATTGTCATGTGCGGACATTACATCGCTCCCGACAGATAAACGACAGAGAACACGCCAATCCAGACCAGATCCAGGAAGTGCCAGAACAGGCTCAGGCACGCCATGCGGGTCTTGTTGCGCGGGGTCAGGCCATCCTGCTTGAGCTGGACGAACATCACCGCCAACCACAGCAGACCAGCGGTCACGTGCAGACCGTGGGTACCGACCAGGGCGAAGAACGCCGACAGGAAGGCACTCTTGTCCGGGCCGTGGCCGTTATGGATCAGGTGGTTGAACTCCCAGATTTCCATGCCCATGAAGCCGGCACCCAGCAGCCAGGTGATGGCCAGCCAGAAGAACATCAGGCCCTTCTTGGACTGATGCATGGCGATCATGCCCAGGCCGAAGGTCAGCGAGGACACCAGCAGCAGCGCGGTTTCCCACGCTACGAACGGCAGTTCGAACAGGTCCTGGGCCGACGGGCCACCATTGGTGCCGCCAGACAGAACCACATACGTCACGAACAGGGTGGCGAAGATGAGCAGATCGCTCATCAGGTACACCCAGAAACCGAAGACGGTGTTCTCGCTGGTGTCGTGATGCTCGTGATGGTCATCGCCATGGTCCGCAGCGTGCGCTGCGGAACCGTGGGTCATCGTGTGGGCGTTCGTGCTCATGCCTTCACCTCGGTCTTCACCAAGCCCTGAGCTTCCAGGTGCTTACGGTGTTCGTTCTCGATACGTTCCACCTCGGCAGCCGGCACCCAGTAATCCACGTCCTTGTCGAAGGTACGGTAGATGAAGGTGGCGATCATGCCGACCAGGCCGATGATGGCCAGCACCCACATGTGCCAGACCATCGCAAAGCCCAGCACCAGGCTGAACGCGCCGATGACAACACCGGTACCGGTGTTCTTCGGCATGTGGATGTCGCTGTACTTGGCCGGCTTCTGCCAGGCTTCGCCGCGCTGCTTGCGGTGCCAGAATTCGTCCAGCTCCTCACCCTTGGGCAGGGTGGCGAAGTTGTAGAACTGCACCGGGGAAGCGGTTTCCCACTCCAGGGTACGGGCATCCCACGGATCGCCGGTCAGGTCAGCATTCTTCTTGCGGTCGCGGATGGACACGGCGATCTGGATCACCTGGCACAGGATGCCGAGGGCGATGATCGCGGCGCCGACAGCGGCAACGATGAAGTACGGCTGGTAGTCCATGTTCGGGTAGCTCTGCATACGACGCGTAGCACCCATGAAGCCCAGTGCGTACAGCGGCATGAAGGCCACGTAGAAGCCGATGAACCAGCCCCAGAACGCGCGCTTGCCCCAGGTTTCATTCAAGGTGAAGCCGAACATCTTCGGCCACCAGTAGGTGATACCGGCAAACATGCCGAACACCACGCCGCCGATGATGACGTTGTGGAAGTGGGCAATCAGGAACAGCGAGTTGTGCAGCACGAAGTCGATGGCCGGGATCGCCAACATCACGCCGGTCATGCCGCCGATGGTGAAGGTGACCATGAAACCGATCGTCCACAACACCGGCGAGGTGAAGTGCACGCGGCCGCGGTACATCGTGAACAGCCAGTTGAAGATCTTCACGCCGGTCGGGATCGAGATGATCATCGTCGTGATGCCGAAGAAGGCATTGACGTTGGCACCCGAGCCCATGGTGAAGAAGTGGTGCAACCACACCAGGAACGACAGCACACCGATCGCACAGGTGGCGTAGACCATGCCCTTGTAGCCGAACAGGGTCTTGCGCGAGAACGTGGCGATCACTTCAGAGAACACACCGAATGCCGGCAGCACCAGGATGTAGACCTCGGGGTGGCCCCAGATCCAGATCAGGTTGATGTACAGCATGGCGTTGCCGCCACCATCGTTGGTGAAGAAGTGCGTACCCAGGTAACGGTCCAGGGTCAGCAGCACCAGGGTGATGGTCAGCACCGGGAAGGCAGCAATGATCAGCAGGTTGGTGACCAGGGCGGTCCAGCTGAACACCGGCATGTGCATCAGCTTCATGCCCGGGCTACGCATCTTGAGGATGGTGATGAAGAAGTTGATACCGCTCAGCGTGGTACCCAGGCCGGAGACCTGCAGCGCCCAGATGTAGTAATCCATACCTACGCTTGGACTGTATTCCAAGCCTGACAAGGGCGGGAACGCCAACCAGCCGGTCGCAGCGAATTCACCGATCCACAGCGAGATCATCATCAGGCCGCAGCCTGCGACGAACAGCCAGAAGCTCAGCGAGTTCAGGAACGGGAAGGCAACGTCGCGCGCACCAATCTGCAGCGGCACCACCAGGTTCATCAAACCGGTGATCAGCGGCATGGCCACGAAGAAGATCATGATCACGCCGTGGGCGGTGAAGATCTGGTCGTAGTGGTGTGGCGGCAGGTAGCCTTCGGCGCCGCCAGCGGCAACCGCCTGCTGGGCACGCATCATGATCGCGTCGGAGAAGCCGCGCAGCAGCATCACGAACGCCACGATCAGGTACATCGCGCCGATCTTCTTGTGGTCCACCGAGGTGAACCACTCTTTCCACAGGTAGCCCCACAGCTTGAACTTGGTGACCGCGGCTACAACAGCCAGGCCGCCCAGCATCGCGCCGATGAGGGTGGTGAGCACGATGGGATCGTGCGGCAGTGAATCAAGAGAGAGTTTTCCAAGCATCGTCATTCTCCCGAGGTGCCGTGGCCAGCATGTGCGGCTTCGGCGGGCTCGTTGGCATTGTGACCGGCGTGGCCGTCAGCCTCGGCGGCAGCAGCAGGAGCAGCGGCGGCAGGAGCGTCATGGCCCATGGCGGCGTGGTCCATCGCGTCGTGGCCCATCGCAGCGTGGTCCATGGCTTCGGGCTGCATCGCCTCGTGGCCAGCACCTTCGTGCGACATCTTCTTGCCATCGTGCTTCATGCCGAAGTGGTGGTTCTCACCGGCATGCTTGGCAATGATGGTGTCGAACAGGCCCTTCTCGGTGCTGCCGTAATAGGTCACCGGGTGCCAGTCGTGGTTCTGCTCGGTGGTGAGTTCGGCGAACGCCTTCTGGTCCATGACCTTGGCATCGCCGCGCACCTTGGCCAACCAGGCCTGGTATTCCTCATTGCTTACCGCGTGCGCGGTGAAATGCATCTTGCTGAAGCCTGCACCGCTGTAATGCGAGGAGCGGCCTTCATAGCTGCCGGCCTCGTTGGCGATCAGGTGCAGCTTGGTCTCCATGCCGGCCATCGAGTAGATCATGCTACCCAGATGCGGAATGAAGAACGCATTCATCACCGTATCGGCGGTGATCTTGAAGTTCAGCGGAGCATCGACCGGGAAGGTCAGCTCGTTGACCACGGCGATGTTCTCTTCCGGGTAGACGAACAGCCACTTCCAGTCCAGCGAGATCGCTTCGATCACCACCGGCTTGGTATCGGACTCCAGCGGCTTGTACGGATCCAGCGCGTGCGAAGAACGCCAGGTCAGCACGGCCAGGACCAGGATGATCATGCACGGGATCGACCAGACCACCACTTCGATGGCGGTGGAGTGAGACCAGTTGGGCTCGTAACGGGCCTTGGTGTTGGATGCGCGGTACTTCCACGCGAACACCAGCGTCAGCACGATCACTGGGATGACCACCAGCAGCATCAGCACCGTACAGGTGATCAGCAGCGTGAGTTCGTCCCGGGCGATCTGGCCCTTGGGGTCAAACAGGGCCCAGTCGCAGCCCGTCATCATGACGGCCATAGCGACAATGAGGCCCGGACGCAAAAAGCGTCCAAGAGTTTTCAACGGAATCATCGGTCGATCCAATTGCGAGGGAGAGCCGGACCTGGCAAGCCCATACATGCAAACGCAAAGCGCCACCCGGGGATTGCCCACCGGGGAGACATGTAGGGGATTGTCAGATTTCAGCCCCGCAATTTTAGGCCTTCACACACCACTTAAGAAAGGTATTGACAATGATTTCGCGCAGCAAAAGCGGGCAGCAGCGTGCGACACGTTGTCGCACCTGCGGGCTGTGCAAGGACAGATTCGGCAAGGTCGCGGGCTTTGACGCCTGCCCGGCTGGCTGCTCACACGCCGGCTGAATATGCGATGGGGATTCGCAACAGCACGTCGCACTCGCCACCCGACTCCCAAGCTGTTGCAGCCGGTTCCGCTGGCAACAGCCTGCCGAAACATTCCAGATCCGCGCCCGTGCCGCCCTTGATACCCGCAGATTCAGGTTTATGAGTGGAATCACTTGCAGCCCATCGGCCCACACCGCGCACCTTGATCGCCCGCCCATGGCCTCCGGAACGCAATGCAGTACCGCTTGCCCGGTCGCAGCCGCTGAGGCAACTGCATGTCGGCAGCGAGTCCAGACTCTCGGCGAGCCCTCGGCCAAGCTCACAAACGGGCAGGCAATCCAACCTCTCCGCTCAGGCGCTCGCCAGGCAGCAGCCACAGAAAAGGCCCGCACGAGGCGGGCCTGATCTGGTGCCGGAAATAGGAATCGAACCTACGACCTACGCATTACGAATGCGCCGCTCTACCAACTGAGCTATTCCGGCGAAGGCGCGAATTGTAGGCAAAGCGGGTAGCTGCGGTCAATGCGCCCTTCGCACGGAGCCGTCTCAAACCTCGGACTACCGCCACTGACGTGCCTCAACGATGCCCCTGCGTGGGCGGCCACCCCCAAGTCGAAGGGAAGAACGACTATGGCAGCCCAACGCCACGCAACCTTCTAGCGCCCCAACCGCCGCGCAGCCGCCAACCGATACGCCCTCAGTCTTGCATGCAGCATCGGGTCGCCAGCAAACCCTATCCCCGCCGGTAACAGCGCCGGGTCGAAGGCTACTTTGCGCTGACTGCTCTGGTGCGGGAGCAGCCGTTCCAGCCAGATGTGGCCGAGCGCGAATGATGGCGCGGCGGGATCCCAGCCGCGGGTGATGTCGGCCGGATCCTCGCCTTCAGGTACCGGGGTGAACAGCAGGGCGAACATCACGCTGCCTTTGGACAGCTCGCCGCGCAGGCGCTTGTCCAGGTAATCAGGACCGTCTGGTGGAGCGCGGGCGACGTAGGGCTTGGTCGCGCGCATGCTGAGGCGGCCAATGCGGGCGTGTCCGTCCGGGGCGATCAGCCGGTAAGCGTGCAGCATGTGGTAATCCAAGGCACTGAAGCTGCTGGTCTGCGCGCCTGCGCGCAGCTCCTCGAAACGCGCCACCGCCGGGCACCCGGCCATCTGCGCGGCCAGCATCGCTGGCACGCGCTCGCGCTGGTTCACTGCATTCAAGAAGGCGAGAAACGCTTCCGGGTCGCTCGCAGGGAAAGCCTCCAGCGAATGCCCAACCAGCACCATCACCGCTTTGTTGCCTATCCGCAGGGCGAGGCCACGCGGTTCGCCAGCCTGGCTGCGCTGGTCGATATGCGGATTGGCACCGAAGCTCGAGAAGCGCGCCAGCACGCGCAGGTCTTCGCCACCGAATACCGCGGCCATGCAGAACTGCGGTGCGGTTGCGGTGGCGCGGAAGTGCCCTTCCACCAGCAGGCCGCGCGCATGATTGACCCTGCCGCCGGCAGCCACCTTGGTGCCGGCATTCAGGGCTCCGAACAGTGCCTGGGACATGTCTGTCGCCATTGCCGTGTCCTCCCACCGCATTGCCGTGGCAGCAAACAGCAGCTCGCGGATATGCAGCGTTATTCAGCGCTCGACCAGACCAGGACGCAGCGCGATATGTTTGTATTCCAGAAAGTCTTCCAGGGCCGCCAAGCCATTGAGCCGCCCCAGCCCGGACTGTTTGAAACCGCCCTCCTCGGTACCGTCGAACACGCGCGCCCAGTCATTGATCCATACCGAGCCGGCCTCAAGTGCTTCGGCCACGCGCAGCGCGCGGTCGACATCGCGCGTCCATACGCTGGCAGCCAAGCCGTATTCGTTGTCGTTGGCAAGGCGGATTGCCTGCGCCTCATCGCTGAAGCGTTGAATGGTGAGCACTGGCCCGAAGGTTTCCTGCTGGATGATGTCCAGCGCGTTGTCGAATACTTCCAGCAGCGCCGGCCGGAAGAACGCGCCCTTGCGCAATGGCCCGCTGCTGATCGGCCCGCCGCGTTCAACCACCACCGCGCCGGACTGGATCGCCTCTTCCACCACCGCGTTCACCCGTTCGACATTTGCCCGGTCGATCAAAGGCCCCATGTCACTGCCCGGGTCGGCCGCAGGCCCGACCTTGACCATGCGCAGCCGCGCACCCATGCCATCACGCACCGCGTCGTAGATGCGGTCATGCACCAGCAGCCGCGAGCCGGTCATGCAGAACTGGCCACTGAATACCGTCAGCGCCTTCTCAAGCACGGGCAAGGCCTGGCCGAGGTCGGCATCCTCGAACAGGATCATCGGCGTCTTGCCGCCCAGCTCCATGCCGAAGCGCTTCACATGCTTGGCACCACTGCTGCTGATCGCCCGGCCGGTACGCGTGGAGCCGGTAAAGCTGACGACAGGCACCTGCGGCGTATCCACCAGATAACTGGAACCTTCAGGCCCGCTTTCGAAAAACAGGTTGATCACCCCGCGCGGCAACGATTCCGCCTCGGCCATGATCCTGGCCATGGTGCTGGCGGTCTGTGCCACCTGCGACGGCAACTTGATTACCGTAGTACAGCCGGCGGCCAATGCTGGCGCCAGCGAACGGATGGTCAACACCACCGGCGAATTCCACGGCGCAATCACCGCCGCTACGCCCATCGGCTGGCGCAATACCATCGACAACCTGCCCGGCTTGGGTCGCAGCGAGCGGCCTGCTTCCAACAGCGCGGTTGCCGCCGAATAGCGCAATTTGCTCGGCACCATGTCCAGTTCGAATGCGGCCTCGGCAGCGATCTTGCCGTTCTCCAACGAGAGGATCTCCGCCAGCCGATCACGGTTGCGTTCGAACGCCTGCGCCAACTGCTCCAGCACCCGCGCCCGCAGCTCGTGATCATGCGCCCACAGCGTGTTCTGGAACGCCTGCGACGCCGCGGATACTGCCGCCATCGCCGCCGCGCGGCCGTTGTCCGGGTAGCTGCCTATCACCTCATAGGTCGCCGGATTGATCGAATCCTTGAGCGCACCATCAAAGCGCGGAATGCCGTTGATCCAGTTGGCGGCGCGGCGCGGCTGTTCTGTTGGTTTACTCGTCCCGCTCATGGGACCTCCACGTGTTGATCATTCATGATCGGCCTGGCCTTGCTTGCTCCGCGTCCAACAACGCCGCAATGCGGAGAGCAGCGCCTCAATCAAAGGCGCGCTGATGTTGACCACGATCGGCACGATGATCAGCGTCGATCCCAGTACCCGCAGCGGCAGCGGCCAATGCCTGAAATGCGCGCCCAGCAGACTCAGGACGGTCAGCACTGTTGGGTACACCGCCAGCCAGATCAGTGCGGTGCGCTTCAGCCGCGGTCGAAGTTCGCTGCGCCATGTCACTGGTCGGCGTCCCGCATCCATTGGCTGATGCGCTCGGCCAGCATGATCACGGTGGGATTGGTTGCCACGCAGGGCACATCTGGAAAGATGGATGCGTCGGCTATGCGCAGGCCATCCACGCCGCGCACGCGCCCCTGGTAGTCGGTCACCGCGTGCGCATCGTTGCTGCCGCCCATCGGCGCGGTGGACGTGGGGTGATGGTAGATATCCAAGGCCATCGGCAATGCTGCTTCCAGCGCGTCGTACGAGATCGACATCGCACCCGGCACCAACTCCTCAGCAATGAGCTCCGCCAGCGGCCCTTGCCTGGCAATGCGCCGGATCAACTCGATGCCTTCCACCATCAATCGCCGGTCCTGCGCGTCGGTCAGCAGATTCAGCGCGATCACTGGCGCTGCATCGGCTGCACGCGAGCGCAGCGTCACCGTGCCCATCGAACGTGGCCGGGTCAGCGCCAAGGCCAACATGAAGATGGCGCCGGTGGGCGACGCCAGCGGATCACCGTAATGCACCGCCGACACGTGGAAGTCGCCAACATTCGCCGCTGCCTTGGACGACTGTGCCCAGAGGATTGCACCCACCGGCGGCACCGGCAGGCCAAGCCGGTCCGGGCGCGCAGCCCAGGTGGTGTAGAAAAAGGGATGTTCCTGCAGCCGCTGGCCAACCGGCAGGTTGGCGACCACTCCAATGCCCAGGTCCAGCAAGTCTTTTGCCGGGCCGATGCCGGAACGCAGCAGCACCGCCGCCGTGCCATAGGTGCCAGCACTCAGCACGATGTTGTCGGCACCGATTCGTTGCCCATTGGCCAGCACCACCGCTGTTGCACGCCGGCCATCGAAGGCTATGCGATCAACCAGCGTCTGGCTGCGGATGCTCAGATTGGGCCGCATCCGCACATCGAACGATAGATAGGTCATGCCGGTATTGAGCCGCTGCCCCATCCGGTTGTTCATCGGGTAAGGGCCAACACCAAATGGGCGATCGCCGTTGAAATCAGCTACCCGTGGAAATCCCGCCTGCATCGCCGAGGCGACGAAGGCACGCTGCATGTCCGAGACTTCATCATCCTGCAGGTAGTGGATCGGCCACGGCCCATGGCGGCCATGGAAGGCATCCTCGCCGTGCACCGTGCGCTCGCTGCGCTGGAAGAACGGCAATACCTCCTGCGCACTCCAGTGCTCCAGCCCGGCCGCTGCCCACCGTTCGAAGTCACCGGAAGGTGCACGCATCGCCACACCGGCGTTGACCGCCGAACAGCCGCCCAACACCTTGCCGCGCGGTACCGGCATCGTCACGCCGTAAATATCTGGCTCAGCCGAATAGCCCCAGTCATGCGCGGCATCGGCGCCGATGATGTGCTGCAGGCGAACCGCATCGGGATACGCATCGGGTGCATACGCCTGTCCGGCCTCAATCAACAGTACCCGCCGGAACCGCTCCTCGCTTAGCCGGCTTGCCATCACCGCCCCCGCAGAGCCGCCGCCCACGATCACCATGTCGTAGTGCGACTCGCCGGATGTCGCCACCGCATGTGCACTGTCACCCTGCACTTGAGCACCTGTACCCGCGTATTTTTGCCGAGTAGCCATGGCGGCTACCTCCTTGCAGCAAGCCCTTCTAGCCACCTCCCGCCGCCTGCAAACACCTGCATGCAAGCGTGCCTGGCAACAGGACCTTGGCCGCCATCCTCGACCCACGCCGGCATCGGCGGAATACGTGCATTGGTCATGACACCAAGGAACAAATGTCCTCAGTCCTCTCATCGTTGGAATCATTGAACGGCCTGATCGCATTCGCCTCTGCGGTGCAGGCGGGCAGCTTCTCAGCAGCGGGCAGACAACTTGGACTGTCGGCATCTGCAGTCGGCAAATCCGTGGAGCGGCTGGAGCTACGTCTGGGTGCCCGGCTGCTCAATCGCACCACCCGCTCATTGGCACTCACCGACGAAGGCAAGGTGCTGTATCACTACGCCAACAATGTGATCAACGACCTGCGCGAGGCCGAGCGCGAACTCGGCATGCGTGAGCACACACCGCGCGGCCATATTCGAATCACTGCTGCACCAGTGCTGGGGCGCAGATACCTGTTGCCCGCGCTGGCAGGCTTCCACGAGCGCTATCCCGACGTCGTGATCAACATCAGCATCGACTCGCATCACCTCGACATCATCGAAGAGGGCTATGACCTGGCGCTGTGGGCTGGCGAACTGGAAGACTCCAGCCTGCAGGCAAGGCGATTGGGATCGTACGTGCTGGTCACCTGCGCCTCACCGGCCTACCTTGCCCAGCACGGCACTCCGAGCTCGCCCGCTGATCTGGAGCAGCACTGCTGCATCTACTACCGCCACACCGACAACGAGCGACTGGAGCCATGGCGCTTCCAGGACAGGCTGATTCCAAAGCCGGCCTCGCCCAACCATGTAATCAACGATACCCAGGCGCTCGTCAGCCTCGCCATGGCAGGCCTTGCGATCGTGCAGGTGCCCGACTATTTGATTCGCACTGAAATCGGCGACGGGCAGCTGCTCGAAGTGCTGCATGACCACACCGCACCCAAGCGCGGCGTCTTCCTGGTGTGGCCGCCGTTATCGGCGCAGATACCGCGGGTACGGGTCTTCATTGACTTCATCATCCAGCGGCTGTCACCTGAGTTCGGCGCCATCGATATGCCCATGAACGAATAAAGCCGGCGCAAAGGCCGGCTCTATTGCGCTGCACTACCAGACGCACTCAGTTCACGAGGCGCAGGCGCAGTTCCTTGGGCAGCGCGAACACCATGGTCTCCGGCTCGCCGCCGGTCTCGCGGACGCTGCCGGCGCCCAGCTCACGCAACCGTGCAATTACCCCATCCACCAGCACCTGCGGCGCCGATGCGCCTGCGGTAAGGCCGATGTGCTTCTTGCCAACCACCCACTGCGGATCAATCTCTTCCGCACCGTCGATCAGATAGGACTCCACGCCTTCACGACGTGCAAGTTCACTGAGGCGATTGGAGTTGGAACTATTGGGCGAACCCACCACCAGCACCAGATCACACTCTTTGGCCAGGTCGCGTACCGCATCCTGACGGTTCTGCGTGGCGTAGCAGATGTCGTCGTTCTTCGGACCCTGGATCTTGGGGAAGTGCTTGCGCAGCGCCTCGATCACCGCGCGGGTGTCGTCCACCGACAAGGTGGTCTGGGTGGTGTACGCGAAGTTCGCCGGCTGCGATACCTGCAGCGCCTCGACGTCTTCCACGCTCTCGACCAGGTAGATATGGCCCACACCCTTCTCGCGGTTCCACTGGCCCATGGTGCCTTCCACTTCGGGATGGCCTTCATGACCAATCAGCACCACATCGCGACCGGCGCGGCAGTGACGGGCCACTTCCAGATGCACCTTGGTCACCAGCGGGCAGGTTGCGTCAAACACCTTCAGGCCACGGCGTTCGGCTTCGATACGCACTGCCTGTGACACGCCATGCGCGCTGAAGATGACGGTATTGCCATCCGGCACTTCGTCGAGTTCTTCAACGAAGATGGCGCCGCGTGCCTTCAGGTCGTCGACCACGAAGCGGTTGTGTACCACTTCATGACGCACATAGATCGGCGCGCCGAGGGTTTCGATGGCGCGTTTGACGATCTCGATGGCGCGGTCTACACCGGCACAGAAACCACGGGGATTGGCGAGCAATACGTCCATCTTCAACGACTCCGACCGCTGACGGTCGCTAATGCGGGAACAGATGCCGGAATCATCCGGCCTTTTTTTCGGCCTTGCCATCAAGCAGGCCCATCAAGGCGATGCCGATGGCGCCGCCCACAATCGCCGCGTCGGCGATGTTGAACGACGGCCAGTAATGGTCACCGATATACCACTGAATGAAATCAACCACGTGACCATGGATCTGCCGATCGATGACATTGCCGATCGCACCACCAATGACCAAGGCATACGGCAGCGCGCTGCGCCAGTTGGCGCGCGGGGTGCGCGACAACCAGAACGCCATCAGGCCGCTGATCGCGATGGCCAGGAAGGTGAAGAACCACAACTGCCAGCCGCCGGCATCGCTGAGGAAGCTGAATGCCGCGCCGGTGTTATAGGTGCGGTACCAGTTCCAGAAACCGTCGATCACCGGCACCGGGGTGAACTCCGGCAGGCTGGACAGCACCCAGGCCTTGCTCCACTGGTCCAGGCCGATCACGACCACGGAAACCAGCAGGTAGATCAACGCATTGGGTTTAACAGCCTTTGCTTGCATGTAATACGCCTGTAGTGGACTGCGATGAAGCGGATGAGAGGTTTCTCACCCGCTTCGCCTGACGCCTAGCTTAGAACCAGCGGCGGTCTTCGCCGGCGCCGTCGATATTGCTCACGCAGCGGCCGCACAGCTCCGGATGCGCCTCAACCGAGCCGACATCGGCGCGGTAATGCCAACAACGCACGCACTTGGACTTGTCGGTCGGCTGCGCGCTGACAAACACCTCATCGGTGGTTGCCGGGCGCACGCTGACATCGCCACTGATGAACAGGAAGCGCAGCTCCTCGGCCAGCGGCTGCCAGCGTGCGGCCTGCTCTTCGTTGGCAGCGACGGTGATCTCCGCTTCCAGCGCGGCACCGATGGCACCATTGGCACGCATCGGCTCCAGCACCTTGGAGACCTGCTCGCGCAGTGCCAGCAGCTGATCGAAATCGGCTGCGCCCAGCTGTGCGTCGGCCGGCAACGGCGCCAGGCCTTCGTACCAGGTGGTGAACAGCACGTTGTCGACACGCTTGCCCGGCAGGTAGCCCCACAGCTCTTCGGCGGTGAAGGTCAGGATCGGTGCAACCCAGCGCACGAATGCTTCGGCGATGTGGAACATCGCCGTCTGCGCCGAACGACGACCGCGCGACTCTTCCTGCATCGTGTACAGGCGGTCCTTGGTCACGTCCAGGTACAACGAGCCCAGGTCGACGCTGCAGAAGTTCAGCAGCAGCTGCACGATCTCGGCCATGTTGTAGTTGGCGTAGGCGGCCTTGATCTTCTCCTGCAGCTCGAACGCGCGATGCACGATCCAGCGGTCCAGGGCGACCATGTCCGGCAGCGCCACCAGATGCTGGGCCGGATCGAAGCCGTCCAGGTTGCCGAGCAGGAAGCGCGCGGTGTTGCGCAGACGGCGGTACGCGTCGGCATTGCGCTTGAGGATTTCCTGCGACAACGACATCTCGTTGCTGTAGTCGGCCGAGGCGATCCACAGACGCAGGATATCCGCGCCCAGGGTGCGCATGATTTCCTGCGGCTCGATACCGTTGCCCAGCGACTTGGACATCTTGCGGCCGTGCTCGTCCACGGTGAAGCCGTGGGTCAGGCACTGCTTGTACGGCGCATGCTTGTCGATGGCCACGCCGGTCAGCAGCGAGGACTGGAACCAGCCGCGGTGCTGGTCGGAACCTTCCAGGTACAGGTCGGCCGGCTTGCCATAGCCACGTGCCAGCAGCACGCCTTCATGAGTGACGCCGGAGTCGAACCAGACATCGAGGATGTCGGTGACCTTTTCGTACTGCGCGGCTTCATCGCCAAGCAATTCGGTGGCGTCCAGCGAGTACCAGACGTCGATGCCGCCCTGCTCCACGCGGTCGGCCACCTGCTGCATCAACTCGACGCTGCGCGGATGCGGCTCGCCGGTTTCGCGGTGGGTGAACAATGCGATCGGCACGCCCCAGGTGCGCTGGCGGCTGATGCACCAGTCCGGGCGACCGTCGACCATGCTGCTGATACGCGCCTTGCCCCAGCTCGGGAACCAGCCCACATTGTCGATGGCAGCCATCGCGTCGTCGCGCAGATTGGCCTTGTCCATCGAGATGAACCACTGCGGGGTGGCACGGAACACCACCGGCTTGCGGTGACGCCAGCAATGCGGGTAGCTGTGCTGGATTTCGAAGAAGGCCAGCAGCGCGCCGCTTTCACGCAGCACCTCGACGATCAGTGGCTGTGCCTTCCACAGGTGCTGACCGGCCAGCTCGACGGTGCCAGCCGGCGGCGTCGACGACAGGTACACACCGCTGCCGTCGATCGGATTGATCTGGCCGGCGTTGTACTTGTCCATCAGCCCGTACTGCTGGCTGACCGCGAAATCTTCCTGACCGTGGCCAGGCGCGGTATGCACCGCACCGGTACCATCGGCATCGGACACGTGCTCACCGTTGAGCAGCGGGATGTCGCGGTTGGCATAGAACGGGTGTGCCAGCAGCTGGTTTTCCAGCGCCGAACCCTTGGCATGGCCATGCACGACCACGTCGGCCACGCCGTAGCGGCCCAGTGAGCGCTCAGCCAAGGCAGAAGCCAGCACCAGCCAGCGCGGCTGGCCGTTATGGGCCGGGCCTTCAACCAGTGCGTATTCGATATCCGCACCCAGCGACACTGCCAGCGATGCCGGCAGCGTCCACGGCGTGGTGGTCCAGATCGGCACCGCCACTTCCACGCCGGCCGGCAGATCGACACCGAAGCTGGCCGCCAGCGCCTTGGAATCGCGCGCAGCGTAAGCCACGTCGATGGCCGGCGAGGTCTTGTCCTGGTATTCGATTTCCGCTTCAGCCAGCGCCGAGCCGCAGTCGAAGCACCAATGCACCGGCTTGGCACCGCGCACCAGGTGGCCGTTGGCAATGATCTTGGCCAACGCACGGATTTCATTGGCCTCGAAGTCGAAGCTCAGCGTCTTGTACGGGTTCTCCCAATCGCCGATCACACCCAGGCGCTTGAAATCAGCGCGCTGCAGGTTGATCTGCTCTTCGGCGTACTCACGGCACTTCTGCCGGAACTGCTCGGCATCGAGCTTGACGCCGACCTTGCCCCACTTCTTCTCGACCGCGATTTCGATCGGCAAGCCATGGCAATCCCAGCCCGGCACGTAGGGCGCATCGAAGCCGTCGATGTAACGCGACTTGACGATGATGTCCTTGAGGATCTTGTTGACCGCATGACCCAGATGGATCTGGCCATTGGCATACGGCGGGCCGTCGTGCAGCACGAACAGCGGGCGGCCCTTCGCATTCTCACGAAGCTGCGCGTAAATGCCCTGCTCTTCCCACCGTGCCAGGATGCCCGGCTCGCGCTTGGGCAGGTCGCCGCGCATCGGGAATTCCGTTGCTGGCAGATGGAGGGTGGCTTTGTAATCCTGGCTCACGCGGTAGCTCGCAATCTGTGTTCGTTGAGGATGCGACGCGCTTGCTCTGCGTCGCGGTGCATCTGCTCGGTCAACGCCGGCAGATCGTTGAACTTTTCTTCATCCCGCAGTTTGGCAACAAACTCCACTTCGATGTGACGGCCGTACAGGTCGCCATTGAAGTCGAACAGATGTGCCTCAAGCAGCGGCTCCACACCTTCAACCGTGGGGCGCGTGCCGAAGCTCGACACCGACGGCCATGGCTGCTCGAACACGCCGTGCACCCACGTAGCGTAGATACCAGAAAGTGCGGGTGTTTTCGGGAAACGCAAGTTGGCGGTAGGGAAGCCCAGGGTGCGCCCGAGCTGGCGCCCACGCACAACCCGGCCACCGATCGCATACGGACGGCCCAGCAGTTCGCCGGCATGGGCGAACTCGCCGGCCACGATCAACTCGCGGATACGGGTGCTGGAAATCCGCTCGCCGTTCAGGTGCACCGGCTCGATCTCGCCAGCGACGAAGCCCAGCTCGGCGCCCATCGCCTGCAGCAGCGCGATATCGCCGCCACGGCGGTTGCCGAAATGGAACTTGGGGCCGATCCAGACTTCGCGCGCACCCAGCCGGCGGACCAGCATGTCGCGGACGAAGTCCTCGGCGGTGATCGCCGCCATCTTGGCGTCAAAGCGCAGCAGGCCGACGCTGTCGACCCCCAGCTCGCGCAGGGTGGCGACCTTGTCACGCGCCAGCATCAGCCGCGGCGGCGGGTTGTCCTTGGCGAAGAACTCGCGCGGCAGCGGCTCGAAGCCCAAGGCCACGGCTGGCACACCCAAGGCGCGGGCACGGGCAACTGCGTGGCGCACCAGCGCCCGATGGCCCAGGTGCAGGCCATCGAAGGCACCAATGCAGACCACGCTTCCCTGCGGGAACAACACCCCGCCTTCGACGTCTCTAAAAAGCCTGCTCATTCCATCCGGATCCAGCCCATGCGGGCCGGTTCTGTCGTGTGTAGCCCTGAAGTATAACGGGGCTGGCCACGCTGTCGGCTTACTGGCCACGCAGCTCGCGCGGCCGGTAGCCCATCAGCAGCAGGCCGGCGGCATAGACCGCGCCGCCGGTGCCGACCAGCACCGCCAGACGCCAACCGCGTTCCCACCACGCCCAGGCCGTCCAATCCGACCAGAACAGGCGCAGCGCCACCACGGCAGCCAGCATCAGCACGCTGGCCACGGTCAATTGCAGCAGGAACCGCCCCCAACCGGGCTGGAGCTGGTATACCCGCGCCCTGCGCAGATACCACCACAACTGCAGGGCATTGGCCCAACCGGCGATCGCAATGGCCAGGGCAAGCAGGGCATGCGCCCCTTCCACCTTCTTGAGTGCCTCCAGCCACTGCCCGTCGGCCGCGACCAGTGCGGCCTGACCCATCGGGCTGAAGGAGAACATGGCGACGAACAGCAGCACCGTGCAGATGATGTTGATCAAGATGGATGCCACCGCCGCCTTTACCGGCGTGCGCGTGTCCTGGCGCGAGTAGAAGGCCGGCGCCAACACTTTGACCAGCAGGAAGGCCGGCACGGCCAGCGACTGCGCCATCAGGCTGAGACTGCTCATGCGCATGTCCTGCTCGGAGAAGCGACCGTACTGGAACAGGGTTGCCAGCAGCGGCTGCGCGCACAGCACCAGCCCGATGCAGGCCGGCACACCAATCAGCAGGCATAGCCGGAAGCCCCAATCCAGCCCCTTGGAATAGCCTTCCGGATCCGAACTGGCGTGGCGGCTGGACAGATGCGGCAAGATCACGGTGCCGATGGCCACCCCGAACATGCCCAGCGGGAACTCCAGCAAGCGGTCGCTGTAGTACAGCCAGGTCACGCTGCCACCCATCAGCATCGAGGCCGCCAACGTATTGAACAGCAGGTTCACCTGCGCAACCGACGAGCCGAACAGGGTCGGCACCATCAGCGTCATGATCTTGCGCACGCCGGCATGGGCCAGATCGAACCGAGGCCTTGGCAACAGCCCCAGCTTCGCCAACGACGGCAACTGGAAGGCGAGCTGCAGGATGCCCGCCACGAATACGCCCCAGGCCAGCGCCAGCACCGGCTCATAACCCCAGGCTTTCATATGCGGCACAAGACAGAGCGCCGCGGCAATCATGGAAATATTGAGCAGGATCGGTGAAAGCGCGGGTACGGCGAACTTCTGATAGCTGTTGAGCACACCACCCACCAGCGACGCCAGCGAGATGAACAGGGCGTAGGGAAAGGTGATCTGCAGCATCAAGGTGGCCAGCTCGGCCTGCTCGCTGCCAGGCGCAAAACCCGGCGCGAACACCCGCATCAGCCAGGGTGCCAGCAGGATGGCCGCGGCTGTCATCACCAGCAGGGAGGCCGTCAACACGCCTGTCACCCTGTCCACCAGCGCCTTCACGGCAGCGTGGTCGCCTTTTGCCTTGTATTCGGCCAGTACCGGCACGAACGCCATCGAGAATGAACCCTCGGCGGAAAGGCGGCGCATGAAGTTGGGAATCCTGAACGCGACGACAAAGGCGTCCATGGCGGCGCTGGCACCGAACACATGCGCGTAAACTTGGTCGCGGACAAGTCCGCTGATACGTGACAGGAACGTCATGGAACTGAATACAGCAGTGGATTTGAGCAAACGACCGCTCATGCATCTTCCTCTTGACAACTTGACTTGACGTTCTTTCAGTCAGCCATCATACTTGCATGCTTGCTGTTCCCACCACACCGATTTTCAGGAAACCACCACTGTGGCCAATATCAAGTCCGCCAAGAAGCGCGCCAAGCAGACCGTTGTGCGCAACGCGCGCAACACGGCTCAGCGTTCGATGCTGCGCACCGCCGTCAAGAAGGTGATCAAGGCTCTGGATGCCAACGACGCCGCTGGCGCCGAGGCAGCCTTTGCCGTCGCCCAGCCGATCCTCGACCGTTTCAGCGCCCGTGGCCTGATTCACAAGAACAAGGCTGCGCGTCATAAGAGCCGTCTGACCGCCCGCATCAAGGCCATCAAGGCTGCCTGATCCGCGCGATCACCCGGAGTCGCAAGACTCCCGGCATGAAAAACCCGGCCTTGTGTCGGGTTTTTTGTTGGGCGATTTTTGGGGAAGCGAGGCAGACGCCCTCCCGCATAGCTTTGGCTTTGGCTTTGGCTTTGGCTTTGGCTTTGGCTTTGGCTTTGGCTTTGGCTTTGGCCTTGGCCTTGGCTTTGGCCTTGGCTTTGGCCTTGGCCTTGGCCTTGGCCTTGGCTTTGGCCTTGGCTTTGGCCTTGGCTTTGGCCTTGGCTTTGGCCTTGGCTTTGGCCTTGGCTTTGGCCTTGGCCTTGGCCTTGGCCTTGGCCTTGGCCTTGGCCTTGGCTTTGGCCTTGGCCTTGGCCTTGGCTTTGGCTTTGGGCCTCCCCAGAAAAGCCTGAACAACTTCCTTCTCCCGCTTGCGGGAGAAGGTGCCCGAAGGGCGGATGAGGGGGCCTTTGATCTGGGTTTGGCTTTTCAAGCAAAAGCTTGCCCTCACCCCAACCCCTCTCCCGCGGGCGGGAGAGGGGCTCCAAGCAGAGGCACAAGCACCAGCCACAGCCACAGCCACAGCCAAAGCCAAAACCAAAACCAAAGCCAAAGCCAAAGCCAAAGCCAAAGCTAAAGCGAAAGCCAAAACAGAAAACCCGGCTTTCGCCGGGTTTTCCTCAAACATCAACTGCCGGCGAAAAACTTACTCGCCCGCCGCGTGACGCTCTTCAGCTTCCAGAATTTTCTGCCGATCAAAGAAGGCCATGATGTCCTTCATGATCGGCCAGGTGCCTTCGCGACCCAGCGCCGATACCAGGTACCACGGGCCGGTCCAACCCAGCTCCTTGATGATCTGCTCAGCCGCCGCCTTGGCCTCGTCCTCGAACATCAGGTCGGCCTTGTTCAGCACCAGCCAACGCGGCTTCTCCAGCAGCTCCGGATCATGCTTGCCGAGCTCGCGCTCGATCGCACGCACCTGCTCGACCGGCGAAATACCCTCAACACCACCTTCCATCGGCGAGATGTCGACGAGGTGCAACAACAGGCGAGTGCGCTGCAGATGGCGCAGGAACTGCGCACCCAGGCCGGCACCGTCGGCCGCACCTTCGATCAGGCCCGGAATATCAGCGATCACGAAGCTGCGGTAATTCTCGACCTTCACCACACCCAGGTTCGGGTACAAGGTGGTGAACGGGTAATCAGCGACCTTCGGCGTTGCCGCCGAAACCGCACGAATCAAGGTGCTCTTGCCCGCATTGGGGAAGCCCAGCAGGCCAACGTCGGCCAACAGCTTCAGCTCCAGCTTGAGCAGGCGCTCTTCGCCCTCTTCACCCGGCAGCGCCTGACGCGGCGCGCGGTTGGTGGAGCTCTTGAAGTGCATATTGCCGAGGCCGCCCTTGCCGCCCTTGGCCACCAGCAGGCGATCGCCATGGGTGGTCATGTCGCCGATGACTTCGTCGGTGTCGACGTTCATCACCACGGTGCCGACCGGCACGGTGATGACCAGGTCTTCGCCGCCCTTGCCATAGGCCTGCCGGCCCATGCCGTTCTCACCACGCTGCGCCTTGAAGATGCGGTCATGGCGGAAGTCGACCAGGGTGTTCAGGTTTTCGTCGGCGCGGATCCAGACGCTGCCACCATTGCCGCCATCGCCACCATCCGGACCACCGAGCGGAATGAACTTTTCACGGCGAAAGCCGATACAGCCATTGCCGCCTTTGCCAGCGATGACTTCGATCTCCGCTTCGTCTACAAGTTTCATGAATTTAACGCCGGGATTGGGAAATGGGGATTGGGGGAACAGCAGAAGCAGGTACAGCCCATTATCGGCCCTGCACCCCGAAATGTCGGGGTTCCAACGAAAAACCCCGCCGAAGCGGGGCTCTCGTCAGCAGCCCACACCGGAGTATGGGCAGCTTGCGTGTACGGAATCAGGCTTCCGTGACGACGCTGACGGTACGGCGCTTCTTGGCACCCTTCACCGCGAACTCAACCTTGCCATCGACCAGCGCGAACAGCGTGTGGTCACGACCCAGGCCGACGCCTGCACCCGGGTGGAACTGGGTGCCGCGCTGACGCACGATGATGTTGCCGGCTTCGATGGCCTGGCCACCGAAGATCTTGACGCCGAGGTATTTCGGGTTGGAATCGCGACCGTTGCGCGAGGAACCTACGCCCTTTTTATGTGCCATGACGGATTCTCCTTAGCAATTAGCCGGCGATGCCGGTGATTTCGATTTCGGTGTAGTACTGACGGTGACCCTGACGCTTCATGTGGTGCTTGCGGCGACGGAACTTGATGATCCGGACCTTGTCGGCGCGGCCATGGGCCACAACCTTGGCGGTCACCGAAGCGCCCTTCAGCGCGTCACCCAGCTTGATGCCATCGGCATCGCCGAGCATCAGGATGTTGTCGAACTTGATCTCGTTGCCAGCTTCGACTTCGAGTTTTTCCACGCGCAGGGTTTCACCCTGAACGACGCGGTACTGCTTACCGCCAGTTACCAGAACTGCATACATGACCAGACTTCCTCTGTAGTTATTGTGGTCGCCTTGCCCGCCATCGAGGGCGGACAGAAGCGGGATTTTACCGGGCGGACCGAGTTCGGGTCAACCCACCCCCTGCCCTGACCCGCCGGGACTGAACCCCGGTTCAGCCCCGCAGCCGGTATCCGGCCCACTGGCGGGAAACAGCACTGGCAAAACTGGCAATTGCCCCCAAATGACAAGGCCGCTAGGCTGATTGACTGCCGTCAGCGACGCCCCCACACCTCCTGCTTCCGGCCCAGCCGGCAGCGGTCCAAATCGGATTTCCCATGGCGATGGATTTCATCCGCATCCGCGGTGCGCGGACGCACAACCTCAAGAACATCGACCTCGACCTGCCCCGCGACAAACTGATCGTGATCACCGGCCTGTCCGGCTCGGGCAAGTCCTCGCTGGCGTTCGACACCATCTACGCCGAAGGCCAGCGCCGCTACGTCGAGTCGCTGTCGGCGTATGCGCGGCAGTTCCTGAGCGTGATGGAAAAGCCCGACCTGGATCACATCGAAGGCCTGTCGCCGGCGATCTCCATCGAGCAGAAGTCGACCTCGCACAACCCGCGCTCCACCGTCGGCACCATCACCGAGATCTACGACTACCTGCGCCTGCTGTACGCCCGCGTCGGCAGCCCGCGCTGCCCGGACCACGGCTACCCGCTGGAAGCCCAGACCGTGAGCCAGATGGTCGATCAGGTGCTGGCACTGGATCCGGAACAGCGCTACATGCTGCTGGCACCGGTCATCCGCGAGCGCAAGGGCGAACACGCGCAGGTCTTCGACCAGCTGCGTGCGCAGGGCTTCGTGCGTGTGCGCGTCGATGGCGAGCTCTACGAGATCGACGAAGTGCCGGCACTGACCCTGCGCCAGAAGCACACCATCGAAGCAGTGATCGACCGCTTCCGTCCGCGCGAAGACATCAAGCAGCGCCTTGCCGAAAGCTTCGAAACCGCGCTGAAGCTTGGCGACGGCATGGCCACGGTGATGGCGCTGGATGCCGCCGACAGCACGCCGCAGCTGTTCTCCTCAAAGTACAGCTGCCCGGTCTGCGATTACGCGCTGCCGGAGCTGGAGCCGCGCCTGTTCTCGTTCAATTCGCCGGTCGGCGCCTGCCCGGGCTGCGATGGCCTTGGCGTGGCCGAATTCTTCGATCCGAACCGCGTCGTCGTGCACCCGGAGCTGTCGCTGGCCGCTGGCGCGGTGCGTGGCTGGGACCGACGCAACGCTTATTACTTCCAGCTGATCGCCTCGCTGGCCAAGCACTACAAGTTCGACGTCGATGCCAGCTGGCAGTCGCTGCCGGACAACGTGAAGCAGGCTGTGCTGTACGGCAGCGGCGAAGAGCAGATCACCTTCACCTATTTCACCGAAGCCGGCGGCCGCAACCAGCGCAAGCATCGCTTCGAAGGCATCATCCCCAACCTTGAGCGCCGTTACCGCGAGACCGAATCGCCGGCGGTGCGCGAGGAACTGGCCAAGTACATCAGCTCGCGGCCGTGCCCAGAGTGCAAGGGCGCGCGCTTGAACAAGGCGGCGCGCAATGTGTTTGTCGCTGATCGTCCGCTGCCGGAAATCGCGGTGCTGCCGATCGACGAAGCCAAGCGCTTCTTCAGCGAACTGAGCCTGCCCGGCTGGCGTGGCGAGATCGCCACCAAGATCGTCAAGGAGATCGGCGAGCGACTCGGCTTCCTGGTCGACGTCGGCTTGGATTACCTCACCCTGGAGCGCAAGGCCGACACCTTGTCCGGCGGTGAGGCGCAGCGTATCCGCCTGGCTTCGCAGATCGGTGCCGGCCTGGTCGGCGTGATGTACGTGCTCGACGAGCCGTCCATCGGCCTGCACCAGCGCGACAACGAGCGCCTGCTCGGCACCCTCACCCGCCTGCGTGATCTGGGCAACACGGTGATCGTGGTCGAGCACGACGAAGACGCGATCCGCCTTGCCGATTACGTAGTCGATATCGGCCCCGGCGCTGGCGTGCACGGCGGTGAAATCGTCGGCCAGGGCCAGCTGCAGGACCTGCTGGATGCGCCGCGCTCGCTGACTGGCCAGTACCTGTCCGGCAAACGCCAGATCGAGATCCCGGCGCGCCGCCACAAGGCCAATCCGAAGATGACGCTGCGCTTGCGCGGTGCCAGCGGCAACAACCTGAAGAACGTGGACCTGGACATTCCGTCCGGCCTGTTGACCTGCGTGACCGGTGTATCCGGCTCGGGCAAGTCGACGCTGATCAACGACACCTTGTTCTCGTTGGCGGCAAACGAGATCAACGGTTCCTCGCATCCGATTGCCGCATACAAGAGCGTCGAAGGCCTGGACCTGTTCGACAAGGTCGTCGACATCGACCAGTCACCGATTGGCCGCACCCCGCGCTCCAACCCGGCGACCTATACCGGCCTGTTCACACCGCTGCGCGAGCTGTACGCGCAGGTGCCGGAAGCGCGTGCGCGTGGTTATTCACCCGGCCGCTTCAGCTTCAACGTGCGTGGCGGCCGCTGCGAAGCCTGCCAGGGCGATGGCCTGATCAAGGTGGAAATGCACTTCCTGCCGGACGTGTATGTCCCTTGCGATGTCTGCCACGGCAAGCGCTACAACCGCGAGACGCTGGAGATCCTCTACAAGGGTTTCAACATCAACGACGTGCTGGAAATGACCGTCGAAGATGCACTGCGCCTGTTCGAGCCGGTGCCGTCGATCGCGCGCAAGCTGGAAACGCTGATGGACGTGGGTTTGAGCTATATCAAGCTCGGCCAGAGCGCGACCACGCTGTCCGGTGGTGAAGCACAACGCGTGAAGCTGTCCAAGGAACTGTCGCGCCGCGATACCGGCCGCACCCTGTACATCCTCGACGAGCCGACCACCGGCCTGCACTTCCACGACATCGAGGCCCTGCTCGGCGTGCTGCACAAGTTGCGCGACGAAGGAAACACGGTGGTGGTGATCGAGCACAACCTGGACGTGATCAAGACTGCCGACTGGATCGTCGATCTCGGCCCGGAGGGTGGCCATCGCGGTGGCACGGTGCTGGTCACCGGCACGCCGGAAGACGTGGCGGCACATCCGGATTCCTACACCGGTCAGTTCCTGGCCAAGATGCTGCCCTCGACCAGCGCGCGCCCGGAGCAACCGGCGGCCGTGGCCAACAAGCCTGATGCGCGCCCGCCGCGCAAGGAAAAGCCGGCCAAGAAAACGGCGACCAAAAAGGCTGCCGCCCCCGCAAAGAAGAAGGCTGCAAAATGAGCAACGAACACAAGCAACTGGCCCGCGTACCGATCAGCGTGCGCTGGCGCGACATGGACTCGATGGGCCACGTCAACAACGCCAAGTACGTTTCGTATCTGGAAGAGGCGCGCGTGCGCTGGATGCTGGGCGTGGAAGGCGTGTCGATGACCGACCGCATCGCGCCGGTGGTGGCCAACACCAACATCAACTACCGCCTGCCGATCGTGTGGCCGAACGATATCGTGGTCGAGCTGTTTGTTGAGCGTCTGGGTAATAGCAGCGTGACCATTGGTCACCGCATCGTTGACCAGAACGACGACAGCAAGCTGTATTCGGACGGCAATGTGGTGGTGGTCTGGATGGATACGCAGACCGGCAAGAGTGCACCGTTGCCGGAGGCTGTTCGGGGTGCTTCGAGCTAAGCGGAAGTGAAGCCTGCAGATCGTAAAAATGTCTGAAGCCTTCCTTCTCCCGCATGCGGGAGAAGGTGCCCGAAGGGCGGATGAGGGGAGCTTTTGTAGCTTTTGGAGCTATTAGAGCTTTTGGAGCTTTAAAGCGCCCTCACCCCAACCCCTCTCCCGCGAGCGGGAGAGGGGCTTCAGCTGCAGTTGCGGGCTTGGCGGTGAACTGCCTGCCTTCGCGCAGCCTTATTTCAACGCAACCTTCGGAAAATCCACCGGCACATCCAGCGCCACGTTGATGTAGTTGGTGAACAGGTTCAACGCCACATGCGCGAGAATCTCGACGATCTGCTCGTCACCGAAGCCAACGCTGCGCAGCTCGGCCACATCGGCGTCATCCAGCTGCGCACGCTGTTCCACTACTTTCAGCGCGAAGCGCAGTGCCGCAGCGGTACGCGCGTCCTCCGACTGCCCCGCCTGTGCCGATGCCATTTCAGCGGCGGTAGCACCCGCCTTCTGCCCCAGCACGGTGTGCGCGGCCAGGCAGTATTCGCAGCTGTTGCGGTTGGCGATGGCAACAGCGAGCTGCTCGCCAAGCTTGCTGCCAAGGCTTCCCTTGCCCAAGGCACCGAATGCACCCCACATGCTCTGCAATGCAGCCGGGGAATTGGACACTGCCTTGAACATGTTCGGCGTCGCGCCGAAGGCCTGGTGGATCTGTGCCAGCAGCGGCTGGCTGGCGGCGGGGGCGGTCTGGGTCTGCAGATTGATGCGTGACATGGTGATCTCCTGATCGGTTGGGATGTTTGCCGGGCCGTCAGCCCGTGAAAGAAGTATCCCGCCCGAACCAGAACCATTTGATACGATTAGTTCATCAAACGAACCAATTGGTACAGATGAACGCCCTTCCCCCGGTAGATCGACTGGCAGGCGTCCTGGAGAACTTCCGCTTCCAGGCGCAGCTGTTCCACTCCGGCCCGCTGTGCGGGCTGACCAGCTTTGATGCGGGCGAAGGCCATGCCTATCTGCACGTACTGCGACGCGGCCAACTCGAGGTCAGCCATCCCGGCAGCCGCGATATCCCCGCCTCGATGCACTTCGAGGAGCCGACGCTGCTGTTCTATCCGCGCCCGTTCAATCACCGCTTCCACAACCCACCACGCGAGGGCGCTGACTTCACCTGCGCGCGGCTTGATTTCGATGGCGGCATCGCCCATCCGCTGGTACGTGGCCTGCCGTCGCTGATCGCAATGCCATTGGCACGCATCCCCGGCCTGGCGATGACACTCGAACTGCTGTTCAACGAAACCGACAACGTTCGCTGCGGTCAGCGCCTGCTGACCGATCGGCTGTTCGAAGTCGTGGTCATCCAGTTGCTGCGCTGGCTGCTGGATCATCCGCAGGAAGCCGGGATACCCGCCGGTTTCATCACCGGCCTGTCGGATCAGCGCTTGTCGCGTGCCTTGGCCGCCATGCATGATCGCCCCGGCGAAAGCTGGACACTCAACAGCCTCGCCGAACAGGCAGGCATGTCGCGCACCGCGTTTGCCAACAGCTTTCGCGACATCGTTGGACAGACGCCGCTGGACTACCTCACCGATTGGCGCATCGCCCTGGCCCAACGCCGGCTGCGGCAAGGCCGGCCGATCAAGACGCTGGCCGACGAGCTGGGCTATGCCAACGCCTCGGCGCTGTCGCGGGTATTCGCCGCCAAAATCGGGATGTCGCCGCGCGACTGGCTGAAGCAGGCCGATGCCTGATCAGCGCGCGGGCGGCTCGCGTCGTACCTGCAGCATGCCGTCCACCTTGGTTCCATCTTCCAGGCTCAGCCGCAACGGCAGCTGCGCGCCTTCCGTCAGCGGCACTTCCGGTTGCATCAACATCAAGTGCAGACCGCCGGGCCTCAGCTCGACCGATGCACCCGCGGCAATCGGCAAGCGATCGATCTCGCGCATCCGGCTGACGCCTTGCGTGACCGTGGTTTCATGCAGCGACACATCGCCAAAGGCCTTGCTGCCCGCACCGACGACAACCACCTCGCTGGCGCAGCCGTTGCGGATGCGCGCAAAGCCCGCCGCCATTCGCATCGCCGCTGGGGTCAACCGCACCCAGCCCTGCTCCACGCTCACGCAGGCCGGTGCTGCAGCTGCGGCCTCGAAAGCACACAAGGCCAACAGTACGCACACGAATGGTTTGGTTATCATCAGGCCACGACTCCTTGCCGTACGAGAAACCGCAGCATGACCACGCTCATCGAAGTGATCAACCATGGCCCCATCCGTGAACTGCGCCTGGCACGGCCACCGGTCAACGCGCTGGATACCGAACTGTGCCGTGCGCTGATTGCCGCCGTCACCCTGGCCATGACCGACGACGTGCATGGCATCGTGCTGTCCGGCAGCGAGCGCATCTTTACCGGCGGCATGGACGTGCCGCACCTGCTCTCGCATGGCGATGACAAGCGCAAGCTGATGGACAGCTGGCAAGCCTTCTTCGGCGCTGCACGGGTATTGGCCGAAAGCCGGGTTCCGGTAGTAGCCGCGCTGACCGGGCATTCACCGGCTGGCGGCTGCGTGCTGGCGCTGTGCTGCGATTACCGGGTGATGGCACGCAGCGCCGACCCGGCAAAACCCTATGTGATCGGCCTGAACGAAGTACAGGTAGGCCTGGTCGCGCCGGAAGGCATCCAGCGGCTGATGCGCCGCGTGGTTGGCCACCATCGCGCCGGCGTGTTGTTGACCGGCGGCCAACTGGTCAGCGCCGAACGCGCCCTGGAAATCGGCCTGGTCGATGAACTGGCTGACGGTGCGCCGCAGGTGGTCGAACGCGCCATTGGCTGGCTGCAGGCCCAGCTCAAGCTGCCGGCGCAGCCGATGCTGCAGACCCGCGCCATCGCCCGTGCCGACCTGCATGAGGCCATGCAGGCCGAGCACATCCAGCTGGAGCGCTTCGTCGAGGCCTGGTTCTCGCCGGATGCGCAGGGCGCTTTGCAGGCCTTGGCTGCTCGCCTGGGCAAGAACTGAGAATCACCCGTTCCGGGCCAGGGGAACTGCGGCAGCCGCTGCTGCCTGCGTTCCCCTTCCCCTGCTCGCCTATAATCGCGGCCTGTCGAAAAGAAGGCCGCCGCCTTGTCCAACACGCCCGAACCCGTGGTATCCGAGCTGATTGACCTGCTGTCGCTGGAGCGGCTGGAGGACAACCTGTTCCGTGGCCAGAGCCGCGACATCGGCACCAAGTACGTGTTCGGCGGGCAGGTGCTGGGGCAGGCGCTGGCCGCCGCCCAGGCCACGGTCGAGAACGGCCGCCATGTGCATTCGCTGCACGCTTATTTCCTGCGTGCCGGCAACATCGACCACCCCATCGTCTATGACGTGGACCGTACCCGTGATGGCGGCAGTTTCTCGGTGCGCCGGGTCACCGCCATCCAGCACGGCAAGGTGATTTTCTTCTGCGCGGCCTCGTTCCAGCAGGCCGAGCGCGGTGCCGAGCACCAGCACAAGATGCCGGACGTGCCGCAGCCCGAGGACATCGAGCCGAGCCGCCCGCTGCCGGCCGATGTGCTGGAACGCTTGCCGGTGAAGGTGCAGCGCTGGCTTTCGCGCGGCGGTCCGTTCGAATTCCGCCATGTCTATCCACGTGACGAGCTGAACCCGCCCAAGCGCCCGCCCTATCACCAGGTGTGGCTGCGCTTGAACGAGAAGATCGGTGATGCACCGGAGCTGCACCAGGCGTTGCTGGCCTATGCCTCCGACTTCCACCTGCTCGGCACGGCGACCTTCCCGCACGGCATCAGCTATTACCAGCCGCATGTGCAGATGGCTTCGTTGGACCATGCGATCTGGTTCCATCGTCCTTTCCGCGTCGACGATTGGCTGCTGTACTCGCTGGACAGCCCCAGCGCGCAGGATTCGCGCGGCCTGGCGCGTGGCCAGTTCTATACCCGCGACGGCGTGCTGGTCGCCAGCACCGCACAGGAAGGCCTGATCCGCGTAACCCCCGACGACAACGAAGCGAGCAAGGGCTGAACCATGCGCAAGATTTTCAGCAGCCAGCGCGTCGAGAACGCCGAGGGCGTGGCGGAGATCCTCCGTGATGCCGGCATCGAGGTGCGGGTCACCAACGGCCGCTCCTACCACAGCAAGCGCCGCGGCCAGTTCAGCTATACCGACAAGGTCAACAACGAGAACCTGCCTTCGGTCTGGGTGGTGCATGCCAACGACCAGCCGCGTGCGCGTGAGATCCTGCGCGACAAGCGCCTGCTCGACACCACCCGCCGCGACCATCCCACCGCCGAATACGCCTTCCGCGAAGCACCCGCCGAGGCCGGCAATGGCCGCAGCTGGGCGTGGCGCATCCGCATCGCCCTGCTGGTGGTGATTGCCGGCGTGGCGCTGGTGATCATGATGCGCCATCGCACTGCGCCGACCGCCGCTCCCGCTGCCCCCGCCGCACATGCACAGCCGGTCCAGCAGCAGCCCAGCGAAGACGAGTTCCGCGTCCGCATCCAGTCCCAGCCCGACGCCCCGCAGCCGGCACCGGCACCGGCACCGGAAAAATAATCGGTCACATCGGGCTTCGGTGCCCGTCCTGTTTGGCAGTACCGTCGAAAAGGCCTGTCCGATGAGCACCGAAACGCTGGAAACCATGCTGCAGAACGAACTGCCCGCCGCCCGCAAGGGCTGCACGCAGTCCTATGGGCGCATCGTGCTGGCCTGCCAGAACACGGTGACCGCCATTGCCCTGGCCATCACCCGCGACGTCCAGGCCAGCGAGGACATCGCCCAGGAAGCCTTCATCAAGGCCTGGCAGCAGCTCACCCAACTCAATAACAGCTCCAGTTTCCTGCCCTGGCTGCGGCAGATCACCCGCAATCTGGCCCGCGACTGGCTGCGTGCCAACCGCAACCGCCCACTCAGCGGCGAGGCCGCGGAAATCGCCATCGGCATGGCCGCCGATCCCTCGCCAAATGGCGTCGACGCGATGGCGCGGGTGGAAGAAGAACTGGTCGCCGAGGAAATCATCTCGGCCCTGCCCGAGGACAGCCGCGAAGCGCTGTTGCTGTATTACCGCGAGGGACAAAGCTCCCAGCAGGTGGCCATGCTGCTGGGCCTGAGCGATGCAGCCGTGCGCAAGCGCCTGTCGCGTGCCCGCGCCAGTGTCCGCGAGGAAATGCTCAAGCGCTTTGGTGAATTCGCACGCAGCTCTGCGCCGAGCGCCGCCTTTGCCGCCCTGGTCAGCTCGGCGCTGATGCTGGCCGCGCCTGGTGTAGCCAGCGCTGCGATCATTGCCAGCGGTGCGGGTGTTGCAGGCACCAGCGCTGGCAAACTGGGGGTCGGCACTCTGGGCGTCAACACCGCTGGCAGCGGTGCGGCCGCAGGAACACTCGGCGCCGCCGTAAACGCATTGTTCGAGAATCCTTTCGATCTATGGATAGTGGCGGGCGCAGTCGTGTTTGGCACCGTCGGGGCCTATCTCACCAATATCTACCTGCTGCACTATGCCGAGACGCCGGAGGAAACCCTGCGCATTCGCCGCTTCATGCGCCTGCACACCGTCAGCGCCCTGGTGTTCTGCATCTGCGCCATGGCCGGCGTTGTGCTCCGCATGGGTCCGGTGGGCGGACTGCTGACCCTGGCAATAGGCATGGCGGTGTTGAACTACCAGTACCTGGTCACGCTGCCGCGCATGATGGCGCCGATGCTTGCCCGTGATGCCGCCCGGCATGGCCGCAACGGCCCGTCCTGGATCTATCAGAGCATGTTCGGGCGCAGCGCCGTGGTCAGCGCATCGCTGCTGGCAGTGGTGGCGACCCTGTACGCCTTGCTGCAGCACTGAAGTCCAACAACAAAACACCCCCGCTGTTGCCAGCGGGGGTGTTGTCGATCGGCGCCTCTCCGGGGATTACTTCGCAGCCGGAGCCTGCGGCGGCACCGGGCCGCGTGAGCCACGGTGATCGCGATGACCGTCCTTGCGTGCAGCCTGCAGTTCTTCCGGGCTCAACTTTCCATCCTTGTTGGTATCGGCCTTGGCAAACCACTCGGCACGGCGCTGCTCGGCGCGGGCCTGACGATCGGCCTGGTCGATGTAGCCGTCCTTGTTGACGTCCAGGCGAGCGAAATTGGCCTGGTATTCGGCGGCGCTGATGCGGCCGTCGTTATCGGTATCCATGCCGCGCATGAAACCGCCGTCGCGTTGGCCGTGATGACCAGCGTGGCGATCACCGCCGTGACGTGCACCATGACGCGGGCGCGGCAGCTCCTCGCGTGACAGCTTGCCGTCCTTGTTCTTGTCCAGTTCGTCGAAACGCTGCGCAAGGCGCGGATTCGCTGCCGCTTCCTGGCGATCCACCACACCGTCGTTGTTGGCGTCCAGGCGCTGCGGCGCCGGGCTCGGGCTGGCAGGCGCGGCTGCGAACACCAAGCCGGTCGCCGAGGTGGCCAGCAGCATCGCCAGCAGGAGGAGAGGTTTGCGGTGGGTCTTGGTCATGGTGTGGCTCCGTGGTGAGGCTGCGGACGCGGCATTGCGTCCTCGCTACGGTCAACGCGCCAACCTGCAGCTCGGTTGACCGCTGCGCCGACAATATTCATCACGCAGACAGGCGCAGGTTTTGCGACGCGCCACAGCTATGCTGTGCGCATGGCAGCCCACGGTGAAAACAACGAAGAACTGCGCCTGTTCCAGACCGGCGAGCATCCCTGTGGCTATTGGCCGGAACGGCAGGCAAGAGACCTGGTGCTGGATCCCCAGGACGAGCGGCTGGGCGCGCTCTACCCGATGGCGCTGACCTGGGGCTTCCGTCGTTCCGGCGACCTTGTATACCGCCCGCATTGCGAAGGCTGCCGCGCCTGCGTACCAGTGCGCATCCCGGTGGCGCGCTTCCGCCCTGACCGCAGCCAGCGCCGCTGCCTGGCGCACAATGCCGACCTGCAGTGCAGGATTCTGCCGGCCGAGCGTACCGACGAACAATTCGCGCTGTATCGACGTTACCTCGCCCACCGCCACGCCAAGGGCGGCATGGACGAGCACGGCCCGCACGAGTTCGACCAATTCCTGGTCGGCAGCTGGTCACATGGCCGCTTCATGGAGATCCGCACGCCCGGCGCCGGCGGTGAACGCGGGCAACTGCTGGCCGTCGCCGTCACCGATGTCACCGAACTCGGCCTGTCCGCTGTCTACACGTTCTTTGATCCGGACCAGGAAAAACGCAGCCTCGGCACCTTCGGCATCCTGCAGCAGATTGCCTGGGCGCAGCGCACCGGCTTGCCGCATTTGTATCTGGGCTACTGGATCAACGGCCACCGCAAGATGGACTACAAGCGCCGCTACAGCCCCTTGGAATACTTCGACGGCAAGCGCTGGGTGCTGGGTGCTGGGTGAGCAGGACGGTGGCTTCGGCCTGCCCTGATTGGGACCGCGCTCAACTGTGACGCGCCTTGATACTTATTTAACCGGGATTTATGCAAAATAGGAATGTCATCGCGCAACGTGATGGCGCAAGGAAGTATCCATTCAACAGGAGTAATGCGTGAAGACCCAACTTTTGATTCTGGCTGCCATTGGCACCCTGGCCCTCGCTGGCTGCAAGAAGGCCGAAACCCCGGCCACCGACGCACCGGCAGCCACCCCGGCCGCTGCTCCGGCAGCAGCTGCAGCCGAAGTCACCCCGGCTCCGGCCACCGACACCGTCAAGGCCGGCACCGGCGTTCCGGAATGCGATCAGTACCTTGAAAAGGTCTACGCATGCATCAGCGACAAGGTTCCCGAAGCCCAGCGCGACATGATGAAGCAGGGTATCGAGCAGTCGCGTAGCGCCTGGGCAGGCGTGACCGACAAGACCGAGCTGGCCAACCAGTGCAAGACCGCACTGGAACAGGCCAAGACCAGCTTCGGCGCGATGGGTTGCTCGTTCTAAGCGACGTAGCAACGCTGTCCCTGGACGCCCCGCTCGCGGGGCGTCCGTGTTTTTGCCAGTGCATCATTTCGCCTTATCGTCATGGCGACGTGAGAAAATCGGCGGATGCGCATCTCAACCCTACTCGCCCCGATGACCCTGCTGCTGGCAGCCTGTTCCACCTCACCCAGCGGCAGTGCCGCCGCGCCGGAGCAGCTGCGGCTAGCGACGTACAACACCTCGCTGTACTCCGAAGAAGAAGGCGGCCTGATCCGCGAACTGCAGGGCGACAGCGCGCACGCGCGCAAGATCGCTGCTGTGCTGCAGCAGACGCGGCCTGATCTGGTCCTGCTCAATGAATTCGATTTCGACGACGCCCACCGCGCCGCCGACCTGTTCCAGCAACGCTATCTGGAAGTCGCCCAGCCCGGCGGCGGCGAAGCACTGAAATATCCCTACCGCTACCTCGCCCCGGTCAATACCGGCGTGCCCAGCGGCCTGGACCTGGACAATAACGGCACGGTCGGCGGCAAGGGCCGCGAGCGCGGCAACGATGCCTGGGGCTACGGCCTGCATCCGGGCCAGTACGGCATGCTGGTGCTATCCAGGTATCCGATCGATGAAGCCGCCGTGCGCAGCTTCCAGCTGTTGAAGTGGAGCACGATGCCCGGCGCAATCCGCCCGACCGATCCGAGCACCGGCAAGTCGTTCTGGCCAGACGCGGTGTGGTCGCAGCTACGGCTGTCGTCCAAATCGCATTGGGATGTGCCGGTGCGCACGCCGCTGGGCACGGTACACGTGCTGGCCTCGCACCCCACTCCGCCGGTGTTCGATGGCAAGGAAAAGCGCAATGCCGCCCGCAACCACGACGAGCTGCGGCTGTGGAAGGAATACCTGGATGGCGGCGACAAGCCCTGGCTGTGTGACGACAAGGGCGCGTGCGGTGGCCTCGCCGCGGACGCACGTTTCGTCATCGTCGGCGATCTGAACAATGATCCGGCCGATGGTGACGGCCGCCACGACGCCATCCTCGAACTGCTGGAACACCCGCGCGTGCTGCGCTACCCGACGCCGACCAGCGTCGGCGCCGAACAGACCAGCCTGGCCTATGCCGAGAAAGGCATTGTCCGCCGCGGCGCCCCGCAACATGCCACTGGCGATTTCGGCCCGCGTTCGGGCACGATGCGCCTGGATTACGTGCTGCCCTCGACCGGCCTGAGCTACATCGGCAGCGGCGTGTTCTGGCCAGCCAATGACAGCCCGGAAGCGAAGATCGCCGACGGCAGCGACCACCATCTTGTCTGGGTGGATGTGAAGTAAAAAAACGCCGGCTAAGCCGGCGTTTTTTTTGCCTCTGTATTTTGTAGGAGCGGTGTAAGCCGCGAAGCAACTGAACCATCAGGTCGCAAAGACCATGGCAATCAGCAATGCCGGCTTCGCGGCTGATGATGCTCGCCCACCTTTGTAGGAGCGGCGTAAGCCGCGAAGCTCGTACATCATCAGATGACGATGCATCCCGCTGCTGCAGCATTGCCAGCTTCGCGGCTTACGCCGCTCCTACAAGCGCGAGGGCGACTGCTGCTGCGGGAACAGCATCACAACAACGGAGCTCCCCCCTCCCCAACCCTCTCCTTGCCTTCGGCAAAGGGAGGGGGCAAAGCTCAGCGCAGCTCGATTCCAATCGCCGCTGCCGCATCACGCGCGATCGCGCGTGCCTGATCCACATCAGCTGCGCGGGCCAGGGTCACACCGACGCGGCGTTGGCCCTGCACCATCGGCTTGCCGAACAGGCGCAGCGCCGAATCCGGATGGATCAGCGCTTCGGCGACATTGCTGAAGAACGGCACGCCATTGCCCTGCGCCAGCATCGCGCACGATGCCGATGCGCCGTTGTGGCGGATGGCCGGGATCGGCAGGCCCAGAATCGCGCGCGCATGCAGCGCGAACTCACTCAGTTCCTGCGATACCAAGGTCACCAGGCCGGTATCGTGCGGACGCGGCGAAACTTCGCTGAACCACACCTCATCGCCCTTCACGAACAACTCGACACCGAACAGACCCCAACCACCAAGATCCTCGGTGATGGCGCGGGCGATCTGCTGCGCGCCTTCCAGTGCCTTGGCCGACATCGCCTGCGGCTGCCAACTTTCTCGGTAGTCGCCGTCCTTCTGCAGGTGGCCAACCGGATCGCAGAACGCTGTGCCATCGGCGTGACGTACGGTCAGCAAGGTGATCTCGTAATCGAAGTCGATGAAGCCTTCGACAATGCAACGGCCGGCACCGGCACGGCCGCCGGTCTGCGCGTATTCCCAGGCCGGGCCGATGTCGGCCTCGCTGCGCAGCGTGCTCTGGCCCTTGCCCGAGGACGACATCACCGGCTTGACCACGCACGGCAGGCCGATGGCGGCGACGGCGTCGCGGTACTCGGCTTCGGTATCGACGAAGCGATACGGCGAGGTCGGCAAACCCAGGGTTTCCGCGGCCAGCCGGCGGATGCCTTCGCGGTCCATGGTCAGGCGCGCGGCGCGCGCGGTCGGGATCACCCGCAGGCCTTGTTCGGCCTCCAGCTGCACCAGGGTTTCGGTGTGGATCGCCTCGATCTCGGGCACCACCAGGTGCGGCTGCTCCTGCGCGATCAAGGCCTTCAGCGCGGCGGGATCGAGCATGTCCAGCACATGGCTGCGGTGTGCGACCTGCATGGCCGGGGCATTGGCATAGCGATCGGCGGCAATCACTTCCACGCCGAAGCGCTGCAGCTCGATGGCCACTTCCTTGCCCAGTTCGCCCGAACCAAGCAGCAGGACACGGGTGGCGGATGGGGACAGCGGGGTACCGAGGGTGATCATCAGGCGGTTCCGGGAGGCGCAAAAGAGGGTGCCTATTCTAGGCAACGTAGCCCGGGTAAGCGCGCGCGCAGCCGGGGTCGCGCGATCTCCCCATCACCGGCGCCGCTCCACTCCTTCCCCGGATGGGCCGCGCTTCCCCGGGCCAGGGGTTTTCGGTTCTGCCCGGAGCCCCGTCAAAATCGCTTGCATGTTGATATCAATTTGATATCTTTCATTCCAACTACCACGGAAGATGTGCCATGAAAGAGAAGTCCCTCGGTTCCATGTCCGGCATCCCCACCCTGCTTGGCGCCTTGCTGCTGATGCTGGTCGGCACCGTCGCCATCATCGGCGCGGTCGTTGTCACCAAGAACGGCACCGGCGGCGGTGGCATCCTGGTGATCGGCGGCATCCTGCTGGTCGTCGTCGGCATCATCTTCAGCTGCGGCCTGTACATGGTCCAACCCAACCAGGCCGCGGTGATCAGCCTGTTCGGCAAGTACGTGGGCACGGTCAAGGAAAACGGCCTGCGCTGTAACAATCCCTTCTACAGCAAGCGTGCGGTCAGCCTGCGCGTGCGCAACTTCGAGAGCGGCAAGCTCAAGGTCAACGAGCTGGATGGCTCGCCGATCGAGATCGCCGCGGTCATCGTCTGGCAGGTAATCGACGCCTCCGAAGCCGTCTACAACGTCGACGACTACGAGAGCTTCGTGCACATCCAGTCCGAGTCGGCCCTGCGTGCGATGGCCACCAGCTATCCCTACGACCAGCACACCGAAGGCCAGCTTGCCCTGCGCAGCCATGCCACCGAGATCTCCCAGCACCTGAAGGACGAACTGGCCGAACGCCTGGCCGATGCTGGCGTGCAGGTGCTTGACGCCCGTATCAGCCACCTCGCCTATGCGCCGGAAATCGCCCAGGCGATGCTGCAGCGCCAGCAGGCCAGCGCGGTGATCGCCGCACGTACGCAGATCGTCGCCGGCGCCGTCGGCATGGTCGAAATGGCGTTACTGGAGCTTGAGAAGAATGCCGTCGTCACGCTCGATGAAGAGCGCAAGGCGCAGATGGTTGGCAACCTGTTGACCGTGCTGTGTTCGGACCGCGGCACGCAACCGGTGGTCAATGCCGGCTCGCTGTACTGAACAACGTAATGAGGTAATCGCAGTGAATGTCTTCGCTCCCCTGATCATCGCCGCCACTGGCGTTCCAGCCCTGTGCTTCGCCGTGTGGAGTGGCCGCCCCGGCACCGCGCATGCGCGTGGCATGGGCCTGCGCTGGGCGCTGATCGCACTGTGCATGTTCGTGGCTGCCACCGGCGTCTACCTGGCCGGTGACAACCAGAACATCGCCTACGGGGTGATCATCGCGCTGGTGCTAGCGGTCAATGCGCTTGGCATTTCGCTGGTCCTGCACCTGCGCCGCGGCAACAACGGAGCACCCCGCCGGTGAGCGAGAAGAAGGCCTATCCGCTGCGCATCAACGCTGATGTTCTGGCTGCGACCCAGCGCTGGGCCGACGACGAGCTGCGCAGCCTCAACGCGCAGATCGAATATGTGATCCGCGACGCCCTGCGCAAGGCCGGGCGTCTTCCCAAACCTCAGAAAGAACCCAAGGACGAACAATGAGCACGCAGTGGAAGTACCTGGTTGTCGAACTGAAAACCACCTTGATGGGCAGCTTCAAGGTCGAAACACTGCAGGAGGAGCTGGACAAGCAGGGCCGGCTTGGCTGGGAGCTGGTGAACGTGGTGCATGCCACGCCGACCGTCTCCACTCCAACCCTGATCTTCAAGAAGGCACAGTGATGAAAGGCCGGGGCGGATGGATCACTGCAGCGGTTCTTTCCCTCGCCGGCAGCGCACATGCTGCCGACCCGGCCGCACTGGCCAAGCAGTTGCTGGACCAGCTTGATGCCGGCCAGTACACAGCTGCCGAAGCAGGCTTCTCAGCACAGATGAAGGCCGCAGTGCCTGCAGAGAAGCTCAAGGCAGTCTGGGAATCCCTGCCCGCGCAGATGGGCGCCGCCGGCCCGCGCGGCACCGCCATCAGCAGTGAAGCCGACGGCTTCCGCATCGTCGTCATCCCACTGAACTACGCCAACGGCGCCCTGCAGGCGCGCATCGTGCTGGACAAGGACGACAAGGTTGCCGGCTTCCTGCTGCAGCCTGCAGCGGCCGCACCGGCTCCGGCACCAGCTGCCGATGCAGGCATCATCGAACAGGATTTCAACGTACCGGCCAGCGGCACCGCCAGCGCGGCACTGCCGGGCACATTGACCCTGCCCAAGGGCAAGGGTCCCTTCCCCGCCGTCGTACTGGTGCACGGCTCTGGTCCGCAGGACCGCGACGAAGCCATCGGCCCCAACCGCCCCTTCCTCGATATCGCACGCGGGCTGGCAGCACAGGGCATTGCCGTGCTGCGCTATGAAAAGCGCAGTCACGCACGGCCGCAGGATTTCAAAGGCAGCTTCAGCATCGATGACGAAACCACCGACGATGCAGTCGCCGCGGTACGCGCGCTTTCCGGAACGCCCAATATCGATGCCAAGCACATCTACCTGCTGGGCCACAGCCAAGGCGGATTGCTGGCCGGTCGCATCGCCAAGGCAGCCGATGGCAAGCTCGCAGGGCTGGTCCTACTCGCCGCACCGGCGCGCCCCATCCTCGATCTGCTCGCCGAACAAAACCGCTACATGCTCGGACTCGATGGTGCGATCAGCACCGACGAACAAACGCAACTCACCGCGCTGGATACCGCCATCGCCGCCGTGCGCAGCAATCCCGATGCGCGCTTGATGGAGATCCCTGGCCGCTTCTGGCAACAACTGGAAAGCGTTGATCCCATCGCCGATGCACGCGACAGCAAGCTGCCAGTGCTGTTGCTGCAAGGCGGCCGCGACTTCCAGGTGGTGGATGCCGACTGGCAGCTGTGGAACCAGGGCCTGCAAGGCGAGCGCTACCGCTTCCGGCACTACCCGGCGCTGAATCACCTCGGCATCGCCGGTGAAGGCAAGGGCTCGCTGGAGGAATACACACGTCCGGGGCATGTCGACGCGGCGCTGGTCAACGACGTCGCGCAATGGATCAAGGCACAGCGATGAGCGGCCGCAGCACCGTGCCAACCGAGACAAAGGCATTCAACGTCGCCAAGCCAACCAGCTCACTCCTGCTCTGGTTATGGGCGCCCATGCTGCTGGTACTCTCCATCGATCCCCTGATCAGGGTATTCGCCGGCAAGCAGCCGTTCCAGGCGACTTTCACCTCCTGGGGCGGCTGGTTGGTGCTTTCCCTGGTAGGCGCCGCACTGACCCTGGCCTACCGTCGGCGCGAGCTGCGCGTGGAGCCGCGGCAGCTGACCATTGCCGCCACCCTGTACACACGGCGCGTGCCGGTGAGTTCGATGTGGCTGGATCGCGCGCGGGTAGTCAGTTTCGCCGAGAACCCGGACTTCAAGCCTGGCATGAAATCCAATGGCTTCCAGTTCCCGGGTTTCCGCGCCGGCAATTTCCACATGAAAGGCGGTGGCAAGGCGTTCTGCCTGATCACCGACGACAGCCGCGTGCTGGTGATCCCGCTGCGCGATGGCAATAGCGTACTGGTCAGCCCCGAACAGCCGCGTGTGCTGTTGGATGAACTCAAGCGACTGGCCGACAGCGGCGCACGGGCCTAAGCTGCGCGTATGCGCAACGCACCCCACATCCTGCTCAACACGCCCGACATCGAGATCTGGCCCGGCGGCCTGCTGCGCGCGCGCAGCAGCGACGACGCGCGCGTGCTGGCTCGTGCGACCCATGTCCTTCGGCGCAAGCGCGATGGCCGCTACCTGGCTGCCCAGCTGCGTGGCGGTTTGATGCCGCTGGTGCCGCGACTAGCGGACGAGCCCGGTATCGACTTCGCACTGACCGCATTGGACAGCCTGCGCACCCAGCCCTCCCGCATTCCACCGCCAGACGGCAGCCTGCCGCTGCTGCAACTGCAGCTGCACCTTCAGCAACTGGATCTGGACGCCGACGCCTATGCGGCGCAAACCGGCCTGGAGCTGGTCGCCGAACCCTTGCACCTGCGATTGGCAGGTTTCGATCGCTACCGTCGTCCGCTCTGGCTGACCGGCGCTGCAGCGCGCGGCTGGCAGCGTATGCAGCAGGCCGCGGCAATCGATGGCGTCGCGCTGGATGCGATCTCCGGCTACCGCAGCCATGACTATCAGCTCGGTATTTTCGAGCGCAAGCTGGCACGCGGCCTGAGCGTTGCCGAGATCCTCACGGTCAACGCTGCACCGGGTTACAGCGAACACCATGGCGGCGATGCACTGGACATCAGCTCACCCGGCGAGCCGCCGGCCGAGGAGTCCTTCGAGCTCACGTCAGGATTCGCCTGGCTGCAACAGCATGCAGCGCGCTTCGGTTTCCACATGAGCTACCCGCGCGACAACCCGCACGGCATCGTCTACGAGCCGTGGCACTGGCGTTATCGCAGCGCCACGTAATTGCAGGAGCGGCGCTGGGTGGCCTCGGGCCATAAGCCGCGAAGCTGGTGGACTGTCCGATGGATTGCCTGCAAGGCCCCTGCCGAGCATGGCTCGGCACTACCTGGCATACCTGCGACCTTACGGATCATGGACTTCGCGACTAATGCCGCTCCCACAATCTGGAGCGCGCCGCTGTTTGCAGGAGCGGCGTAAGCCGCGAAGCTGATGAACTGTCCGATGCATTGCCTGCAAGGCCCTGCCGAGCATGGCTCGGCACTACCTGGCATAGCTGCGACCTTACGGATCGTGGGCTTCGCGGATTACGCCGCTCCTACAAAAGCGCGGCACTGTCCACGTTGCTACTCAATCCTGGGAACGATTGGTCTTCTGCTTCGGATCGGTGCTGAAGTCAGCGATACGCCACAGGTACAGGCTGGCCCAGGTGCGGTACGGGCCCCAGCGCTCGCCGCGCTCGGTCAAGGCTTTGGGCGTGAGCATCGTCTCGCCGCCATCCACGCGCTGCGCCCCTTTGCGGATGCCCAGGTCATCAATCGGCAGGATGTCGGGCCGACCCAGACGGAACATCAACATCATTTCCACGGTCCAGCGACCGATACCGCGCACCGCTACCAGGGCATCGACGATGGCCTGATGATCCATCACCGACATCTGCCGCAGGCTCGGCAACTCACCCGCGCTTTCGCGGCGGGCAAGGTCGCGCAAGGCCAAGGCCTTGTTGCCGGATACGCCGCAGGCACGCAGCCCTGAATCATCGATCAGTTCAAGACTGGCTGCATGCAGGCGCTTGCTACCGATTGCAGTCTCCACCCGTCCAACTATGGTCGACGCGGCCTTGCCACTGAGCTGCTGGAACAGGATTGCCCGCGCCAGCGCATCGACCGGATCAAACGAGCGCGCCCAGCCTTGCGGCGGCGGCAACGGACCAACGCGACGCATCCAGCTGGCCAGCCGCTTGTCCACCCGTTGCAGGTGCGCGTGCGCGGCATCGATATCGAAGCCGCGGCGATAGCGCGGCATGACTCAACGCCGCAGGGCACTGAGTGCAAGCAGCACCCAACCGCCCATCAAGCTCATGCCGCCGGCCGGCGCCAGCGTCGTCGGCCACTGCATCAGCACATTGCCGACCAGGCTGCCGGAGAACAACAAGGTACCCAGCAGCAGCACATACAGCGCACAACGCCCCAGCGTATTTACCGAGGATGCCCCGAGCCCGACCAGCACCACGCCATGCCCGAACGCATACAGCGCTGCGGTGTTCAGATGCGACTGCGCCAATGCCTCGCTCACGCCGTGCGAGGCGTAGGCCGACAGACCAACCGCAGCCGCGGCCAACAGGCCACCACAGAACGCGAGAAACGAAGGCTTACGCGTCCGCCGTTCCACTCCCAACATGTCGCTCTCCAATCAGTCCTGCAAACGCTGTCCATAAAAAAAACGCGCCGCTGGAAGCGGCGCGTTTTCTTCGATCAGATCATCATCAACAACCGATGATTACTTGACCGCCCAGTAGAGGTCGTAGGAACCATCGGTGGTGAAGGCCTTGGCCACACCACCCTTCCACGACTCATACGGACGATCGACAACTTCGTTACCGGTGGTGGTAGCCCATGCACGCAGGCCGTTACGGGCCAGGTCCAGGCCAGCCATGTGGCCGGTGTAGGAAGCAAATGCCGAACGGTGGGCCGGAGCATGCACGTAGGTCACCGGGTTGCCCGCGGGGATCTTGACGCTCAGCTCGGCGGCATCACCGGCAGCAACCGGTGCGGCAGCAACGGCCGGAGCAGCAGCTTCGCCGTCCTTCTTGTCGGCAGCCGGAGCAGCAGCGCTGCCCTTGCGAACCGGCAGAGCCACGTCGAAGGCGTACTTTTCAGCACCAAAATCGGTGGTGACGATGCGGACCGGACCAGCAGCAACCAGGCCATTGGCATCCATCGCACGCTTGATCCACTCCATGTTGTCGTCAATCGACTTCTGGATGGCATCGTTGTTGCGATCGATGTTACCGGCGTTGACCACCAGCAGGTTCTCAGCCGGCACCTGGATGACCTTCAGGTCGACCAGCGGTGCTTCGGCAGCGGCGTAGTCAACGTTCGGCACCGAGGCCAGCATGTTGGCCATGCGCGACAGACCCAGCTTCAGGTCGTCACCGATGTGGCGGCTGACGTACAGGCCGGCATAACGACCAAACAGGTCGAAACCGTACTTGACGCTGTAGTCCTGGGTGATCTTGACGTTGCGGTCGTTCTTGCCGGTCGGCTCGAGCGTGAACGAGGTCACCTTGTCGGTACCGCGGGTCGGGTCTTCGATGGCAATCACGACGCGCTTGTTCTTCTCGCTATCGGTGATTTCCCAGCTGCCCTGGCCCATGTCTTTGGAGGAATAGTCCATGCGGGCGCCCTTGCCGGCGTCCGGGCCGCTGAACTTCAGCTCCACGGCCTTGTCGCGCAGCACAAGCGGATTCCAATCCTTGAAGCGACGCAGGCTGTTGACCGTGTCATACACGATCGTCATCTTGCGGTTGGTTTCGATGCTTTCGGTAATGTGGCGCTCGCCCGGCAGACACACGCCAATGAGGACAAACAGGCCAGCCACGATCCCCAAGGCGATCAGGAACTCGATAATACGGGTCATTCAGGAGTCTCCGGGGCCGATCCCACGGCCGGGTTGATTGAAGCGAAGCCCCCATCCTATCAGGCTTTTCGCAGGTTGTTCACCACATTTGGCATACCGGTTTCCATTACCAGAATGCGCTATCTCATCGATGGACTGCAGGGTAGCGTATCAACCACCAACCCTGCGCGCCTTCACCCGATAGCTGGGGCTGTATTTCGCCGTAGCCGGGCTATTTTCCACCGTCCAAGGTGTCCAGCACCAGTACTGCAGGCAACTTTTCGCGCATCGCCCGCCGCACGGGCGTGACCTGCGGAGCCGTATTCATGCGGACCGGGATGCGCCACAGCATGCGACTCAGACCAGTTGCAGCTCAAAGGCCTTGAGCACGGCACGGGTACGGTCGCGCACGCCCAGCTTGGAAAGGATGTTGGAAACGTGGTTCTTGATGGTGCCCTCGGCCACGCCCAGGGAGTTGGCGATCTCCTTGTTGGAGAAGCCGCTCGCCATCAGCCGCAGGATCTCGGTCTCGCGGTCGGTCAACGGGTCCGGCCGGTCCAGGCTGACGAACTCGTTGCGCATATGCTCCAGCCCGGACAGCAGGCGCTGGGTCACCGCCGGCTGCACCAGCGAGCCACCGTTGGCCACGGTACGGATGGCGCCCACCAGCTGTTCCAGGGTCACATCCTTGAGCAGATAGCCCTTGGCACCGGCCTTGAGCCCGGCCAATACCAGTTGGTCATCATCGAAGGTAGTCAGGATGATCGACGGCGGCAGCGTGCCGGCGCGGCTCAGCGTCTGCAGCGCTTCCAGCCCGGACATCACCGGCATGCGCATGTCCATCAGCACCACATCCGGCTGCACCTGCGGAATCATCTCCACCGCCTGGCGGCCGTCGATGGCCTCGGCCACCACTTCAATGCCGTCATCCAGCGCCAGCAGCGAACGGATGCCCTGCCGGACCAGGGTTTGGTCGTCGACCAGACAGACACGGATCATCAATTCACTCCTTGCGGCCCCGAGGCCAACATCATATTGGTAACCAGTGGCAGGCTGGCGCGAAGCCGGAAGCCCTCACCGCTCCGTGCCGACACATCCAGCACACCCCCATACTGCGCCAACCGCTCGCGCATGCCACGCAGGCCGTTGCCCGGCATTATTTCCTCGAAATCACCGCCGATGCCGTCATCGTGCGCGCTGATGACCACCTGCGCCGCATCCCGCTCCACGTTGATCCACAAATTACGGGCGCCGGCATGGCGCACCGCATTGGTGATGATCTCCTGCGTACAGCGCAGCAACACATGGGCACGCTCAGGGTCTTCGACACTGAACGGGTCGTCGATCTGCAGGTGGATATCCAGCGAAGGCACCCGTTCGGTCAATGGCCGCAGGGCAGCCGCCAGATCGATCGCCCCGCTCTCGCGCAGCTGGCTGACCGCCTCGCGCACGTCGGTCAGCAGCAGCTTTGCCAGGGTATGCGCCTGCCGCACATGCTCCTGCGCCTGGCCCTCGGTGATATGCCCTGCCACTTCCAGGTTCAGGCTCAGCGCCGTCAGGTGATGACCCAACAGGTCATGCAGTTCGCGGGAAATACGGGTGCGCTCGTTGACCCGGGCGCTCTCGGCCAGCAGCAGGCGGGTGGCGCGCAGTTCGGCGTTCAAGCGCCGCTGCTCCTCCCGCGCCTGGGTCTGCTGCCGGGCCACCAGGCTCGTGACAAAGATGAACATCGAGAAACCGCCGTACAGCAGCGACTGCAGCAGCGCCTCGAACAGGGGCAGGCCCAGGATCAGGTTATAGACCGGCAACACCGCCAACTGGCTCAGCACCAGCCAGATCACGCCCACCCAGCGGCTCAGCAGCCACGGGATGACCCCGGCCGCGACCATCATCAGGATGCTGCCCAGGCCGGTGGCCGACAGATAGCTGACCACCAGCGCCGAAACCGTCAGCAGCAGCAGCGCCAGCCGGTCGTACCAGCTGGTGTGGCCGGCGGCATTGAGCCCACGGGTCAGCCAGAAGTAGCAGCCGCCGAAGGTCAGGTAGGCCACGAACAGCCAGATCGCCTCGCCGGCGGCCGGCTGCAGCACGCCCTCCTCCGGTGCGTACTGGGTATAGACCAGGGGCAGGCTGACCAGGGCCCAGGTAAACAGGCCGGCCAGGCGGAGGACTCGGGTGTGGCTGAGGTATCCCAACATCCGTGCATGGTAAGGACCCGGCAGCCCCGGCGCCCTCCCTCGGAAGTCATGCATGGCAAGCATCGCGTGCGGCTCGCCGGGCTCGTGCCACCCATGCGATAATCGCGCCACAGCCCACTGGGCCGACCGCGATACCCCACGGAGTCACAATGTCGATTGTTATCCGCGACGTGCGCGAGCACGAGCTCGATTCCGTCCTGGCACTGAACAACAACGCTGGTCTTGCGATTCTTCCGCTGGATGCAGCCAAGCTCCGCCGTTTCTATGAAACCGCCGAATACTTCCGGGTTGCCGAACGCGACGGCAACATGGCCGGTTTTCTGGTCGGCTACGGCAGCAACAGTGCCCATGACAGCTGCAATTTCGCCTGGTTCCAGCAGCGCTACCCCAGCTTTTTCTACATCGACCGCATCGTGGTGGCCAGCCGCCGCCGTGGCGGTGGTGTCGGCCGCGCGTTCTATGCCGATGCCCAGAGTTACGCTGAGCTGCGCTACCCGCAGATGGCCTGCGAGGTCTTCCTCGACCACGGCGCAGATGCTGCCCTGCTGTTCCATGGCAGCTTCGGCTTCCGCGAGGTCGGCCAGAACACCATGCCCTCGGTCGATGTGCGGGCCAGCATGCTGCTCAAGGATCTGTGCAGCTACGAGTGGGTAAAAGAGACCTATGGCGACAACCTGCCCGACCTTCCGTGGGTAGGCAACACACGCCGGCTGCTGCAACAGCGGCCGACCGGAACCTAAGATGGCAGTGAATTTGGATTACGAACAGGCTGGTGAACTGAAAATCGGGCAGGTAGGCATCGCCAACCTGCGCATCCGCACCCTCGACGTGGAGCGCCTTGCCCAGGAAATGCGCGAGCGCGTTGCACGTGCACCCAAGTTGTTTGGCCGCGCAGCGGTGATCCTGGACTTCGGCGGTTTGAGCCAACTGCCGGACCTGGCCACTGCACAAAGCCTGGTCAATGGCCTGCGCGACGCCGGTGTACTGCCGGTCGCCCTGGCCTACGGCAGCAGCGAAACAGAGACCCTGTCGCAGCAGCTTGGCCTGCCGGTACTGGCCAAGTTCCGTGCCCAGTACGAACCCGTCGAAGCCGAACCGGCGCCGGCCGCCGCCCCCACCGCCAAGCAAGGCAAGCGCGCCGCCGCCGCGACGGCAACCCCTGCTGCACAGCCCGCTGATGGCGCTGCACCACAGCCCGGCAAGATGCAGCTGACCACGGTGCGCTCGGGCCAGCAGCTGTACGCCGAGAACTGCGACCTGACCGTACTCTCAACGGTTGGTGCCGGCGCCGAGGTCATCGCCGACGGCAGCATCCATATCTACGGTACGCTGCGTGGCCGCGCATTGGCCGGAGCCCAGGGCAATACCAGCGCACGCATTTTCTGTCGCGACTTCCACGCTGAACTGGTCGCGATTGCAGGACGGTATAAGGTACTGGACGATATTCCGGACAATCTGCGCGGCAAGGCCGTGCAGGTATGGCTGGAACAGGACCAGATCATGATTGCTGCGCTGGATTGACGCAGCTCACAACGACATTCAGGAGAGATCCTTTGGCTGAAATCATCGTAGTCACCTCCGGCAAGGGCGGCGTCGGCAAGACCACCTCCAGTGCCAGCATCGCCTGCGGCATCGCGCGGCGCGGCAAGAAAGTTGCCGTCATCGACTTCGACGTCGGCCTGCGCAACCTTGACCTGATCATGGGCTGCGAGCGCCGCGTGGTATACGACTTCGTCAACGTCGTCCACGGTGAGGCCACGCTGAAGCAGGCACTGATCAAGGACAAGCGCTTCGACAACCTGTACGTGCTGGCCGCCTCGCAGACCCGCGACAAGGACGCACTGAACAAGGAAGGCGTGGAAAAGGTCCTCAAGGACCTGGCCGCCGACGGTTTCGACTACATCATCTGTGACTCCCCGGCCGGCATCGAGAAGGGTGCGTTCCTGGCGATGTACTTCGCCGACCGCGCCGTTGTCGTGGTCAATCCGGAAGTCTCTTCGGTACGCGACTCGGACCGCATCATCGGCCTGCTCGACTCCAAGACCGCCAACGCCGAAGCCGGCAAGGCCGTGCCGGCCTACCTGCTGCTGACCCGTTACAGCCCGGTCCGCGTCGAAAGCGGCGAGATGCTGAGCATCACCGACGTGGAAGAAGTGCTGGGGCTCAAGGCCATCGGCGTCATTCCCGAATCCGGCGACGTGCTCAACGCCTCCAACAAGGGCGAGCCGGTCATCCTGGATGCCGAGTCGCCGGCCGGCCAGGCCTACGAAGACGCCGTTGGCCGCATCCTGGGTGAAGAGCGCCCGATGCGTTTCACCACCGTGGAGAAGAAGGGCTTCTTCAGCAAGTTGTTTGGAGGATAAGCATGGGACTGCTCGACTTCCTGAGACAGAAGAAGACGACCGCCGAAACGGCGAAGAACCGCCTGCAGATCATCATCGCGCAGGAACGCAGCACCCGTGGTGGCCCGGACTACCTGCCGCTGCTGCAGCGCGAACTGCTGGAAGTGATCAAGAAGTACGTCAACATCGACGCCGACGCGGTCAAGGTGGACCTGGTCAAGGATGGCGCCAACGACGTGCTCGACATTTCCGTGGCCCTGCCCGACGACAAGTGATGACAGCCCGGCGGCCACGGCCGCCGGGACTCCAGTGCCCGTGAACGAACACCCTGCCAAGGAACCAACCCAGCCCGTGCTGTGCGTTGGCGATATCCAGTGGACCGACGCTGCGGACCTGCTCGCACGCCACGGCCTGCGCCTGAACCACGTCGCCGCCGGCGAGAAGATTCCCGGCAGCTACTGGGGCGAGCCCGAAGCCGGCATCATCGCCTGCGACGTCTACGTGCGCGACGACACGCCTGTGCATTCGATGCTGCACGAATCCTGCCACCTGATCGTGCTGCCGCCCGAGCGCCGTGCCCAGGTGCATACCGACGCCACCGACTCTGTCCCCGAGGAAGACGCCACCTGCTACCTGCAGATCGTGCTGGCCGGGCAACTGCCGGGCGTAGGCAGCGCGCGACTGATGGCCGACATGGACAGCTGGGGCTACACCTACCGGCTGGGCTCGACCCAGGCCTGGTTTGAGCAGGATGCCGAGGATGCCAAGCGTTGGCTGATAGAGCGCGAGTTGATAACACCGTGAGCCTGTAGTGCCGAGCCATGCTCGGCAGAAGCCTTCCCGGTAAAGCCACAGCGCAGCATGGCGGCGATCTACAGGTGAAGCGCTCCTAGCGTGGCCTGGAACTCCCCATATCCAGGGTCACCCGCGTACCCCGCTCCGGCTGCGAATGGATCTCCAGCTTCCAGCCCAGGTGATCGCACAAGCGTGCGATCAGGTCCAGGCCAATGCCTGCGCCTGGATAGCGCTCGCCCTTGCTCATGCGCGCATACACCTGCGCCACCTCCTCCGGACTCATGCCGTGGCCGGGATCTTCAATGGTCAGCACTGCATTGGCGGAAACGCCGACACGCACCACGCCGCGGTCACTGTTCTCGATGGCATTGCGCAGCAGATTGCCAACCGCCGCCTGCACCACCGCCAGCGGCGCGAGCACCTGACACGGCGCGGCTTCCACCAACACCAGCTCCAGTTCCTTGCCCTTGGCCAGGTAGCGATGGTCTTCGGCAATCTCCGGCAGCAACTCATCCAAGGCAACCAGCTCACTCATCGCCGACAGCTTGGCCGGGTCACGCGCAAGCACCAGCAGCAACTGGATCAACTGTTCCATGCCAGTCGATGTGCTGCGCACCCGCAGCAGTTGCTGGCGCGCCCTGTCCGGCAATCCCGGCTGCTCCAGCGCCAGTTCAGCGGCACCGGTGATCACCGCGATCGGCGTGCGCAGCTCGTGGCTGGCGGTACTGATGAACGCACGTTCGCGCTCGACGAAATGCTCGTTGCGCTGCAGGTAATCGTTCAAGGCACCAGCAATCACTTCCAGCTCGGTACTGCCGCGCTTGTCCACCAGCACACGTTGCCCGCGCCGCTCGGGGCTCAGCTTGGCAATATCCTGCGCAAGCACCGACAAGGGCCTTACCAGGCGGGTCATGCCAACCCAGGCCATCAGCAAGGTCACCAACAACAACGCCACACCCGCCAGCAGCGCCCAGCGGGTGATGAAGTGCTCAAGCTCGCCGAAATCGGAGATATCCAGCGCCAACACCACCCGACCAAAGTCACTGGTGTCACGCACCATCACCGCGGTCTGCTTGCCCTCCAGCAGCGGGCCATCATGCAAGCCGGGGTGCAGTTGAGTGAGGCTTTCAGGGATACCACCCGGCTCAACTGCCGTGTAGAACCGCAGCGTGTCCGAATCCTGCCAGTGGTAGGTGGGGTCGCTGCGCATCTGGCCGATGATGCTGTCCAGCTCGGTGTTCAACAGCGAACGCCACACCGCGTGCTCGGCATGTTCGTGCACATAGTTGGCGGCGCTGAACACCGCCAACGTGACCAGCGCGACATACAGCGCCAACCAGCCCAGCAGTTTGCGCCGCAGCGTGCGGCGTGTCATTGCGCGCTACCCGCCGCGGGTGCAGACAGACGATAGCCAACGCGCGGCAAGGTCTGCAGCAGCTTCTGCTCGAACGGGCCATCGACCGCGCGCCGCAGTTCGTAGATGTGTGAGCGCAGCATGTCGCCATCCGGTGGCTCATCGCCCCACAAGGCATATTCCAGCTGATCGCGGGTAACTGCCGCCGGGCTGGCACGCATCAACACCTCAAGCAGCTTGCGGCAGGCCGGGTACAGGTGCAGCACCTGCCCTGCGCGTTGGGCTTCAAAGGTGGACATGTCCAGCTGCAGGTCATGCACCTCCAGCACTTTGCGCTGGTTGCGCCCGTGGGTACGCGCCAGCACTGCTTCCAGCCGTACCTCAAGCTCCGGCAATGCGAACGGCTTGGTCAGGTAGTCGTCGGCGCCGGCGCGGAAGCCGGTGATCTTGTCCGGCAACTCGTCGCGGGCGGTGAGCATGATCACCGGCACTTCGGAGCGGAACTCCTCACGCAGCTTGCGCAACACCTCAGGGCCTTCCATGCGCGGCAGCATCCAGTCCAGCAGGATGGCGTCATAGCTCTGGGTGCCGGCCAGGTGCAGGCCGGTGATGCCGTCCGGGGCAACATCCAGGGTATGCCCGCGCGCTTCGAAGTAATCGAACAGGTTGGCGATCAGATTGCGATTGTCTTCGATGACCAGCAGCCGCATGCACGCAGGACCTTGCTGTCCCGGATTGGGACGCCTCCGGCGTATCCTAGCGCCGCCTTTGTCGGATTGCCGTCGGAATGCCATCCAGGCCAGCCCTACTGGCTTCGACGTGTTTCCAACATGGGCCACGTCATCATCCTGCCAGCCTTCGACACCGAGCCTTTCGTGCGCCCGAACCTGCCCCGCTCTTCCCGCAACACGCTGTGGTTTGCCATCCTGATCGTGCTGGTCATCGCCAGCCTGCTGGCCGGGCTTGGCATGCGCTCACCTCAGCCACCGGACGAACCCCGCTTCGTGCTGGCAGCGCGGCACATGGTGGAGACCGGGCAATGGCTGCTACCGCACCGCGGCAGCGAGCTGTATGCGGAAAAACCCGCAACCTTCATGTGGATCCAGGCGGCCACTTACAAAGTCATCGGCGACTGGAACCTGTCTTTCCTGGTGCCCTCGCTGCTGGCCGCCCTGCTCACCCTGTGGCTGACCTGGGACATGAGCCGGCGGCTATGGAACCGGCAGGTCGCCCGCTATGCCGTCGTTGGACTGTTCGTCTGCATCCAGTTCGGGCTGATGGCCAAGCGCGCGCAGATCGACATGGTGCTGGTCGGCATGACCACGCTGGCGCTATGGGGACTGGTACGCCATCTATTGCTCGGCCCGAACTGGTGGGCGCTGGCCCTGGCCGCGTTCGCCGCCGGTGCTGGCACCGTGACCAAGGGCGTTGGCTTCCTGCCCTTGCTGATGCTGCTGCCGTGGCTGGCCTGGCGCTGGCGCCACCCGCAGGCAGCAGGGCTCGGCCGCAGCTGGGGCTGGTGGCTGCTATTGCCCGCCTTCCTCGCCGGCACCGCGATCTGGCTTGGCCCCCTGGCCATCGCCCTGTTGCAGAACCCCGAGCCGCACCTGCAGTCCTATGCCAAGGAACTGTTGTTCAAGCAGACCGGTACCCGCTATGCCAATGCCTGGCATCACCACCAGCCGTTCTGGTACTACCTGCAGGTAATGGCGACGTTGTGGCTGCCGGGCAGCCTGTTGGCGCCCTGGTTGTTCCCTGCATGGTGGCGACGCTGCCGCCGCGCCGATCCGCGCTACCTCCTGCTGCTGGGCTGGGCGTTACTTGTGCTGCTGTTCTTCAGCGCCAGCCCGGGCAAGCGCGAGGTCTATATCCTGCCGATGCTACCGGCCCTGGCCATCGCCGCAGCGCCATTGCTGCCCGGCCTGCTGCGGCGCACCAGTGTGCGCTGGTTGCTGCTGATCTACGTGCTGGTGCTGGCCGTTGCCACCTTGGTGGTCGGCTACGGTGCCGTGCACGGCGATGGCTGGGCCCAGCGCAACGCCATCAAGCGCGCGATCGATCCATGGGTGCTGCCGCAGGTGGGCTGGTGGCTGATCGGCTTTGCCTCGGCTTCGTTGCTGCTGGTATTGGTGCTACGCCTGCGCCGCGCCGGGCTGGCGGTGGTGCTGAGCACCGTGCTGCTGTGGTCCATGTACGGGCTGGGGGCAATGCCTGCACTTGACCCCTATAGCTCCGCCTCGCTGGTGATGGACAAGGTGCGCGAGCGCATCGGCCCGGATGCGGAGCTGGGCATGGTTGCCTGGCGTGAACAGAACCTGCTGCAGACCCATCCGCAGGCCACCGATTTCGGCTTCAAACGTCCCGCCGCCGAGCAATGGGAAGACGCGGCGCGCTGGGTGACACAGGACCCGCAGCGACGCTGGCTGTTCGTCCTCGACCAGGCAATGACGCCGTGCGCGGACCGCAACCAGGTCATCGACATCGGCAGCGCCAACCGCAACAACTGGCAGTTGCTGCCCGGCACTGCCCTGCACGCCGACTGCGTTGCCAGGACACATGGCGTGGTCGCCGGCAGCGAGGGTGCGCTGGACAGCGACAGCGATTGACGCCGGTGCGCTGAACGGCACCTGTTGACGCATATGTGTTGAAACATCGAGCAGGAGTGGCTGTGCCGGAACCGGTGCAGTCGCTCCTGCTTTCTGCAGCACCAAGCGCTCGTCGGCTGCGAACCTGAAGCACCGACAAAATCACGACATCGCTCCGACCGGTCTCCGACACGCGCCGACACAGCATGGCCGCACCCAGTCTGATGGTGCCCCTGCTCCATGTCGCAGCAACCCACTTCCACCGCCCTGCTACCGGCTGCCGAACGCAGCCGCCTGAGCTTCGCCGGGCGCACCCTGCTGATCCCGCTACTGCTGCTCGTCGTCGGCAGCCTGCTGCTGATGGCCGGCAATGGTGACCAATGGCTCGCAGATCAGCTCTATCGCTGGGAAGGCAACCAATGGGCCTTCAAGAACGCGTGGTGGACCAGCCACCTGATCCACAAGGGCGGCCGCAACCTGACCTGGTTTGTCGCATTGCTGGTCGTGCTGGGTTTGATCCGCAGCGGCATGGATGCGCGCTGGCGCCCGTTGCGGCGTCCGCTGGCCTATCTGCTGTCGTCGGTGGCGCTGTCCACCAGCATCGTCGCGCTGCTGAAGTCCTGGACCCACATGGACTGCCCGTGGGACCTGGAGCGCTACGGCGGCCTGCGTCCGTTCATCGGCCTGTTCGAGCAGCGCCCGGTTGCGCTGGGCCATGCCGCCTGTTTCCCGGCCGGCCATGCCGGTTCCGGCTACGCCTGGGTCGCCTTGTTCTTCTTCATGTTGCAGGTACGCCCGCAATGGCGCTGGCCGGCGCTGAGCATCGCGCTGCTGGTCGGCATGGCGTTCGGCCTCGCCCAGCAGCTGCGCGGCGCCCATTTCGCCTCACATGACCTGTGGGCACTGGCGATCAGCTGGCTGGTCGCAACGGTGCTCTATCTGTGGATGTTCCCGTCATCTGCGGCGACCAACTCGCTGTCGCGCATCACACCCGTTGGAGAGCGCGCATGAGCGTTGTCGCCACTCGCCGTATTGCTTCCCCGCTGTCATGGTCACGCCTGCAGGAGTGGCGTCCGGAGATCAGCACTGAAGCCCTGATCCTGATCGCCAGCACGTTCTTCGCGCTGGTCTGCAACAACCTGTTCTGGCGCAGCGCGATTGCCACCAACCCGAACGGCGTGCTGTTCGCGGTGTCGTTGTTTGCCTTGCTGGTGAGCGTGCACGCCATCCTCTTCGGCCTGCTGATCTGGCGCTGGAACGCCAAGCTCGTGCTGACGGTGCTGTTCATCACCACCGCCTTCGCAACGCATTACATGAACAGCTACAACGTCTACCTGGACGCAGACATGCTGCGCAATGTCCTGGCTACCGACCACAAGGAGTCACGTGAGTTGATGACGCCGGCATTGCTGCTGCCGCTGATCGGCTACGGCCTGCTGCCAACCGCGCTGCTGTGGCGCGTCCGCCTGCGCAAGCGCAGCTGGAGCCGCACGCTGCTATGGCGCGTAGCCTTCCTGCTTGCCGTGATCGTCACTGGCGGCGCTGGCACCATGCTGTCGTTCCAGAACATCTCAGCGCTGATGCGCAATCACCGCGAAGTGCGCTATCTGGCCACGCCGGTCAACTACATCATCGCGCTGAAGCAGAACCTTGCCAGCTCCAGCCCGATGCAGAAGCAGCCCAAGCTGCCGTTGGGCACCGATGCCAAGGCCATGCCACGTGCGGCGGGCAGCAAGCCCCGACTGCTGGTGCTGGTGGTCGGCGAAACCGTGCGCGCACAGAACTGGGGCTTGAACGGTTATGCCCGCCAGACCACACCGGAGCTGGCACAGACCGGCGTGATCAACTTCCCGGACATGCATTCCTGCGGCACCAGCACCGAGGTATCACTGCCCTGCATGTTCTCGCCGTTCGGTCGCCACGATTACGACGAAAAGAAGATCCGCGGCCACCAGTCGCTGCTGCATGTGCTTGAGCATGCGGGCATCGCAACCCTATGGCGCGACAACCAGTCCGGCTGCAAGGGCGTATGCGAAGGTCTGGAAATCCAGCGTCTGGATGATGCGACCACGCTAGGACTATGCGCCGACGGCCGCTGCATGGATGAGATTCTTCTGCAAAACCTTGCCGATCAGGTTCGCGCCAAGCCTGGCGACCGTGTGGTCATCCTGCACCAGCTGGGCAACCACGGCCCGAGCTACTTCCAGCGTTACCCGGCGCAGTTCCGCCAGTTCGCACCAACCTGCGACACGGCAGACCTCGGCAAATGCAGCCGCGAGGACATCGTCAACAGTTATGACAATGCGATCCGCTACACCGATCATTTCCTGACCCGCACCATCGCCGCCCTGCGCGGGCTCGATGATTACGACACCGCGATGATCTACCTCTCCGATCACGGCGAATCATTGGGTGAAAAGGGCCTGTACCTGCACGGCGTGCCGTATGCGATCGCACCGGAAGAACAGACCCGGGTGCCGATGGTGATGTGGTTCTCGCCGGGGTTTGCCGCTGACCGCGGCCTGGACATGAGCTGCGTGCGCCACCGTGCCACACAGCGCACCGACCAGGACAACCTGTTCCCCTCGGTATTGGGCCTGATGCAGGTGCGGACCTCGGTATACGACCCGGCCCGCGACCTCTTCGCCCCCTGCACATAAAGCAAATCCCTGTAGTGCCGAGCCATGCTCGGCAGAGGCTTTCCCAACAATCCCACCGTAGTGCCGAGCCATGCTCGGCAGAGGCCTTCCCGGTAAAGCCTCTGCCGAGCATGGCTCGGCACTACAAAGATGACTCCCCCTGCCGAGCATGGCTCGGCACTACAAAGATGACTCCTCCTGCCGAGCATGGCTCGGCATTACACCTGCCCATCCCTTTCCCCACTTGCAGCCCGGCCGCCGCCCCACTAGCCTTCGCCGTACTAACATCTTGGGGTTTGCTGTGAAGAATCGTCATTTGGTCCTGGCCGCCGCCGTTGGCGTGGCCGTGCTCTCGTTGGCTGCCTGTAAGAAGGACGCCGCCACCGACACCGCCAAGCCGGCCACCACCCAGGCCGCACCGGCCGAAAGCGCCGACCAGTTCATCGCCCGCGTCAATGCCGAATACAAGGCGATGTACCCGGAAATGACCTCGGCCCAGTGGCTGTCGTCCACCTACATCAATGACGATTCGGCCCGCGTCGCCGCAAAGGCCAACGAGCGCTGGCTGACCGTGCTCAATGGCTGGATCGAGCAGGCCAACAAGTACGAAGGCCAGCCGATGAGCGCCGATACCAAGCGCGCCATCAGCCTGCTCAAACTGATGACCTCGATGCCCGCCCCGCGCGACCCGCAGAAGCTGGCCGAGCTGGCCGGCATCGCCACCAAGCTGGAAGGCGACTACGGCGCCGGCACCTACTGCGTGGGCGAAGGCGACAACAAGAACTGCCGCCAGCTCGGTGACCTTGAGAAAGTGCTGGCCACCTCGCGCGACTACGACAAGCAGCTCGATGCCTGGCAGGGCTGGCAGTCCACCGCCGTGCCGTCGCGCGCCAACTACCAGCGCTTCGTCGAACTGGTCAACGAAGGCGCCCGCGAACTGGGCTATAGCGATGCCGGCCAGATGTGGCGCAGCGGCTACGACATGCCGGCCGACCAGGTCGGCCCGGAAACCGACCGCCTGTGGGAGCAGGTCAAGCCGCTGTACGAGCAGGTGCATTGCTATACCCGCGCCAAGCTCGACAAGGAATACGGCAAGGACAAGGCCGAAGTGGGCGGCGGCATGATTGCCGCGCACCTGACCGGCAACATGTGGCAGCAGGATTGGAGCAACCTGTGGGACATGACCGCGCCGTACCCGAACGCGGGCAGCCTGGACATCACCGCCGCGCTGGAAAAGCAGTACCAGACCAACCTGAGCGCCGCACTGGCCAAGGCCGGTGGCGCCGACCCGGCAAGCCGTTTCAGGGCACAGCGTGAGGCCGAACTGGTCACAGCCCGGCAGATGACCGAGCGTGCGCAGGACTTCTACGTCTCGCTGGGCATGCCCAAGCTGCCGGAGAGCTACTGGCAGAACACCCAGTTCATCAAGCCGCTGGACCGCAACGTGGTCTGCCACGCCAGCGCCTGGGACATGAACATGGGCGGCGACGGCAAGGATGTGGGCCCGGACGTGCGCACCAAGATGTGCATCACCCCGAACGAAGAAAACTTCACCACCATCTACCACGAGCTCGGCCACATCTACTACGACCTGGCCTACAACCCGCTGCCGCCGTTGTTCCAGGGCGGTGCCAACGACGGCTTCCACGAAGCCATCGGCGACACCATCGTGCTGGCGATGACGCCGAAGTACCTCAACTCGATCGGCCTGGTCGGCGCGCAGCAGGAAAGCCGCGAAGCCACCATCAATGCGCAGATGCGCATGGCAATGTCGGGCGTGTCGTTCCTGCCGTTCGGGCTGATGATCGACCGCTGGCGCTGGGGCGTGTTCGACGGCTCGATCAAGCCGGACCAGTACAACCAGAAGTGGTGGGAACTGAAGGCGCAGTACCAGGGCGTGGCCCCGGCCAGCGCACGCGGCGAAGAGTTCTTCGACGCCGGCGCCAAGTACCACGTACCGGGCAATACCCCGTACCTGCGCTACTTCCTGGCCCGCATCCTGCAGTACCAGTTCTACAAGGGCCTGTGCGACGCGTCCGGCTACACTGGCCCGCTCAACGAGTGCAGCTTCTACGGCAACAAGGAAGCCGGACAGAAGTTCTGGGCGATGCTGAGCAAGGGTTCCAGCCAGCCGTGGCAGGCCACGCTGAAGGAACTGACCGGCACCGAAAAGCTTGATGCCGGCCCGATGCTGGAATACTTCGCACCGCTGCAGGAATGGCTGAAGCAGCAGAACGAAGGCCAGATGTGTGGCTGGCAGGCTGCGGCTCCGGCTGTGGTACCTGCTGCGGCTCCCGCAGCCGCACCGGCGCAGCCGTCGGCACCGTAAGCGCTACAGCTGAAGAAGCACGCAAAGGGCGCCGCAATGGCGCCCTTTGCTTTTCCGCTCGCGCTGCACCTGGGTCGAGAGCAAATTCCATCCACAGCAACCCGCAGAGCTGGCACACCACAACATGCCGTGGCATGGTTACCCGGTAACTTCGGGAGATACGGATGAAACTCGCTGCAGGCCTTGTCGCACTCGCCATCCATTCGACGCTGCCCAGCCCGGCGTTCGCGAACGAGGGCACTGGCACCGGGCAGATACACGTTGGCATCACCGATGCGAGCAGGACGCTTGGCCTTGCATTCACGCCGCCGGACGAAGAAGGCTGGACAAGGAATGGTTCCGGAACGAGCACAACGCTCAGCTGGAACGCGGAAGCCGCTTCGGACAACCGCAAGATCGAAGCCTATATGACCACGCTTGATGCGCCGATTTCGCCGCTGTCCGGCTACATCAGGACCATCAAGCGCAATCTGGAACAGGGCTACGCCAGCAGCCCCCGCTTCAAGATCAACGCACTCCAGGTCAGCGAATATCCTGCAGACCCGCGCTGCGCAAAGATCCATCTGCTGCTCGAAGCGCTACAGCCTGCCGCCGATGGGCAGCGACAATGGAGCGAACAGTACGCACTCTCCTGCGGTTCACTGCAATCCAAGGGCGTCGGCTACGAGTTGCGTTACTACCATCGCTATACCGACGACAATCGCGACCCTGAGCTTGAGGCCAAAGCCAATGCCGTGCTCGACAGCCTGAGCATCGAAGGCCGCTGATGTATGCCCCGGTCTTCCTATCGTTCCAGTAGCAGCAGCGATCAGCAGACACGCGCAACAACGCCAGCAGCAAACGGACGGCAGTCATTCCAAGGATGAACATGGACAGCAGAAACACCGCAGCGGACACCAATCCCGACAGCCTCCTGACCGGGCCCGGCAGCTATCCGATCGATCTCACTGGCGCCGGCAGTCATACCCTGGTTCGTACGCTGGGTGTGGGCAGCCTGGTGATCGCAGCTTCTGGCTCGACCGTAAAAGCGGATCTTCAGGTCGCCGCTGATCTCAGGATCAACTGGGCAGCGTTCAATCCATTCGCCACGCCAGCCGGCTCACCCTGGCCGCGTGTGATCCACTACACGGGCAATGATCAAAGCATCTTCGAGTGGGCCCATCAGCGTCCCATCGAACAGCTGACCTGGGTGCCCGGGCTCGATAGCGATACCGTAGTCGATGCCAGCCAATCCAATATCCGCACCTTGGCGATTCAACTGGAGCATGCGGAAGCAAACCTGCAGCTGCTCCTGCCCGAGCCGGAAATCGCAGCAAACCTCCACCTCAGTGTCTCCGGCGATATCGGCCGTTTCTCGGCGCAGGGACCACTGCCCCGCTCCCTGTCGCTGGCCCCGGAAACGGGCTCGCGCAGGGAGACCACTGCGTTCCAGCTACCGGACATGGGCCAGTTGCATGACGTCCACGACCTGATGCTGGTCAACAAGCCGATGGCACGCCCGGTCTCGCTGAAATGCCTGTCGCGCTTCAAACACCTGAAGTCGCTGAGCTTGTATGGCAACTTCGTCGACCTTGAAGCACTTGCGGCACAGCCGCAGTTGCAGAACCTGCAGCTGCGTTACATGCCGTCGTTGGAAGGCCTTCCAGCACTGAGCTGCTGGCCCGCGCTGGATGGCTTCATTGCCTTCAATGTCGAAGAAGCTGCAGGCAAGCGCCTGCGCCAGCAACTGAAGACACGTGCCCAACTGCGCCCGTGGACCGGACATGCATCGGTCTCACAGCTTCGTAAAGCAAGCTGGTGGGAAAGCGAGTTCGGCCGCCCGTTCTCGGCGTGGTCCAAACGCTTGGCCAAGCAGGCCAATGAAGCGTTCGATGCAGCCTTGGCCAGCCTGGCTTCTGCGCACTCGCTGGCCGATGGTGAAGCAGCCTTCACCGAATTCACCCAACGTTTCAACACGCTCAAGGGAATAGAGACAGCCGAACGCGAGGATCTGGGCGAAGCCATATGGCAGCTCAGCCGCTCCGAGCACGCCGCGCGTACTGGAGTGACTGAAGAGCTGGCACAGCGGTGGTTCGATGCTGCGCGTGACTATTGAAGTGTGAGGAATCGATCAACGCGTCTGCCCATTCGAACACCAACAGATTGGAGTCCACTGCATTCACGCAGCACGCTTGCAGCGTCGCTCGCGTCGGGCGCGTCGATCGGGCGATACGACGCTCCAGCACTACTCCACTTTGAACACCACCGGCATACGCAGGGTGACCTCACCCACATTCGCTATAGTTTGCTCTGGCGAAACGCTCCAGCCCAAAGCCGCTTCGCGTGCGGCTTTATCGAGCAAGGCGTTGCCACTGCTGTTTGCAACGACGACGTTGCGAACCTCACCGGCTCCAGACAAGGTAATTGCCAGCACCACCCTGCCACCGACCCCCTCACTCCATGCGGCTGACGGATAGCGCGGCGGGTTGAAACGCGCCTTGCTCGCGAGCAGCTCCTGCAGGTATTCCAAGGTAGCCCTTGAAACAGGAGGCGATGGGGGCGAGTCACTCGGCGCAGCACTGACGTCCCTTCCCGGCACCATTGGCGGTGGTGGCCGATCGGAGAGTGTTTCCAGGCGCGGAGGCGCTTCGAATCTCACCTGCACCCTGCGTCGTTCCCCTTCCGCGGCTATCGGGAGTGTCGCCTTCCAGCGGCGCGCCGAGGCGCGCGTGGCATCATCCAACGCGGGATCACCGCTGCTGCGTTCAATCAGGACCGAGCTGATGCTGCCATCGGCCAGGACGTCTACCGCCACACGCAGGCTGCTATCGCTGCTGATGCCGGATGACGGCAGCGCGACAGGCCGCTGCTTCTGTTCGAATCCTGCAGACAGCAAGTCAGCCCAGACCATCGTTTCCGCGCTCTCCATCGGCATTACCATGGGCGGCATCAATCGCGGTGAGGGCAACAAGCCTTTTCCTGTGTGTACATACTGTGCCGCAGGCAGCACCTGTTCGGGAGAAGACGTCTTCGCCCCTTCCACCAATGCACTACTGCCCCCCGATGCAGACACGGCCTTTCCAACCATCGCCGCCGCGCGTGCCTTGAGAATACCCAGACGTGCTATCGAAGCTTCCGGCAGCAAGCCAGTGCTGACCCGCATATCCGACTGGAACAGCATCTCGTCGCTGATGGACATTGTCATCGCTGAGTAGCCCGAGCCAGCGGAACGCCGCAGTTGATCAGCAATCAGCAAGGCACCAAGCGCCACCTCTTCATCTGCATCCACTATCGTGGCAGCGTAGATCGACCAGAACTCAGCCGACCTAGGGGCATAGCCCAGGATCGCCTCCTGCAGGCGAACCAGCTCAATCAACTTGTCATCAAGCAGCTCGCCCTCGCGCGGATCTTCATCCTCGGTGGGACTACGCTCGGCACGAAGGCGCAACGCAAACGCAAAGACCGCCAGGTCCTGCACCAGCACCCGTCGTCCTGCGACATCCACCTCGGGCACGGCCTGCCACATTGCCCTCAGCGCCTCGTGCCGCAGCCTGCCCAACTTGTCTCTTTTCTCCCTGCCCGCTGGCATATCGAACGTGGCATTGAACCTTTCCCGCGCAGCATTGAACGCCTCGCGGTCACCGCCGATACGCACACCCCGGCGCGCCCACCGCTGCAGTTCTTCCAGTCCAGCATCCACTCGTTGCTGGTCACCACGTGCCGCAGCCCTGGCAAGTGCATGCACCTTGCTGGCTGCATCCCGCTCATAGCTGCTGCGCGAGTACCACTCGGGAATCTCGATGGGCTTTCCCGCAGGCGTGCTCTCCGCAAACATCAATGAACGCGCCTCGTCATTGGCTTTGGCGAATGGCGAGACGCGGGTGAAGAACAGCAGCAAGGCGAAGGCAAACGCCACGAACAGTCCTGCGCCGGCGTACTCGTGGGACTTGTCCATGATCGCCACCCGCAGCAGCGCCCCCACCGACACCAGCCCGCCCAGCAACAGACCGGCACGGAAAGCAGCCCTTCCGTCAGGCAGCACGCCCGTCGAAAACAGATGTCCGACCCATTCGATCGCACCGTAGACGTAAACACCCAACCAACCCGCGAACAGCATCACGAGCAACAACAGCAACAGCGCAATGACGACCCCGATGGTGATCTTCATGGCCGCTTGCTCAGGATCAATACCGGCACGCAGACAATGAACAGCAACACCGCAGCCAGCAGCAGCCCACTCTGGAATCCCAGCCCCAGGGTCAGCCACCAACCGGGGTCCTTGGCCAGCTGGAAACCGCGGTACGCCGACATCCCCCAGCTGAATGCCCATCCCAGCAACAAGGGGCCGATCACCGCAAAGAACACGCGCATGCCCAAGCCTGCAGGCGTTGAGGCCGCTGCTGGTGCTGCTGCATTCTGCGCTGCAGCGACGTTCGGCGTTGCCACGTGGGTACGACGCGCAGCGCGCGCCGTTCTTTTGCCACCGGCAGCTGCCTGTTTCACCCGTGTCTGCGTGGCACGTGCACTACGCTTCAGCAGCGCTGCGCGTGCACAGGCTGCACACGGCATGCCACTGAAATGTTGATGCGTACCGTCGCTGGCACATTTCACCAGCAAACCGTTGCTACGCCGCGCATAACGCAGCAGCAGCGACGACCATTCCGCCGCGGCCGGGCGCCGCCGCGCCTGGCTGGCGAAGGCACGATCGAACATTTCCCGCAGATCGGCGGGAAATGCTTCATGGCCGCTGACCGGCGAAGGCAGTATCCGTGATTCGTTTTTCGCTACCCCGTATGGATACAGATTTGCGGCGATGCGCCCCGGCAGATCGCTGGGCAATGTGCTGCCATTCGGACGCCCGCTATACGGATGCAGGCCCGAATTGAGCAGCTGGAACACCATCACTGCCAGCGCGAACCTGTCCTGCGCTTCCTCTTCGCCGGAGGCGACACCGCGTTGCTGGAACTCCGCGGCAAGGTAGTCGGTCGTGACCTGTTCGGAGAGGAAACGTTCGCCCTTGCCCTGGATACTGAAGCCATCGCAATCCAGCATCGCGATGAACAAGGACTTCCGGTAGAAGCGCACGTTGAGCGGCTTCAGGTCCACCACGTAGTGCTGCCGCTCATGCAGCGCCGCCAACATCACCGCCAGGTTGGCGGCCAGGGTCATCTTCGGCCCGAGCGCGGTAGGCAGTCCTTCTTCGCGCGCCTGCCGCTCCTGCAGTACATGCTCCAGGTCACTGGTGGCCGCCACATCCAGCACCGGCATGGTGAAGCCGATGAAGCGTCGCGCCTTGTCCCGCAGCAGACCGGTAGGCCAGGCAATCTGCACCTGGCGCACGCCCTTGTCCTCGACATCGGGCAGGTCGGGACGCAGCTCCAACATCGCCCGCACCTTGCGCTCGTAGACCTGCCCACCCTTGTCCGAGTGGTAGAGCTTGGCAACCTCCAGCGGGCGTTCCTTGATCAGGAACACGCTGCCAGCGCCGCCGCTTTTGAGCAGCTTGCCCAGGGTCAGCGGTGCACGGCGTTCGTCGTAGATGGTGTCGCCGGCTTGTGCGGCCATACGCCTAGACCGGCAACGCCACCAGCAACGTTTTGTCGTCGCCGGTGATGTGATCGGTACGCGGGTCGGCCAGCGTCGCCTGCAGCGCCTGGCTGCCGTGCTCGGCGTCCACGCTGCCCAGGTAGCGCAGCACTGGCGCGATGAACGGCTGGAACAAGCCGCTGCCATCGCGCGTCATCGCAAACGGTTGCACACCATCGGACATCAGCACGATGGCCTGCGCCTGCCCATCGAAGCGGGTCAGGCGCAGTTGCTCGCGCCAGTTGCCACCGGTAACGAACCAGGTTTCGTTGGCGTACTCACCATTGGCCGGCAGCGATACCGCCGGCGGCTGCGGCGGCGCGAACTCGCAGGCTGCAACACCATCACCTACATGGAAGAACCAGCCGCCGTTCGCATCCGCCACAACGCCAACCAGGGTGCAGGCGTGATCAGCAAGCGTCAGCTGTTTGGCCGCAGCCACACTGCCCAGTTGCTCGCGGGCATCGATGATTGCGGCCTCGATGATTTCCCGCACCGCTTCCACTGCCAAGGCCGAAGGTTCGCCGCCCAACAAGCGATGCGCGGCAACCGCCGCTACTACCGCAGCGGAAACCGTTTTTGCGCCGCTATCACTGTGCGAAGCCGAACCTGCGCCATCACACACCGCGGCAACCAATACGCGGCCCGCGCTCGCCGATGCGTAGGCGTCCTGGCACGGTTGCCCGCGATCCAGATGGGAGCGTCCCGTGGCCGATGCGGCCATCACCCGCCAGCCCATGCTCAAACCGTCACGTTCGACCAGCTATCCGTCGACGGCAGCTGCACCTGACCACCGGGCGTGGAATTGGATACCACCCGCATGCTGGCACTGAGCCACATGAAGAGTTCCTTGAACTGCAGTCCCTGCAGGCGTTTGACACCACGCTCGCCGTTGCGGCTGAACTGGCCAAGCACGCTCATGTCGGCGTTACCAACGCCAATCGGGAATACCGCCACCTTGTTCTGCTGTTCGGCATCGCGGCAGCGTTCGGCAACTGCTTCCCAGGCATCGGTGGGATTGCCGTCGGACATCAGGAACAGCCACGGCCGCGTATAGGCAACGCCGGCCTGACGGAAACGGGCCTTCTCGTCCTCGATTTCCTGCAGCGCGAGTTCGACCGCCGCGCCAGTGGGCGTGGTGCCGTTGGCGGTAAGTTCCGGCGCACTGAAATCCATCGCGTCGCACCAATCACCGGTGATCGCCGCGTTGTCCATGTCGCCGTATTCGATCAGCAGCACGCGCACGCGCTTGGCTGCTATCACGTCACCCTTCAACTCCTGCTCTAGCAGCTTGAGCCCGGCATTCAACTGCGCGATGGGCTCGCCGCCCATGCTGCCGGAACAATCCAGCACCAGGATCAAGGGCGTGCGTTGCTCGCTGTTATCAACCAGCGAGACATCAGGAATAGCTGCAACAGACATCAGGTGTGCCTCCATGCTCAGGGGACGTCGTGATCCGGATTATAGCCACAACTGCGCTTGCGGCTTTTCACCGGCCCGGACCACGCATTACCTGCCTGAGACCGCGCAAGCCACCTGATCCGGGTGAAATCCCTTCAGAAGCAGCAACGCTGCGCTACCATCCGCCGCAGAGGGAGCAGCGGCTGCAGGACAGCAGCACCGGCAAAAGGACCGATCGCCCCGACATCAACCGCCATCTGGCGGTACAACAGGAGTACGTGGCATGACCTGGATCATTGCTGTTGCTCGTTGGCTGTTCGCCCTGTTCTACACCTATGTCGGCGCCAGTTGGTTCTCCTATAAGTTGTTCGGCACCGCGTGGCCGGACCACAAGGAAGCGCCCGCCGCCAAAGCACTTACCACCGCGCTGACCGACAGCGGAATCGTTGATCCCTTGATCGCCGGCAGCTGCCTGGCGGGCGGCATCCTGCTGTTATTCCAGCGCACCGCGCCGCTCGGCATCGCGGTTCTTGCACCGCTGGTGACGGGCATCTTCATCTTCCACCTGTTCCTCAACCACGATTGGCCGTGGGGCACGTTCCACTTCTGCTATCTCGCGGTCCTGACATGGATGCACCGCAGCGCGTTCCGGCCGTTGTGGAACTACCAACACCCCCTGTAGTGCCGAGCCATGCTCGGCAAGGGCTTCACCGATAGCAATGAAGCAATGCGACGGGAGGATTACGAGCTTCGCGGCTTACGCCGCTCCTACAAAGGCAAGCGCTCTCCTGTAGTGCCGAGCCATGCTCGGCAGGGGCATCACCGATAGAAAAGAAACAATGCAACGGACACTCCACGAGCTTCGCGGCTCACGCCGCTCCCACAAGAGCTGGGGATGCAAGCAATGCTCGTTACAAACGACAAGGGCGCCAACGGCGCCCTTGTCGTTCTCGCGCTTGTCAGCACGCTCAATGCGTACCTGCGGCCGCCTTGCCCTTGGCACCGAGCTCACCGGCCAGGTTGCGCTTATAGGTATCGAAGTCGATGCCCTGCTCCGCTGCTTCGGCATGCGCGGCGTCCTTCAGCGCATCGGAATACATCAGCCGCACGGGCGTGTCGTTGTTCTCGTGCCACTCGGCCGCCTGCATGATCAACGCCAGCACGCGTGCGGCACTGGTGGTCTCACCGGCGATCTTGCCGTCCATGCCCAGCACCCACTCGCCATCACGGCGGACGATGCCGGCCAGCAATGCCCGGTGCTGGTCACGCAGTTCGGCATGTGGCTCCACTTTGGCCTTTACCGGCGGATTGGCTTCGGCCTGGTTGCGCGCGCGCTCGGCCAGCTTCTTCTTCGCCTCGCGGCGGCCTTTGGATTGGATCGACATCAGTTGTTCACTCTTTGAACGGCCGCCGGTGATGGCGGCACGGCTATTGTCCCCGATGCGGGGGTGAATTCGTGTCAGGACGCGGTTTCATCGCGCTGGGCGCGCTGGCTGACCCGCTCCCACTTCCACATTGCCCAGCTGCCCAGACCGAACAGGGCGGCGCCGATGGCCAGGCTCAAACCGCTGCGGCTGAGCATCGGCGACAGCACGCCGGCGATGATGGCGTTGGTGACCAGGGTGCTGAATGCCTGCATCGACGAGGCCGTACCGCGCTGGCGCGGGTACATGTCGAGGATGGCCAGGGTCAGGATCGGGAAGATCAAGGCCACGCCAAACGAGGTCAGGGTGAAGGGCAGCACCGCCCATGGCACCGTCATTTCGGTGGCGAAGGCGTTGTAGCTGATGTTGTAGATCGCCGCGACCGCCATGAAGCAGTAACCGATACGCACCGCTCGCGCGCCATCCACGCGCCCTGCCGCGCGGCCGGAGGCATAGGCACCCAAGGCCATGCCGCCGATGGTCGGGATGAACAACCAGGCGAACTGGCGCTCGTTCATGTGCAGCAGGTCGAGCACAAAGGCTGGGGCCGAGGCGATGTACAGGAACAGCCCGCCGAAGCCCAGCGAGCCAGCCAGCGCCAGACGCAGGAAGCGCGGGTTGATGCCGATGCTGATGTAGTCCTGCAGCAGGCGCTTGGGGTGCAGGCTGAGGCGCGCATGCGGCGGATGGGTTTCCGGCAGCCAGATGCAGGTGATCAGCAGCAACAGCGCCGAGAACGCAACCAGGAACCAGAAGATACCCTGCCATTGCGTCCAGCCCAGCAACCAGCCGCCGATGATCGGGGCGATGGCCGGGGCGATGGAGAAGATCATCGAGACCTGGCTCATCAAGCGCTGGGCATCGTCACCGTCATACAGGTCACGGATCACCGCGCGGCCGATGATGTAGCCCACGCCGGCCGACAGCCCCTGCAGGAAGCGGAACAGCAGCAGGGTGCCCATGTCAGAGGACAGCGCACAACCGACGGAGGCGCCGATGAACACCACCAGCCCGCCGATGATCACCACCTTGCGGCCGAGCGCATCGGACAGCGCACCGTGCACCAGGCTCATCAGCGCATAGGCCAACAGGTAGACGCTGATCACCTGCTGCATCGCCAGCTTGTCGGCGCCCAGATCGGCGCCCATGTGCGGGAATGCGGGGAACACCGCATCAATCGCGAACGGGCCGAACATCGACAGACCGGCCACCAAAATGGCGATACGGCGCAGTGAAACCTGCTTGTTTGCTTCCATGGCTTTCAATAACCAGCAACGGCACCGGCGCGTGGCCGATGTGGGGTGGGGACAGAATGAACAGGACCGGGCGCGACTGCGCTCCGCGGCCATGATGCGGCAATTTGTCCGGACATTCACCCACTTCAGCCAGCGGTTCCGGGATGCCCGGCCGTACGCGTGCAAGGCGCGGGATTGAAACCGGGATACAGATGGTAATCCAAGCCGCTGCGCGGGTCTGCCCCGGGCCTTTACCGGGCTATAATCGCCACGCTGTACGAACAAGGTGGGAGAAGCGGTTCACCCCGCTGCCGAAGGCGCAAACGCCCGTAATCGCTCAGGCCCGATACCACCCGTAGCAAAACTCTGGAGAGACCGGTTCAATCCGGCGCCGAAGGTGCACGAAGCGCACGATCCTCGTCGCGTCGCTTCCAAACTCTCAGGCAAAAGGACAGAGGGGCGCGAGGTAAGCCTTTGGCTTGCCGGCTGAGTTGTCGCGTGTGCGCGGCACCCGGACGGCGGCAAGGCGAGCCTGGCTCACCGCCCCTGCCCTGCATGCCTTCTCCGGACGTCAGCCATGACCCAGAACACCCTTTCGCTGCGCGAGCTCGAACACCACTCCGCGTTCGTTGACCGCCACATCGGCCCCAACGACGCTGAAATCGCGCAGATGCTGCGCACCGTTGGTCATGATTCGCTGGAATCGCTCACCGATGCCATCGTGCCGGGCTCGATCAAGTCGCCCGCGCCGCTGGCGCTGCCCGAATCGCTGACCGAAGTCGATGCGCTGGCCAAGATCCGCGCCATCGCCGACAAGAACAAGGTCCTGCGCAGCTTCATCGGCCAGGGTTATTACGGCACCCACACGCCGAACGTGATCCTGCGCAACATCCTCGAGAACCCGGCGTGGTACACGGCGTACACCCCGTACCAGGCGGAGATCTCGCAGGGCCGCATGGAAGCGCTGATCAACTTCCAGACCATGGTCGCCGACCTGACCGGCATGGAGATCGCCAACGCCTCGCTGCTGGACGAAGCCACCGCCGCCGCCGAAGCGATGACCCTGGCCAAGCGTTCGGCCAAGTCCAAGTCCAAGGTGTTCTTCGTGCAGGACAGCGTGCACCCGCAGACGCTGGAACTGCTGCGCACCCGCGCCGAGCCGATGGGCATCGAACTGCTGATCGGCAAGCCGGCCGAGGCGCTGACCGCCGACACCTTCGGCGTGCTGCTGCAATACCCGGACAGCCTGGGCAACATCGGCGACTACAAGGCGCTGGTCGAGGCGGTGCACGCCCGCCAGGGCCTGGTTGCCGTTGCCACCGACCTGCTGGCACTGACCCTGATCGCCGCTCCCGGCGAATGGGGCGCGGACATCGCCATCGGCAACAGCCAGCGTTTCGGCGTGCCGTTCGGCTTCGGCGGTCCGCACGCCGCCTTCATGGCCTGCCGTGATGCCTACAAGCGCTCGATGCCGGGCCGCCTGATCGGCGTCTCGGTCGATGCCGAAGGCAAGCCTGCCTACCGCCTGACCCTGCAGACCCGCGAACAGCACATCCGCCGCGAGAAGGCCACCTCCAACATCTGTACCGCGCAGGTGCTGCTGGCGGTGATGGCCTCGATGTACGCCGTCTACCACGGCCCGGAAGGCCTGCAGCGCATTGCCCGCCGCACCCATCGCCTGGCGGCCATCCTCGCCGCCGCGCTGCGTGGCAAGGGCGTGGCGGTCGGCAACGACTTCTTCGACACCCTGCACATCACCGGCGTTGATTCGGCTGCGTTGAAGGCCAAGTCCGAAGCCGCCGGCATCAACCTGCGCATCATCGACGCCGGTTCGGTCGGCATCAGCCTGGATGAAACCGCTACCCGCGCCGACGTCATCGCGCTGGGCCAGCTGTTCGGCGCCAGCGTCGACGTGGACGCACTGGACGCCAGCACCACCGACGCACTGCCGAAGAGCCTGCTACGCAGCAGCGAGTTCCTCGCCCACCCGGTGTTCAACACGCACCACAGCGAGCACGAGATGCTGCGCTACCTGCGTTCGCTGGCCGACAAGGACCTGGCGATGGATCGCACCATGATCCCGCTGGGCAGCTGCACCATGAAGCTCAACGCCACCGCCGAGATGATCCCGGTGACCTGGCCGGAGTTCGCCAACATCCACCCGCTGGCACCGGCCGACCAGGCACAGGGCTACAAGGAACTGATCGACGGCCTGGAAGCGATGCTGGTCGAGTGCACCGGCTATGACGCAGTGAGCCTGCAGCCGAACTCCGGCGCGCAGGGCGAGTACGCCGGCCTGCTGGCAATCCGCGCCTACCACCGCTCGCGCGACGAAGGCCATCGCGACATCTGCCTGATCCCGGACTCTGCGCACGGCACCAACCCGGCCTCGGCCCAGATGTGCGGCATGACCGTGGTCGTGACCAAGACCGACGGCAACGGCAACGTCGATGTCGAGGACATCCGCCGCAACGCCGAGAAGTACAGCGACCGCCTGGCTGCGATCATGATGACCTACCCGTCCACGCACGGCGTGTTCGAGGAAGAAGTGGTCGAGATCTGCGAGATCATCCACAAGCACGGCGGCCAGGTGTACACCGACGGTGCCAACATGAACGCCCTGGTTGGCGTGGCCAAGCCCGGCAAGTGGGGCTCGGACGTGTCGCACCTGAACCTGCACAAGACCTTCTGCATCCCGCACGGCGGCGGCGGCCCGGGCGTTGGCCCGTGTGCGGTCAAGTCGCATCTGGCCCCGTTCCTGCCAGGCAAGCTCGGCGACAACGGCCCGGTCGGCATCGTCAGCGCAGCCAGCTTCGGCAGCGCCTCGATCCTGCCGATCAGCTGGATGTACATCACCCTGATGGGCACCGCCGGCCTGCGCAAGGCAACCCAGGTTGCATTGCTCAACGCCAACTACATCGCCAAGCGCCTGGCCCCGCACTACGCCACCCTGTACACCGGCCGTAACGGCCTGGTGGCGCACGAGTGCATCCTCGACGTGCGTCCGCTGGAGAAGACCTCCGGCATCGGTGCCGAGGACGTGGCCAAGCGCCTGATCGACTTCGGCTTCCACGCCCCGACCCTGAGCTTCCCGGTCGCCGGCACGCTGATGGTCGAGCCGACCGAAAGCGAATCGCAGCACGAGCTGGACCGTTTCATCGACGCGATGATCCAGATCCGCGAGGAAATCCAGGCCATCGAAGACGGCAAGCTGGACCGCGAGGACAACCCGCTCAAGCACGCCCCGCACACTGCCGGTGCAGTGTCGGCCAGCGAGTGGACGCACGCCTACCCGCGTGAGCTGGCAGCGTTCCCGCTGCCTTCCCTGAAGCTGCAGAAGTACTGGCCGCCGGTAGCGCGCGTGGACAACGTCTACGGCGACAAGAACATCATGTGCGCCTGCATCCCGGTGGATGCGTACAAGGAAGATGTTGAGGCGTGATCGAGTGTTGATTGCCTGATGCGTCAATGAAAACAGCCGGCGAAAGCCGGCTGTTTTCTTTGTGACGATTGGGAGATTGGAGCAGCTGATTTTCTTGGTCACTGCAAACAGCAGGGGCAAGGCTTCTGCTTTGGCTTCTGCTTTGGCTTCTGCTTTGGCTTCTGCTTTAGTTTTGGCTTCTGGTTTGGCATTCCCTTCTCCCGTTTACGGGAGAAGGTGCCCAACGGGCGGATGAGGGGGGCTTTTGACTTTGCTCAGCTAGAAGCTTCCCCTCACCCCCACCCCTCTCCCGCAGGCGGGAGAGGGGCTTAGAGCAAACAGCTGCGCCGCTTCAGTACCCTCGCGCCTTCAACCAGGCATCCACCTGCGGCTTGCGCTCTGCACGCAACCGCAGCTTGGTCTGAATACCGGCAATCACCGTCTCCGCATCACGTCGCGAGGTCGGGGCGATATGCGCATCCGCAAACGCCTTGATCTTGTCCACCATCTGCAGGTTGTCGGCACTACGCCCCAGGCCCGGGTAATACCGCGCACGTGAAGTGCTGTCGACCAGGGTGTCCACCTTCTCGCGATTGGCAACGGCGAAATCGAACGCAAGATCCGCATGTTCGCGCGACACACCGCCAATCATGCCCGCGCTATTGGTCGCACCCGGCTCATCGGTCAACGCCATGTCCAATGCACGCTGTGCCAGCGCCTTGTCCTTGGGCAGGGCCAGCAGGCCGTAATACTGGTCACGCACCATTGCCGAGGTTTCCTGCTTGGCCAGCGTGTGCAGCTTGTCCCAGGTTGCCGCGTCGGCATTGCGTGCCACCACACCCAGCACACTGCTGCGCAGGTCCGGCGACAGCGAATCCGGCTTGGCCAGGAAAGCATCAAAGCGGCGCTGCGCCTCGGCAATCACCTGCGCATCGTCCAGCGCCGCCAAAGTGCCGATCAGCCCGCTACGCAACTCCTTGGTCTGCGCCGAGTCGCTGTCCTTGCCGTCCCAACCCAGCGACTGCAGCACCGGCGACAGACGCGAACGTGCATAACTGCGGAAGGCGGCCTGGCGCGCGGTATCGCCGTCGAACATGCCGTCGATCCCACTCAGTGTGCCGGAGGCCATGTCCCACAGATCGATGGGCGCATCGGCGCTGATCTTCGCGATCAGATCCAGCAGATCCGCATCGGGCTGCAGGCCGGCTGCGGCCAGTGCGCTGGTATCCATCATCACGCCGAGCTGGTCGACCACCGGCAACTTGTCGAAGCCTGCACTCAGCGCCTTGAACTGCGTCGGCGCATACAAGGTGCGGTAATAGCCCTTCTGCCCGGCATTGACCAGCAGCGGCCCAGTGCATCCCGGCAGCTGCACGCTGGTATCGCCGTCGACCAGCGTGTGCACCACCTCACCATTGCCCACGCGCAGACTCACCGGCACGCGCCAATGCAGCGGCTGCTTGTCCTTGCGATCAATCGTGTACTCGCCCTGGCTCAGCTTCACCTGGGTGTTGCCGGCCACGCAGCTGCTGCTGGCTCGGATCAAAGGCACGCCCGGTTGCAGGGTGAAATCATGTGCGACTTCCATGAAACGCTTGCCCGGCGCCGCCTTGTCGATCTCGGCCCACAGGTCATCGGTGACCGCATTGCCGTAAGCATGGGCAGCGATGTAACGGCGCACGCCATCACGCCATGCATCCGCACCCACGTAATCCTCGAACATCGAGATCACCGCCGAGCCCTTGCCGTAGGTGATGCCGTCGAAGGCCTGGCTGGCCTGCTCCACCGTCGCCACGTGCTGCACGATCGGATGGGTGGTGACGTAGGCATCGCGGCCCATCGCGCCGCGGCTGGTGTGCGCGGCATCGACATTGTTGATGTCCCACTCCGGGTGCAGCTTGCGGGTGGTGCGTGCTTCCATCCACGAAGCGAAACCTTCGTTGAGCCAGAGGTCATCCCACCACGCCATCGTCACCAGATTGCCGAACCATTGGTGCGCGATCTCGTGTGCGGCAATCGAGAACACCGCTTTCTTGTCGGAGACGCTGGACACGGCCGGGTCCAGCAGCAGCGCATATTCGAAGGTGAAGATCGCCCCCCAGTTTTCCATCGCGCTGAAGAACTGGCTGCCGCCAGGTGCAGCGACGTTGTCGAGCTTGGGCAGCGGATACTTCACGCCGAAATAGTCGTTGTACTCGCGCAACACCTCGGCGCTGCCTTCCAGCGCGAACTGCGCCTGCTCAACTTTGCCGGTCTGGGCGATCACGCCGATCTCGGTGTCGCCTTCCTTGACGGTGGCGCGCTCAAACTCGCCGCTGGAGAAGAACAGCAGGTAGGTCGACATCTTCGGCGTGGTCTGGAACACCACCTGCTTCAAGCCCTTGCCCAGCGACTTGCTGCTGGCCACCGGCATGTTGCTGACCGCCATCTCCGCTTCCGGCACGGTCACGCTCAGGTCGAATGTGGCCTTGAAGCCGGGCTCGTCCCAGGACGGAATGAAACGGCGCGCATCGGAGTTCTCGAACTGGGTGAACAGCGCACGCTTCTTGCTGCCATCAGCAACCGGGTAATCCAGTGCGAACAGGCCATTGGCCTGGGTGTTGATGGTGCCGCTGTAATCGATGCTCAGCGTGTAGCGGCCCGGCTGCAGCGGGTTGGCCACCACAAAGCTGGCGGTCTGATTGGCCTCATCCACGCTGACCGTGGCAGGCATCGCCTTGCCGCCGGCGGGTTGCAGCTGGCTCTTGCCGAAGCGCATGCCTGCCGCCTGCAACACGATGCTGTTGGTGGGCTGCAGCACTTCCAGATCAATGCTGACCTTGCCGTCGAAACCCATCTGCGCGGGGTGCGGCGTGATCTCCACCCGGTAATGATCCGGGCGCGCAGTGCGCGGCAGCTGCGTGATGGCTTCATTGCGGGGCGTAGCGCTGGCTGCTGGCTCAGCAGCAAAGGCAGCAGGCGTGGCAACGCAGGAAAGGGCAAGACTGATCGCAACAACAAGGGAACGGCGCATCGAAGCTCCTGGCGGAAGGACATGGGCTTGATGCCCACCATCTCCGCATCATCTGCCCCTGCAACGCCCCCCAACACTCCCGGAAGTCATAGCCCGGCGGAGTCATAGCCCGGTTCGGGCGGCTTCCTGTTGTGCGCGTTCGGCGATCATCGCCCGATACTGCCGCGGTGCCATGCCGACTTCCGCCTTGAACTTGCGGGTAAACGCACTCTGGTCGCTGAAGCCACACGCTTGGCCAATGCTGGCCACACTGTCCTCGCCGTGCAGCAGATGCAGTGCGATCTGGATGCGCAGGCGCGTCAACACTTGCTGCGGCGTCATCTGGAACACTTTGCGGAACGATCGCTCCAGCTTGGACAGCGAGAAGCCGGTGATGTCCAGCAAGGTCTGCATGCGCACGTTCTCGGCGTAATGCGTATTGAGGTAATCCAGTGCCAGCCGAAGCGGTTCGTATTGGGATTCCAAGCCGCCACGCTGGCCGAGGTCGCGCGAGATGCCTATCAATCCGACCACCTTGCCGTTCTCGACGATGGGCCGCTTGCAGGTCAGGCACCACCCCGGCTGCTGGTTGGGGAACAGCTGCAGCTCCATCACGTTCTCGATCACCTCGCCGGCCAGCACCCGCGCGTCCTGCTCGGTATAGGCTTCACTCATACCCACCGGGTACAGCTCGTCGGCGCGCTTGCCGATGGCGTCGTTGCGTGACTTCATGCCAAGGCGCTGCATCATCGTCATGTTGACGTGGGTGTAGCGGCCATCGATGTCCTTGGCAAAGAACAACACACTCGGGATGGCGTCGAACAGCGCTTCAATTTCGGCAGGATCAATACGCATCGGGTCAGTCAGGCTGGCAGCGGGGGGCGTGCCCAGCCATTCTAGCCAGCCCTGCCCCTGTAGTGCCGACCCATGGTCGGCAAGGGCATTATCGGTAACGCCCCTTGCCGACCATGGGTCGGCACTACGGGTTGGCCTTGTCGGTCATGCCCGAAACGACAACGCCCCGCTTTCGCGGGGCGTTGTCTGTTACATCACGGCGCGGCTATCAGCCCCACGGATCCTGCAGGATCATGGTGTGGTCGCGGTCCGGGCCGGTCGAGACGATCGACACCGGGCAGCCGGCCAGTTCTTCCAGCGAACGCAGGTAGGCGCGCGCGGCCGGCGGCAGCTTGTCCCACTCGGTGATGCCGTGGGTGTTTTCGCTCCAGCCCGGGAACTCCAGGTACACGGGGGTGCACTCTTCCCAGCCCTGCGCATCCAGCGGTGCGTATTCGGAACGCTTGCCGCGGTATTCATAGGCAATGCAGACCTTCAGCTTTTCCATGCCGTCGAGCACGTCGAGCTTGGTGATGCACAGGCCGGAGATACCGTTGATGGCCACGGCGCGCTTCAGCGCGACGATGTCCATCCAGCCACAGCGACGCGGACGGCCGGTCGACGCGCCGTACTCGGCGCCACGGTCACGAATGCCCTGGCCGATTTCATCGTCCAGTTCGGTCGGGAACGGGCCACCGCCAACGCGGGTCGCGTAAGCCTTGGCAATACCCAGCACGTAGTCGATGGCATCGGCGCCAACGCCGGCACCGGCCAGTGCGCCACCAACGGTGGTGTTGGAGCTGGTGACGTACGGGTAGGTGCCGTGATCGATGTCGAGCAGAGCGCCCTGGGCGCCTTCGAACAGCACGCGCTTGCCCTGCTTGCGCAGGTCATGGCAGATGCCGGCGACGTCGGACTTCATCGGCTCGACGTATTCGCCGAAGGCCAGTGCTTCCTGGTACACGGTGTCGAAATCGACCGGCTCCACGCCCAGGTACTTGGTCAGCACGAAGTTGTGGTAATCCAGCGCGGCACGCAGCTTTTCAGCCAGCTGTTCCGGGTAGTGCAGGTCGGCGATGCGGATGCCGCGACGTGCAACCTTGTCTTCATAGGCCGGGCCGATGCCGCGACCGGTGGTGCCGATGGCCTTGCCACCAGCGGCCTTCTCACGCGCCTGATCCAGGGCGATGTGGTACGGCATGATCAGCGGCGCTGCCGGCGAGATCTTCAGGCGCGAACGCACTTCGACGCCAGCCGTTTCCAGCTCTTCGATTTCCTTGCGCAGGGCGGCCGGGGAAATCACCACGCCATTGCCGATCAGGCACAGCGCGTCGTCGCGCAGGATGCCTGACGGAATCAGGTGCAGGACGGTCTTCTTGCCGTTGATGACCAAGGTATGGCCGGCGTTGTGACCACCCTGGAAACGCACAACTGCACCGATTTCCTCGGTCAGCAGATCGACGATCTTGCCCTTGCCTTCATCGCCCCACTGGGCGCCGAGAACGACAACTGATTGACCCATGACGGGTAACTCCTGAGTTTGCTGCGGCCATCGGGGCCGCGGACGGGGCCGTGCGCTGCGCTGCGGTCCGCCATCATGGACGCCCCATCGGGGAGCATCCGGCAAACGCCAGGGCCATACACGGAAAAAGCCGAACGGGGCACTCCAGGAGGAGTAAGCCCGACCGGCTTTTGTGGATTATCCGGGTTTTGTCTGACAGCTACCACCCCTGCGAGTACAGCTTGGTACGGGCGTCAGGGTTTGGTTCAGTGGCGGACCCACCAGAGGACGGCCAGGCCGATGAACAGCGCCGCTGCGCCCATTCCGCGCAGGGATGCAGCAGGTTGATCCAGCATCTGCGCGGCCATCCGCTTCCACGCCAGCGGCGCGATGAACAGGAACAGGCCTTCGATGATGGCCACGAGGCAGAGGGCAGAAAAGAGGTCTTGCATGCGTCAGAGTCTTCAAAAACCGGGTAGTGCCGAGCCATGCTCGGCAGGAGCATTACCGGGACAACCGAACCTGTAGTACCGAGCCATGCTCGGCAGGAGCATTACCGGGATAACAGTTGTAGGAGCGGCGTCAGCCGCGAAGCCGGCAGCAACGAAATCACGGGCTTGGCTGCAAACTGATCAGGCCCGGGTTTGGCGGCTTGTGCTGCTGCCAAATAGTGCTTGGAAAGCCCCTGCCGAGCATGGCTCGGCACTACGGAGCGAGAAGCTGGCCTCACCCCAACCCCTCTCCCGCAAGCGGGAGAGGGGCTAAAGAAGGGGCTAAAGGTCAAGCGATCAGCGATCGCTCTTCATGTACTGCAGGAACGGGTCGTTCTTGTCGAGCACGATCACGCCGTTGCCGTCGGTCATCGAGGCGCGGTAGGCCTCGAGGCTGCGGTAGAAGGCATAGAACGACGGGTCAGCCGAGCCGGCCTTGCCGTAGATCGAAGCGGCCTGGGCGTCGCCCTCACCGCGCAGCTGCTGCGCATCGCGCTCGGCTTCGGCCACGATCACGGTGCTTTCGCGGTCGGCCTGGGCGCGGATGGTCAGCGACTGCTCTTCGCCCTCGGCGCGCAGCTTGGCGGCCTCCTGCTTACGCTGGGCGCGCATACGCTCGTAGACGTCGGCAATCACCTGGCTGTCGGTCGGCAGGTCGATCTGCTTGATGCGCAGGTCGATGATCTCCATGCCCAAGGCGGCAATCGCCTCGTTGATCGACTTCAACTGGCCGGCAATCAGCTCGCCACGATCACCGGATACCAACGCCTGCAAGGTGCGCGAGTTGATCTGGTTACGCAGCGAGTCGGTGATGATCGGCGCAAGCCGGGCATTGACGATCTTGCTGTCGCCGCCGGTGGCGCGGTAATAGGCGCGCACGTCGGAGATCTTGCCAATGGCGAAGAAGTCGACGCTCACGTCCTTCTGCTCGGCGGTGAAGTAACGCGCCGGGGCGGTATCCAACACCTGGAAGCGACGGTCGAACACGCGCACGGTTTCAACCAGCGGCACCTTGAAGTGCAGGCCCGGCTTGATATCGGCACGCACCACCTTGCCCAGGTTGAGCACCATGGCGGTCTGGTCTTCACGCACCACGTAGACCGAGCCCAGCAGGCCCAGCAACACTGCGACGATTACGCCGATAACGACTGAATTTTTCATCGGCCGGCCTCCTCACGCGATGCCGAGCGCGAGACCGAACGGTCCGCGTTGCGAATGCTGTCGGTTGCCGCCGGCAAGGCCGGTGCCACCATCTCCGGGGTCAGCTGCGGGGCGTTGCCGGTCTTGCTGGCATCGGCCGGCATCGGCACGTAGATCAGCTGACGGCCATCGCCGCCGATGACCTTGCGGTTCTCGGCCAGCACCTGCTGCACGGTCTCCAGCCACAGGCGCTTGCGGGTGACTTCCGGCGCGTTCTTGTACTCGCCCTGCAACAGGGTGAAGCGGCGGGCGTCACCTTCGGCGCGGGCGACGATGGCCTGCTTGTAGCCTTCGGCGGTAGTACGGGCACGCGAGGCCTGGCCGCGCGCTTCCGGTACAACCTTGGCGGCGTAGGCTTGGGCTTCGTTGATCAAACGCTCCTTGACCTGCTGGGCACCGTTGACCTCGTCGAAGGCCGGCTTCACTTCTTCCGGCGGACGCGCATCGGGCAGGGTCAGGCCGGTCACACTGAGGCCGGTCTTATAGGTCTTCAGCGAGGCCTGCAGGCGCTGCTCGGCGACCACGGCCAACGGACCGCGGTTGTTCAGCACGGTATTCAGGTCGGCGCGGCCAACCTGCTCACGCACGGCGCTCTGCGCGGACTGTTCCAGCATCTGGTCGGCATCAACCGTACCGAACAGATACTCGCGCGGGTCGTCCACTCGGTACTGCACGTTGACCGACACATTGACGATGTTCTCGTCGCGGGTCAGCACCGGCACGTTGCTGCTGAAGGTCTTGATCTGGGTCGCATTGACCTTGACCACCGATTCCAGCGGCCACGGCAGCTTGAAGTTGGGGCCCGGCTGCAGGATGCGCGAGTACTCACCGAAGCGCAGGACCACGCCACGCTGCTGTTCGCCGATCAACTGGAAACTGGAGAACAACAACAGCAGACCCAATGCGACCAGCACCCAGCGCCAGATACCGCCATCAAACAGGTCGCGCAGCGGACCGGGCAGTCCACCACCCCAACCTCCGCCATTGCCGCCACGTGGCGTACGCGGCGCGCGGTTGTTGTCCGCACCACCACCGCTGTTGCCGCCGGGTGTATTCCAGGCCATGCATGCTCCATCTGTAAGGGCCAGGCTGCGGGGGCTCCCGCCAAGGACCTGACCATCTATCGAATCCCGATTCTAACAAGGCAGACTCTGAACAGGTTCGGGGCTACCTGAACGGAACGTTTTGCCCGCCAATCAGCTAGCCAGGCAGCTGATCCAGCGGTGCGAGCCCCAGCCAAGACGGGTCCCGCGGTATCCGTGCAGGCCCATCCCGGCACCTGCTCTGATCAGGAATAAGGGCAGACCAGCGTTTTCACAACAGTTATGGTTGCACTCCCCCGTTCCGACGCAGGCCTACCGATGTCCCATACCGCCCCGTTCACCGCCTTCCGCATCCACAACGACGACGCGGGCTACCGCAGCGGTCCTGAACAAGTGGACCTGGACCAGCTGAGCCCGGGCGAGGTGGTGATCCGCGCCCGCTGGTCGTCGGTCAACTACAAGGATGCGCTGGCCGGTACCGGCAAGGGCAAGATCCTGCGCCGCTTCCCGCTGATCGGCGGCATCGACGTGGCCGGCGAAGTGGTCGCCTCCAGCGACCCGGCCTTCCGTGAGGGCGACCAGGTCCTGACCACCGGCTGCGGCCTGAGTGAGACCCGCGACGGCGGCTACAGTCAGTACGTGCGCCTGGAATCCAAGTGGGTGATCCCGCTGCCGGCCCAGCTCAGCCTGCGCGAAGCCATGGTGCTGGGCACGGCTGGCTTCACCGCCGCGCTGGCGTTGCTGCGCATGACCGACAACCGGCAGACGCCTGCCCATGGCCCGCTGGCCGTCACCGGTGCCACCGGCGGCGTCGGCTCGCTGGCGGTGGACATCTTCAGCCAGGCTGGCTACGAGGTGCATGCCATCAGTGGCAAGGCCGAGGCGGCCGACTACCTGACCGCGATCGGTGCCAGCCAGATCCTTGGCCGCGATGCCCTGGCCACCACCCGGCCAATGGAATCGGCGCGCTTTGGCGGTGGCCTGGACAATGTCGGCGGCAGCATGCTGACCAGCCTGCTGGCGCAGACCAGCCCCTATGGCAACGTGGCTTCGGCCGGTCTGGCCGCTTCCGGCGAGCTCGACATGACGGTGATGCCCTTCATCATCCGCGGCGTCTCGCTGCTCGGCGTAGCCTCGGCCGGCACTGCCCGCGACATCCGCGAGCAGGTCTGGCAGCGCCTGGGCAGCGACTGGAAGCCGCGCCACCTGGACCGTATCTGCACCCGCGAAGTCGGCCTGGACGGCCTGCCCGAGGTGTTCGCGACGATGCTGGAAGGCAAGTCCTTCGGCCGCACCGTCGTAAGAATTGATTGACGGCGGTCACATGAGTTCCCCGGCGTGAAGGCCGCGACTTCACGCCGGCGGCGTGCCAGCACTACACTGCCGCCACTACTTGGGGAAAAACATGGCGCGTATCCTGATCGTCGACGATTCACCATCGCAGTTGATGGGCATCCAACGCATTGTGGAAAAGCTGGGGCATGAGATTTTCACCGCAACTGATGGCGCCTCTGGGGTAGAGGTTGCCAAGCAGGTGCTGCCGGACCTGGTGTTGATGGACGTGGTGATGCCGAACCTCAACGGGTTCCAGGCAACGCGCACGCTCAAGCGCGAGGCTACCACGCAGCACATCCCGGTGATTCTGGTTACCACCAAGGATCAGGACACTGATCGCTTGTGGGGCATGCGCCAGGGTGCAAAGGCGTACATCACCAAACCGTTTACCGAAGACGATCTGTCGGCGGTGATCGCGCAGGTGTTCAGTGCCGAGGCGCCACCGGTTGGGTGAAGCTGCTTTCTTGGGGAAAGCTGTTTGGGAAGGCGGGCTTTGCCCGCCTTTCTTGTTTTTGGTTATTGGGTTTGCTTTGGGTTTGCTTGTTAGAAGCTTGCCCTCACCCCAACCCCTCTCCCGCAGGCGGGAGAGGGGCTCGGATTGCTTGCGCTCGTAGTGCACTAGCCCCTCTCCCGCCTGCGGGAGAGGGGTTGGGGTGAGGGCAAGCTTCTAGCTAAAGATATAAACCAAAGAAAAAGAAAAGCGGGCAAAGCCCGCTTCTCTTCAACAGCAACAGCGCAAACCAAACCGCACTCAGTCCTCGCCAAACGCCTTGGCCAGGTCCTTGTACGCCTTGCGCTGCTCGTCATTGGTCGCCACCGGCGCAATCACTTCCAGCTCCACGATCTGATCGCCATCGGGCTTGCCCGGCAAACCACGGCCGCGCAGGCGCAGCTTGCGGCCACTGTCCGAATCAGCCGGCACCTTCAGCTCCACCGAGCCACCCAGGGTTGGCACGCTGATGCTGGTGCCCAAGGCAGCCTGCCACGGCGTCACCTGCAAGGTGTACAGGATATTGAGGCCATCAACTTCGAATCGCGGATGCGAGGCGTACTCCACCTCCAGCATCAGGTTGCCACCACCACTGCCCTGCCCGCTCAGGCGGATCACCTGGCCCGGGCGGATACCCTTGGGCACGCGTACGTCGAGCTGGCGGCCGTCCACGGTGATGCGCAGGCTGTCGCCGCTATATGCAGCCTCCAGCGGCACCGACAGCTTGGCGCGGGTATCGCGCATCGGCTGCGGGCCGGCACCACCGAAACCCGGGCCCGGACGCCGTCCACCCGCACCCGCGCCACCGCGCTGGCGGGCAAACAGACTCTCGAAGAAGTCGCTGAAACCGCCGTTGGCATTGCCGCCGCCGAACACTTCCTCGAAATCAAAGCCCTGCCCGCCGCCAAAGCCCGGCGGCGCATTGAACTCCTCGCCCGGACGGTAGCCCTGCGCGCGCAATTGGTCGTAGGCCTTGCGCTTGGCCGGGTCGCGCAGCGCCTCGTAGGCCTCGTTGACCGCCTTGAATTTCTCCTCGGCGCCGGCTTCCTTGCTGACGTCCGGGTGGTACTTGCGCGCCAGCCGACGGTAGGCCGTCTTGATCTCGGCATCGCCGGCGCTGGGTTCAACCCCAAGCGTGGCGTAGTAATCCTTGAATTCCATCCTCACACCTCTGAAAAAAAGCTGGCCCGACACCTTGCGGCAACGGGCCATCGTGCAATCGGCAGGCGCCGTGGGCCCATTCTACCGGGCCACGGCGCCTGCGCAGGTGGAAGTTCACTCACGCCATCAGGCGTTAGGCTGGCCCTGCACCACCTGGATGCGGCGCGGTGCCGCCTCGCTGCGCTTGGGAATGCGCACTTCCAATACGCCATTGTGGCTGTGGGCAACGATGCCCTCGGCATCGGCGCTGTCCGGCAGCACGAAACGGCGGTTGAATGCCCCCTGGCCGCGTTCGCTGCGGGTCAGCCGCTGGCCTTCGGCCAGTTCCGGCGCGCTACGCTGGCCGCTGATGGTCAACACGCCCTTTTCCATCTGCACGTCAATGCTGGCGGGATCAACGCCAGGCAGGTCGGCGACAACGACAAAGCGATTGGCTTCCTCACGGATATCCACTGCCGGCACCCATGCTGAAGCGGTGTTGTTGGTGACGGTTTCAAGCAATGGCGACAACAGCTGATGAATCTCGGACTGCGTCGGCCACTGGCGGTAACGTACGATGCTCATGATGTCCTCCTGCAAGATATGGGGACCTGCATGCCGGAATGGCGCTGCCTTTCCCATGCACACGACGTATTGTGTGAAGACCGCCTTTTCAAGCTGTTGACGCGGTGCTTCCACCGTCTCTTTAAACTTCAATTCAGCCTAGGAGTCCTGCATGTCCATCAACGTTGGCGATCGCATCCCCGAAGTCACCCTCAAGCGCCTGCGCGAAGGGTTGGAGACGATCGACACCCACGCATTGTTCGATGGCCGCAAAGCGGTGCTGTTCGCGGTCCCCGGCGCATTCACCCCGACCTGCTCCGCCCGCCATCTGCCTGGCTACGTCGAGCACTTCGAGGATTTCCGCAACCGCGGCATCGAGGTGTTCTGCATGGCGGTCAATGACCCGTTCGTGATGCAGGCCTGGGCAAAGAGCCAATCCGTGCCCGATGGGCTGCAGATGCTGTCAGACGGCAACGGCGACTTCACCCGCGCACTGGGCCTGGAAATGGATGCCAGCGCGTCCGGCATGGGCATCCGTTCGCGTCGTTTTGCGCTGTACATCGAGAACGGCGTGGTCCGCGCTACCTATATCGAACAGCCGGGACAATTCGAGGTATCCGGGGCCGAGCATGTGCTCGCCCATCTCCCCAGCTAGGGGTTCAATAGAAGGAAAGGCCAGCCATGAGCAAGCAGCCCGCCGCCAAGTCGACAAGAACAACGCAGTTGGCAGGAATCACCGATCGGAAAACCCTGCGCGCCAACGCGCGCAAGAGTATCGAGGACGGTGCGGTAACACCGACCTACAGCGCCAACCGCACGGCGGTGATCAAACTGCTCAATGACGCGCTGGCCACCGAATGGGTGTGCGTGCTGCGCTACTACCGGCACTACTACATGGCCAAGGGCATGCTCGCCGACTCGGTGAAAGCCGAGTTCCTGGAACACGCGCAGCAGGAGCAGGCACACGCCGCCCTGCTGTCCGAACGCATCGTGCAGCTGGGCGGTGAGCCCGACCTCAATCCGGACACCCTCACCGCCCGCGCCCATGCCGAGTACAAGGAAGGCGGCAACCTGCGCGACATGGTGCGCGAGAACCTGATCGCCGAGCGCATCGCCATCGACAGCTATCGCGAGATGATCAACTTCATCGGCGACAAGGACACCACCACCAAGCGCATCCTCGAGCAGATATTGGCGCAGGAAGAAGAGCACGCCGATGAGTTCGCCGATCTATTGGAAGGCTGGATCGGCGAGTAAGCCTGAGACTTGGTAGCGCCGAGCCATGCTCGGCTGGAGCCTTACCGGCAAACCCAAAGCTGTAGAGCCGAGCCATGCTCGGCTGGAGCTTTGCCGGCAGCCCCAAGGTTGTGGGAGCGGCGTAAGCCGCGAAGCTGACACTGCTGAAATTGCAGGGATCTCTGCAACCTGATTCATTTGTTGCTTCGCGGCTTACGCCGCTCCCACAAGCGCGGATTGTTTGGAAAGCGTCTTGCCGAGCATGGCTCGGCACTACGGGGGTATTGCTTGGAAAGCCCCTTGCCGAGCGTGGCTCGGCACTACAGGGGATTGCTTGGAAAGCCCCTGCCGAGCATGGCTCGGCACTACATGGCAGTTAGTTCGCTACGCGGAAGCGGACACGTGTCCATGCGCCGTCGGCTGCCAATGCCGTCAGCGTGTGTTCGCCGGCATCGTTGAAGTCGCGAGTGAAGGTGCGGGTGCCCTGGGTCTGGGCGATCCAACGGCCGTCGAGCAGCCATTCAATCGTGGACTCGCTGCCCAAGGCACGCAGCTGCAGGCGCGGGCCGTGCTGGGCGCCCGGCGGTCTAGCCAGCGTGGCCAGGTCATTCAAACCTTCGATGTGCAGCACGCCATCGGATTGCCGACCGTCATCGGCGCAGTCCGATGCCAATGGCGGCAGGCTTTGCGCCTGTCGCTGCGCCACGGTCAGCCACGGCGAGGCCATCGCCGGCCAGCGCGCGATCTCGCGATCCTCTATCTGTGGATGGCCTTCGCAACCAGGTGACAGCCGTTGGCCAGTCTTTGCATCCACCTGGAAGCGCATGCGCCCGGATTGCCATAGCCGCGCTTCGCGCTCAGGAAAGCTTGGTGGCACCACGCCGTCCAACACCCAGGCGGGGAAGCGGCGCTGGCACATCGCTGCTGGCGTCTGCTCGGCGGCGATGCCCAACGGCCAACAGATCTCGACCTCGCTGACGCTGTCCGGCCGTGCGCGCACTGCATTGTCAGCGGCCTGGCGCGGCAGGCTGTCGATGACCTCAAACATCAGCGGCAAGGCCGTCACCGCGCCGTATTGGCCCGGCAGCGGCGTCCCATCCGGACGACCAACCCAGACGCCAACGGTATAGGAGCGGGTGCTGCCGATTGCCCAGGCATCGCGGTAGCCGTAACTGGTGCCGGTCTTCCAGGCCACGCGCGGGCGATTGCCGGTATCGAAAGTGCCTACTCCGTAACCGGGGCGCGGATTGGACTCGAGCACATCACGCACGATCCACGCCGCTCCAGGCGATATCAGTCGGCGCTCGATGCGCGGGTCTTTGGGCGTGTAGCGAACGCGCCCGGCGATGCCCTCGCGATTCAAGGCCGAGAACGCACCTACCAGATCCTCCAGTCGTGCTCCGGTGCCACCAAGGATCAGCGCAAGGCTGGGCTGGGTGCCGTGCGGAAAACGCAGATTGATGCCAGCATTTCCCAGCCGTGCGGCAAAACGTGAGGGACCAACCCGATCCAGCAGATCCACCGATGGCACGTTCAAAGACAGCCGTAATGCGGTGGCCGCACCGACCGGACCGTTGAACGCCGCATCGAAGTTGCCCGGCCGGTAGCCGCCAAAGCTTTGCGGCGCATCGACGATCAGGCTCTCCGAATGGATCAGGCCATCGTCCAGTGCCATCCCGTAAAGGAACGGCTTGAGCGTTGAACCCGGCGAGCGCCAGGCCTGCACCATGTCCACGTGACCCAATCGGGCCTTGTCCGCAAACGTAACCGAGCCGACATAGGCGCGCGCCTCCAGCGTGCTGTTGTCCATTACCAACAGTGCGGCTGATGTGCGCTCCGGCAGTTGTGAGAAATAGGAAGAGACACGTTCTTCCAGCGTACGTTGCAGACCGCTGTCGATGCTCGTTTCGATCTGCGGTACACGCGGGTATGTGCTGCGCATGCGCTGCGCCAGCAAGGCGGCATGCAGGGGCTGCTGCAGCGAACGGGCTACCACCGGCTCGATGCGTGCGTCGGCTACGTCATCGGCCGACCACACCTTGAGCTCGGCCATGCGTGCCAGCACCTTGTCGCGGGCGCGCTGTGCAGCCTCGGGATGTCGATCAGGGCGCAGCCGGCTGGGGGATTGCGGCAGCACCGCCAGCAATGCGGCCTCGGCTTGTGACAGATGCGTGGCCGACTTGCCCAGATAAGCCCAGCTGGCGGCTTCCACGCCTTCGATGGTGCCACCGTAAGGCGCGCGTTCCAGGTAAAGGTCGAGAATCTGCGCCTTGCTCAGATGCACTTCCAGCTGCAACGCACGCAAAAGCTGTTTCACTTTGCCCCAGGGCGTACGCGTGTGCGGGTCGAGGATGCGCGCGACCTGCATGGTCAGGGTCGAGCCACCGGAGACGATGCGCCGTTCCAGCAGCATCTGCTTGCCAGCGCGTGCCAGTGCCCACGGGTTGATTCCGGGGTGGCGCCAGAACCAGCGATCTTCGTAGGTCAGCAGCGCCTGCAGGTACAGGGGCGAGATGGTTTTTGCGTTCGCCGGGTAGCGCCACACACCTTCGGCATCGGCGAAGGCGCGCAGCGGTGTGCCGTCACGCGCGACCACCAAGGTGCTGGTGTCGCGTGATCTCGGCAGTGGTAGCGGGAATGCCAGGTCCAGCACCAGCAGCAATGTCAGCAGGGCGGCGAGCACCCAGCGCAGGTTGCGGAGCGTGAAGATGGTGCGCAGGCGGGTGCCGACGTGTTTCAGCCGAGGGGCGCGCGCGTTCACTGGGGATGGTTCTTCAAACGTTGCCTGTGGAGCCGGGACGAAATGACTTGGCCGGGGAAGAGCTTACCCCTCCCCAGCCCTCCCCTTGCCTTCGGCAAAGGGAGGGAGCAGGAGCCGATTACGGCTGCACCACCGTGATGGTACTCGGGCTGGAACGGCCCACGCCGCGCATGTCTGGACGGTACATGTCCTCGGCCAACGGCGGCGGCACCATGTAAGTACCCGGGGTGACCGCACGCACCAGATAGAACACGTGCGCGGTGCTGCCACGCGACAGCTTCAAGGCAGCCACGTAGCGGTCGTCACGGAACTCTTCATGCTTGACGTCGGCGGCACTGGAACGGTCGCTGACCTTGACCTCACCCACCACCACGTCGGCCCACTGCTTGGCATCGCCGAGGTTGAAGTTCTCGATCTCCAGGCCGGCCGGCAGCAGGTCGGTCAGCAGCGCATCGGGCATGTTCGAGTTGGAGGTGACGCTGAGCCGCACGATCAAGGCTTCGCCTTCCTTCAACGGACGCGGCGTCCACGGCTTGCCGTCGGTGCCGAACCAGGAACGCTCGATGCCGATCACGCTGTTGTCCGGTGCCGGCGGCTGGCGCGGGATGCCGGCAACATCGAGGCTGGCGAACATCGGTGCCTCGCCCTGCGGCGAGAAGCGTACGCCCTGCGCCAGCTGCGCCATGTCGAACACGCGACCAAAGGCCTTGCGTGCACTGATGTCCTCGACCTTGTCGCCAACCGCCAGCTCACCGGATACCAGCTTCTTCTGGTTGGCCATCAAGGCCTTGCCCAGACGCGCCAGCGCCACCTGCTCCTGCGTGCTCAGCCACATCAGGCCACTGCCGCGACGCACATCCAGGGTGCGACCCAGGTCGATCACGCGCGCGTCGTACTCCGGCTTGGACAGACCGCGCTCGTGCAGCAAGGCGATCATCAAGGCTTCGTCGCGCAGGCGGGTGCCGTAGTCGCCGAAGTATTCCGGGCGGTCGGCGCTGGACTTGGCGAAGCCAGCGGCAATCGCTGCCTGGCCACGCTTGCTGTCACCCTGGATCGCCAAGGCTGCACCCAGATGCACCAGCGACAGGCCGGTCACTGCCTTGCTGCGCTCGTTGTCCCACAGCGTGCGCAGCGTACCCAGCGGTGCGCGGTTGACTCGTGACAGCACATAGCCGGAATAGGCCTGGTTGGCGAACTTCAGGCCATCACGGCGATCACTGCCATAGAACTGGTTGCCACCGCTGAGCAGGTCTTCGCTGATCCGGTTCAAAGCCTTCTGCAGCACGTTCTCGGGTACGGCAAAGCCGGCATCCTTGGCATCGAGCAGGAACTCGGCCACATACGGGGTCAAGGCCGGATTGATGTAGTCGTCATCACCCCACATCGAGAAGTTGCCGTTGGACACCTGCATCGAGGCCAAGCGGCCGAACGCGCCTTCCATGCGCTCACGGCGTACTTTGGCGTCGAGGCCATCAGCACCCAGCATGGCCGAGGTGGCCTCATCCAGCATCAACGCTGCATAGCCCTTGCTGGTGGTCTGCTCGGCGCAGCCGTAGGGATAGTTCAAGGCGCCCTGCAGGGCAGAGGCAAACGGGATCGGCGGCAAGGCGCTGACCAGCATGCGCGCATTGACCGAGCCGCCCATCAAGCCATTGGCGAAGCTGCTGTCCAGGGTGATCGGCGCCAGCGGATCCAGCGTGCGGGTCTGCGAGCGCAGTACCGATGGCCACGCGGCACGCACTGGCAGGTCGTAGCGGCGGTCCACCTTGAAGCCATTGCCGTCCACCCGCACCCGCACCTTGGCTACGCTATAGCCTTCCTGCGCAGTCAGCGGGAAGCTCAGCGTGCTCTTGGCGTCCGCCGCCAGTTGCACCGTGCGGGTCGATTCGCCGATGCCAAGCGGGCCTTCGCCGTCCACACGCACATTGAACTCACCAGGCTTGCCGGTGAAGTTCTGCACGTCGAGGGTGACCGTGCTGCGGTCGCCCGGTGCCATTACCCGCGGCATGCTGGCTTCAGCCAGGATCGGCGCACGCACCAGCGTTTCCACATCGCGGTTGCCGTAACGGTCAGCCGAATAAACCATCGTCGACACCCGCAAGGTGCCGTTGAAGTCCGGTACCTGCAGCTGCACCCGCGCATTGCCCTTGGCATCGAGCGCCACCGGGCCAGAGAACAGGTCCACGGTCTGCACGCGCGCGGTCGGCCGCTTGGCCTGCGGCAAGGCCGCCAAGGCCATGTCACCACCGAACTTCAGCTTGCCGCTATTGCCCTCGAAACTCTCGATCACGCGGCCATAGATGTCATAGGCATCCACGCCCAGCCGACGCTGCGCGAAGAAGTGCCCGGGTGCATCCGGTACCGGGAAGCGGGTGATGTTGAGGATGCCCACATCCACCGCCGAGACGGTGACATGTGCGGGCTTGCCGGCCAGCTCAGGCGCACTGACGGTGACCGTCATCGGCTGTTCCGGGCGCATCTGTTTGGGCGCGACCAGGCCGACCGCAACACGGCGGTCGCGGCGGTCCATAGGCACATGCGCCACGCCGACGGCACGCGCCGGGGTGATCTTGCTGGGCGCACTGCCGCCACGGAACACCAGCGCGGTGATGTAGACATCGTGCCGCTCCCAGTCCTTGGTCACCGGGATTTCAAAGGTGCTGCCCGGCTTGGCATCGATGTCCTGCACGTACAGCATGCGGTCGCTTTCCACCATCAACACGCCACGGCCGGCATGCGGCGGAGTCAGCGTGACCTTGACGGTGTCGCCTGCGCGATAAGCGGTCTTGTCCAGCGACAGCTTGACCTTGTCAGGGCGGGCATCCAGCCCACGGTTCTGATCGTCCCAGCTCCAACCGGCGCGGAACGGATAGCGCATGGTCAGGCCGGTGGCCGGATCGAACACGTCCACCCGGTACTCGCCCCACTCCACCGGGAAATCGAAGCGGGCCGAGGTGGCACCGGCATCGACGGTGCGGGTTTCCTTGTTCTCGAAGCGACGGGTGAAGTCGTAGTCCCAGCGGTTGTCGGTATAGGTCCAGTGGTAGTCGCGCAGCTCGCGCACCAAGGTGATCTTCAGGCCCTTGGCCGGCTGCGGCGTGCCGTCGGCATCCACCCGCATCAGTTCGAAGCGGGCATTGGCATTGGCGTCGGCGCCATCGGCGTCGTTGAACAAGGGACGCACGGCAACCAGTGCCGGGGCCGGCCACATCACCCGCTTCAAGGTGCGGGTAACGGTGCGACCGCCAGTTTCGTAGACACTGCCGGACAGCAGCGCTGCCACGGTGGTGGCCTTGCCCGCCTCGGCCGGCAGCGCAACGTCTTCGCGCAGCTTGCCGTCCTTGGGCAGGGTGGTATCGATCACGTCATTGGCTTCGCGCGGGAGCTGCACGGTCGGGTCACCGAAGAACCAGCCCGGCATCGACTCGACCGGATGCTGTTCCACCGCCACCGCCAGACGCGCGGTGAAGCGGTTGCCGTCTGCCGGCGCGCCATACAGATAGGCGGCGTCGGCCTGCAGCTTCAGCGCCTCACCCGGCTTCAGCGTCTTCTGCGCGCTGTCCAGGTCCAGCTTCATCCGCTCGGGCAGGAATTCCTCGATGCGCAGGGTCATACCCTGCACCGCTTCCTTGCTGGCTGGATCGGTACGGAACTCGACGGTCCAGCGCCCGGTGGGTGCTTCCGCCGGGATGGTCTGCTCGAACGCGAAGTAGCCCTGCTCGCCCGGCTGCAGGCGGGTCTCGCGGAAGGTCTTGCCGTCCGGCTGCTTGAGCCGCAGGAACACCGGCTGGCCGCCGGTGGCCGGCCCGGCCAGGGTCTTGCCGTCGTTGTCGCGCAGCAGAGCGGAGATACGCACGGTCTCGCCCGGGCGGTACAGGTCACGTCCGGACCAGGCAAATACGTCGAAGTTGGCGTTCTGGCGCCCGGCCACGGCGAACTCGCTCAGGTCCAGTGCTGGCTGGTTGAACGGCAGCATGGTGGTGTCGCTGCCGCTGCTGGCAACCAGCACATGGGCGGCATCCAGCGTGTAGTTGAGCAACGCATTGCCGTTGCCATCCGTCTGGCCACGGAGGATGACCTCGCCCTTGCCGTCGATGACCTTCAGCTCGACCTTCTTGGCCGCTGCGCCATCGGCCAGCGAGGCGGTATGGACGAACAGCTTGTCCTTGTAGGCGCGCGTATGCAGGCCGATGTCGCTGACGGTGAAGAACGAGGTATCGAATTCATTGTCGAAACTGCCGGTGCGCTTCATCACCGCGAAGTACAGGCCGGGCTGCTGCAGCTCCTTCACGTCCTGGATAGGCAGATAGGTCAATACCCGCTCGTTCTGCTTGCCGCCAAGCACGAAGCGGTTGACGTAGACCGGCTCGGCCAGCTGGCTGAGCGGGGTCTTGTCGCTGTACTCGCTGTCCAGCTCCCAGCTACCGCGGCGACCGCCGCGCTGGTACTGGCTGAAGAAGGCGGGCAGATCCTTTTCGCGCACGCGCAGGAACTCCACGTCGACCTCGGGCACGTTCACCGAGACCACCGGCAGACCGCGGCTTTCCTTGGACGGCAGCACGCTGCCCTGCGAGGCGAAGCCCACCGCGGGATCCAGCTCGCCAGTGAAGACCTTCTGCTTCACTTCCGTGCCCAACCGGTTGCCGTCGGCGGCGAGCAGGTCGGCCGAGATGATCAGCGTGTATTCCTTGGCCGCCTCCACATAGGGATAGCGCAGGGTCTTGCCGTCATCGGACAGCGACCAGCTGCTGTCCTCGTTGCCGACCTTCTCCTCGAAGCGCAGCAGCTTGTCGAAGTCCTGGGTGCCGACCAGCGGGCGCGAGAACTCCACCGCCAGCGCAAGGCCGTCACCGCTCTTCTGGTCCGGATAGGCACGCAGCATGGCGAAGCCCTTGACCTCTTCCTGCTTGGTCTGGATCGCCTCACCACTGGCGCCGGGCAGCTGCCCGGTTTCGTTCCTGCTGCATCCTGCAACCAAGGCCAGCGCCACCAAGGCGGCCGCAGCCCAACGCATACCCTTCAACATCCTGTTACCCATGGCGTCCTCCCGCAGATCGCCCGAGTATAACCAGCCGGTTGTAAGGGCTTTGTAGCGACCTGCCTTTTACGGACGATTTGTCTGGAAGAAAGGCTGCCGCGCAATACCTGATCCGCGTGAGTCTCCGACACTGGACGAAAGAAAAGGGCCGCTGATCCCAGCGACCCTTTTCTTTTGCTGCCCTTACTGCCCTGGACTGGGCAAGGACTTAGAACGCATCACCCGGTACGCGGACCCAGCCTTCCATCAGGATACGGGCGCTGCGGCTCATTACTGCCTTGGTGACGGTCCATTGGCCATCTACCAGCGCGACCGCGGCACCAACGCGCAGCGTGCCGGAGGGGTGGCCGAAACGCACCGCATCACGCTGACCACCACCGGCGGCCAGGTTGACCAGCGTGCCCGGCACTGCCGCTGCCGTGGCGATGGCCACCGAGGCGGTGCCCATCATCGCGTGGTGCAGCTTGCCCATCGACATGGCACGGGCGTTGAGGTCGATGTCGGCGGCGTGGATCTGCTTGTTGCCACTGGACAGGTAATCCTGCGGCGGCGCCACGAAGGCAACCTTGGGCGTGTGCTGGCGCTTGAGCGCTTCTTCAGGACTCTTGATCAGGCCCATGCGCAGGGCGCCGGCAACGCGGATCGCCTCAAGCTTTGTCAGTGCCGCCTTGTCTTCATTGATGGCCGGCTGCAACTCGGCACCGGTGTAACCGATATCCGTTGCATTGATGAAAACCGTGGGGATGCCGGCGGTGATCATCGTCGCCTGCAGCTTGCCGACCCCGGGCACATCGAGTTCGTCGACCAGGTTGCCGGTGGGGAACATCGCGCCGCCGCCCTCGCCTTCGCCCTCATCGGCCGGGTCGATGAACTCCAGCACGATTTCCGCTGCCGGGAAGGTAACGCCATCGAGATCGAAATCACCGGTTTCCTGCACCTGGCCGTTGGTGATGGGCACGTGGGCGATGATGGTCTTGTTGATGTTGGCCTGCCAGATGCGCACCGCACAGATGCCGTTCTCGGGCACGCGTGCCGGATCCACGTAGCCAGCGTGCAGCGCGAACGCGCCAGCGCCGGTCGACAGGTTGCCGCAATTGCCGGACCAGTCGACGAAGTCGGTGTCGATCGAAACCTGCCCGTATAGATAGTCAACATCGTGATCAGGCTTGCTGCTGGGCGAGATGATCACGCACTTGCTGGTGCTTGAAGTGGCGCCACCCATGCCGTCGGTGTGCTTGGCATAGGGATCTGGCGAACCGATTACCCGTTGCAATAGATGATCACGCGCCGGACCCGGCTGTTGTGTGCTGGCAGGAAGGTCCTCCAGACGGAAGAACACCCCCTTGGAAGTGCCGCCGCGCATGTAGGTCGCCGGGATCTTGATCTGGGGGGGCAGCGTGGTGCTCATGTCATCTCCAATCTTCAACAACGATAAATTTGCTCAACTGTCCTGCAGGCCCAGCCGGGCCACAGTTACAGGCTTTTCGTCCTGAAAAGGATGCCAAGCAGATAGATCGGCGCGGTAACCACCGCGCCCACCGAATCGAGCGGACCGGACTGCTCCAGTGCACGCCCTTCCAACCGCAGGTTCAGCCGCAGCGGCTGCGGCAGAGCCGATGCGGCAAGCAAGGCTTCGCGGTCCTGCAGTTGCACCACGCGCCCGTTGCCTTCGAAGGTCGCGCTGTACAGCTGCAGTTGCCCCGTCGGCAATCCGCAGCGCGGATCAGCGGCGACACGATACGCCCAGGGCTGGTCGCGCATGGGCGTGCGGGTATCCACCTGCAGCGACGTCAGCCGGAACGCTTCGGCTTGGGCCGGTGTGATCCGCGCGGCATCAAGCAACAGCATGTAGCGGCCAAAAACCTGGGGCGCCCCCGCATCCAGCCCGAACCACAGATTGGCCTCCATCCCACCACACAGCACCGCATCCTTCAGCGGGCTTTGTGCCAATGCCTGATAGGCGGCAAAGCCCTCAGGCTTGATCTCGTAATCGCGCGCATCACCGAGCAGATAGATCTTGTCGGGCGATTGGAATGCGCCCCGGATGAGGTCTTGCTGGTTGCGCTTGCCATGCCCACCGGTTGCACAGGCGCAGGTACCCAACAGCACGAGCAGGGACAGCAACAGGCAACGTGGAATCGCAGGTTTCATGAGCGTCTTGGCATGGAGAAGGGGCATCCTGATTCAAGTGCAAGCTGTGAGCATCTGTCAAACGACGACCGGCACAGCCCATCCGTCGCGATTCCCACAACACCGCGGCATGCTCCGCCATGCAGCCGCCGCGACAGGCATACAACCTGCGGCGGCGACGCCAGACCACGAGGCAGCTCACGCTACCTGTGCGCCCTCCAGGAAATCCTGCGCGAAGCGCTGCAGCACGCCGCCGGCCTCGTAGATCGCGACTTCCTCGTCCGAATCCAGACGGCAGGTCATCGGCACCCTGACCACTTCACCGTTGCGACGGGTGATGACCAGGGTCAGATCGGTACGCGGGGTGCGCAGGCCGATCACGTCATAGCTCTCGGTGCCGTCGATGCCCAGCGTGTTGCGATTGGTACCCGGCTTGAATTCCAGCGGCAGCACGCCCATGCCGATCAGGTTGGTGCGGTGAATCCGCTCGAAGCCTTCGGCAGCGATCGCCTCCACGCCGGCCAGACGCACGCCCTTGGCCGCCCAGTCACGCGAGCTGCCCTGGCCGTAGTCGGCACCGGCAATGATGATCAGCGGCTGCTTGCGCTCCATGTAGGTCTCGATCGCTTCCCACATGCGCATGACCTTGCCTTCCGGTTCCACCCGCGCCAGTGAGCCCTGCTTCACGCTGCCGTCTTCGTTGCGCACCATCTCGTTGAACAGCTTGGGATTGGCGAAGGTGGCGCGCTGCGCGGTGAGGTGGTCGCCGCGGTGGGTTGCGTAGGAATTGAAGTCCTCTTCCGGCAAGCCCATCTTGGCCAGGTATTCACCGGCGGCGCTGGACAGCAGGATCGCGTTGGACGGCGACAGATGGTCGGTGGTGATGTTGTCCGGCAGCACCGCCAGCGGCAGCATGCCGCGCAGCGTGCGCTCACCGGCCAATGCACCCTCCCAGTACGGCGGGCGGCGGATGTAGGTGCTCTGCGGGCGCCAGTCGTACAGCGGGCTGACCTTCTCGCCATGCTCGACGCGGACGTTGAACATCGGGTTGTAGACCTTGCGGAACTGCTCCGGCTTCACCGCTGCCTTCACCACCGCGTCGATCTCGGCGTCGCTTGGCCAGATGTCTTTCAGGCGCACTTCCTTGCCATCAGCATCCACACCCAGCACGTCCTTCTCGATGTCGAAGCGCACGGTACCGGCAATGGCATAAGCAATCACCAGCGGCGGCGAGGCGAGGAAGGCCTGCTTGGCATACGGATGGATGCGGCCATCGAAGTTGCGGTTGCCCGACAGCACTGCGGTCGCGTACAGGTCGCGATCGATGATCTCCTGCTGGATCTTCGGGTCCAGCGCGCCGCTCATGCCATTGCAGGTGGTGCAGGCGAAAGCGACGATGCCGAAGCCCAGCTGCTCCAGGTCCGGCAGCAGACCAGCCTCTTCCAGATACAGCTGCACCGCCTTGGAACCCGGCGCCAGCGACGACTTCACCCACGGCTTGCGGGTCAAACCACGCGCATTGGCATTACGCGCCAGCAGCGCGGCGGCAATCACATTGCGCGGGTTGGAAGTGTTGGTGCAACTGGTGATGGCGGCGATGATCACCGCGCCATCCGGCATCAGGCCTTCGGCTTCCTCGCTCTTGCCACTGAGCAGTTTGGCTTCGTCGGCAATGCCGCGCTCAGCCAGATCCGACACCGGCAGGCGTTTGTGCGGGTTGCTGGGGCCGGCCATGTTGCGCACCACGCTGGACAGGTCGAACTCAACAACGCGTTCGTACTGCGCGGTTTCCAGTGCATCCGCCCACAGACCGGTGGTCCTGGCGTAGTTCTCGACCAGCGCGATCTGCGCCTCTTCGCGGCCGGTCAGGCGCAGGTAGTCGATGGTCTGCTGGTCGATGTAGAACATCGCCGCGGTTGCACCGTACTCGGGGCACATATTGGAGATGGTGGCGCGGTCACCGATGGTCAGCGCTGCAGCGCCCTCGCCGAAGAACTCAAGGTAGGCGCCAACCACACGTTCCTTGCGCAGGAACTCGGTGATCGCCAGCACCACGTCGGTGGCGGTGATGTTCGGCTGCGGCTTGCCGGTCAGCTTGACGCCGATAATGTCGGGCAGGCGCATCCACGAGGCGCGGCCCAGCATCACGTTCTCGGCTTCCAGACCGCCGACACCAATGGCGATGACGCCCAGCGCATCCACGTGCGGGGTGTGGCTGTCGGTACCAACACAGGTATCCGGGAAGGCCACCCCGCCCTGCTGGTAGATCACCGGCGACATCTTCTCCAGATTGATCTGGTGCATGATGCCGTTGCCCGGCGGAATCACATCGACGTTCTCGAAGGCCAGCTTGGTCCAGTCGATGAAGTGGAAGCGGTCTTCGTTGCGGCGGTCTTCGATGGCGCGGTTCTTGTTGAACGCATCCGGGTCATAGCCACCGCATTCCACTGCCAGCGAGTGATCGACGATCAGCTGCACCGGCACCACCGGGTTGACCTTGGCCGGATCGCCGCCCTTGTCGGCGATGGCGTCACGCAAACCAGCAAGGTCGACCAATGCGGTCTGGCCAAGGATGTCGTGGCAGACCACCCGCGCCGGGAACCAGGGGAAATCGAGGTCGCGCTTGCGTTCGATCAGCTGCTTGAGCGAATCGGTGAGCGTGGCCGGGTTGCAGCGGCGCACCAGGTTTTCGGCCAGCACGCGCGAGGTATACGGCAGCGTGGCATAGGCGCCGGGCTGGATGGCATCGACTGCGGCGCGCGCATCGAAGTAGTCGAGCGCACTGCCTGCGAGGTGTTTGCGGTAATCGGTATTCATGGCTGGCCTGTGAGGGTCTGGGCTTGCTGGTATTGCGGTGGATTGCTACGCGGATGCCTGCGATTGCAGCAATCCCACAGCAACACATGAAATCTGGCATTTCCCTTCTCCCGCTTGCGGGGGAAGGTGCCCGAAGGGCGGATGGGGGGAGCTCTTGCTCTCGCTTGAGCTCCAGCTTTGCTTCGCTTTTTTCTACGGGCTTGAAGCGGGCTGTACGTGCTGGAAGCTTTCCCTCACCCCAACCCCTCTCCCGCAGGCGGGAGAGGGGCTTTATCTCGCTTGTGGCGGAGATGGTGCAGTCGTCTTAAACGCGCTTGTCCAACGGCACGAAGGTCTGGTCTTCCGGACCGGTGTAGTTCGCGCTCGGGCGGATGATCTTGCCGTCGATGCGCTGCTCGATGATGTGCGCGCTCCAACCTGCGGTACGTGCGATCACGAACAGCGGAGTGAACATCGCGGTCGGCACGCCCATCATGTGGTAGCTGACGGCGCTGAACCAATCCAGGTTCGGGAACATCTTCTTGATGTCCCACATCACCGACTCAAGGCGCTCGGCGATGTCGTACATCTTCATGTTTTCCTGCTCGGCCGACAGCTCGCGCGAGACGTCCTTGATCACCTTGTTGCGGGGATCGGACACGGTGTAGACCGGGTGACCAAAACCGATCACCACTTCCTTGCGCTCGACGCGGGCCTTGATGTCAGCCTCGGCTTCGTCCGCGGTTTCGTAGCGCTTCTGCACTTCGAAGGCGACTTCGTTGGCACCGCCGTGCTTCGGTCCGCGCAGTGCGCCGATACCGCCGGTGATGGCGCTGTACATGTCGCTGCCGGTGCCGGCGATGACGCGGCAGGCAAAGGTCGAGGCGTTGAATTCATGCTCCGCGTACAGGATCAGGCTGGTGTGCATGGCCTTGACCCAGGACTCGCGCGGCTGCTCGCCGTGCAGCAGGTGCAGGAAGTGGCCGCCGATCGAATCATCGTCGGTCTCCACGTCAATGACCTTGCCGTTGTGGCTCCAGTGGTACCAGTACAGCAGCATCGAACCCAGCGAGGCCATCAGCTTGTCGGCGATGTCGCGCGCGCCCGGGTGGTTGTGATCATCCGTCTCCGGCGACACGCAACCCAGCACGGAAACGCCGGTACGCATCACGTCCATCGGATGCGCCGACGGCGGCAGTTCTTCCAGCGCGGCCTTCACCGATGCCGGGATGCCACGCAGCGCCTTCAGCTTGGCCTTGTAGGCACGCAGCTCGGCCTTGTTCGGCAGCTTGCCATGCACCAGCAGGTGGGCGATTTCCTCGAACTCGCTGGTGTTGGCCAGATCCAGGATGTCGTAGCCACGGTAGTGCAGATCGTTGCCGCTGCGGCCAACGGTACACAGGGCGGTGTTGCCGGCAGCGGTACCGGACAGGGCGACGGACTTCTTCGGCTTGAACGCCGGTGCGGCGGTGGATTCAGACATGGTATGAACCTCGATCAGATGCGGGATTTTCGCTCCCCTCTCCCGCTTGCGGGAGAGGGGCTGGGGGTGAGGGCCGCCTGCTGCAGCCCAATCAATCACTTCTTCGCAGCAAACGTCTTGTCCAAGCTGCGCTCGAATTCGTGGTAACCGATGCGGTCGTACAGCTCCTCACGGGTCTGCATGCTGTCCACCACATTACGCTGGTGGCCGTCACGACGGATGGCCTCGTACACATTCTCGGCCGCCTTGTTGGCCGCGCGGAACGCCGACAGCGGGAACAGCTGCATCGCAACGCCGGCTGACGCCAGTTCATCGCGACTGAACAGCGGGGTCGCGCCGAATTCGGTGATGTTGGCCAGCAACGGTACCTTCACTGCGTCAGCGAAACGCTTATAGGTCTCCAGGTCGTAGGCCGCCTCGGCAAAGATGCCGTCGGCGCCGGCTTCCACGCAGGCCAGCGCGCGCTCGATTGCAGCGTCCACGCCTTCCATCTGGATGGCGTCGGTACGCGCAATCAGGAAGAAATCCGGATCGGTCTTGGCATCGGCGGCAGCCTTCACACGGTCGACCATTTCACCCTGCGAGACGATCTCCTTGCCCGGGCGATGGCCACAACGCTTGGCACCCACCTGGTCCTCGATATGGCAGGCAGCGGCGCCGGCCTTGATCAGCGACTTCACCGTGCGCGCGATATTGAACGCGCTCGGGCCGAAACCGGTGTCGATATCGACCATCAGCGGCAGATCGCAGACATCGCTGATGCGGCGCACGTCAATCAGCACGTCTTCCATCGTATTGATGCCCAGGTCCGGCAGGCCCAGCGAGCCAGCGGCAACGCCGCCACCGGACAGATAGATGGCACGGTAACCGGCGCGCTTGGCCAGCAGGGCGTGGTTGGCGTTGATCGCGCCGACCACCTGCAACGGGGATTCGGCGGCCAGTGCGGCGCGGAATGCAGCGCCGGCGGAAGAACGACTCATGGGATGGCTCCTGGCTTGTGGCTGGGCGGTGGCGAGCATGCCATTCCGCTGTGACGCTTAATCTGTCACCATCAGATGCATTGATCAATCTTGATTCAATAAATCAACCTATTGAATACGCCATGCCAGATGCCCTCGATCCTGAACTGATACCCGCCAGTGAAGCCTGTGCCCTGCTCGGCATCAGCGCCGCCACGCTGTACGCCTATGTCAGCCGCGGCCTGCTCAGTTCGCGCCCGGGTACATCCGCCCGCAGCCGGGTGTACCTGCGGGCGGAAGTCGAACGCCTGGCGCAGCGCAAGCAGGCTGGACGCGGCGCCGAACGCGGCGCGGCGCAGAGCCTTGATCGCGGCCTGCCAGTGCTGGAAACCCGCATCTCACTGATCCGTCCGGATGCGCCCTATTACCGCGGCCGCTCAGCCGTGGCTGCAGCGCAGGCCGGTGCCACGCTGGAAGACATCGCGCGACTGCTGTGGGATTGCGAGGAGCAGGACCCGTTCAGCGCGACTGCCATGCCGGCATGGCCACCACGCGTCGCCAGCCTGGCGCTTGATGGCAGCCTGCCGCCGGTGGAACGCGCAATGGCCTGCATCCCGCTACTGGCCTTGGAGCAACGCCAATCGCTCAATGCGGCCGCCTCGGTACGTCGCGAGGTCGCAGCAATGCTGCTGCGCCAGAACGCGGCTTTGCTGGTCGGCACCGAGCCGGATGTGCGACCGGTGCATCGCCTGCTCGCCGATGCATGGATGCCTGGCGATGCAGCTTTCGCTGAACTGGTGCGCTCGGCCCTGGTGCTGTGCGCCGACCATGAGTTGAATGTCTCGGCGTTTGCAGCGCGCGTGGTCGCCTCGACCGGCGCACACCTGCACGCGACGGTAAGCGCGGGATTGGCCGCCCTGTCCGGCCCGCGCCATGGCGGTGCTACCGCGCGGGCGCATGCCTTGCTGGTCGATGCCGAAACCAGCGGGTCACCCGCCACCTTCATCGCCGAACGCTGGCGGCGCGGTGATGAACTACCCGGTTTCAACCATCTGCTGTATCCCGATGGTGACCCGCGCGGCGCGGAGGTTCTGCGTCAATTGCGCGAACTGCGCGGCGATTCACCGCGCATGCGCCATGTGGAAGCGGTTTTGGCTGCTACCGAGGAAGTCAGCGGGCAGCGGCCGAACATTGACGGGATGCTGGGGGCTATTTGTTATGTGCACGAACTGCCAGGCGCGCATGCGCTGGTGATGTTTGCTACCGCCCGGCTTACTGGTTGGTTGGCGCATGCATTGGAGCAGCAAGCCCTGGGCACCTTGATACGGCCGCGTGCGCGCTATACCGGGTTGGCGCCGAGGGGGTGAGCTTGTGCTCCCTCCCTTTTGCGCAGCAAAGGGGAGGGTTGGGGAGGGGTAGGCTTGTGCGGCCTTTCCAGCATCACCAGCTTCGCGGCTTATGCCGCTCCCACATCTGGTAGATGTGCCGTGATTGCAGATTGATCGGCGGCTTTACTGTTGTGAGCTTCGCGGCTTACGCCGCTCCTACATCCGAACGGCGATGCGCTCTTGCCCCCTCCCTTTTACGCAGCAAAGGGGGTGAAGAAGGCCTGCTTGCGCGCCACCGGCGCGCGGCCTGATGAACGACCGAAGGCTATGCCTTCGGGCCGGGCGGGTTGGGGAGGGGTAGGCTTTTGCGGCCTTTCCAGCATCACCAGCTTCGCGGCTTATGCCGCTCCCACATCTGGTAGATGTGCCGTGATTGCAGATTGATCGGCGGCTTGATTGTCGTGAGCTTCGCGGCTTACGCGCCGCTCCTACAAGGCCCCTGCCCGCTTTGACCACTGATTGATGATCTGCGCGATGGCCTGCACGCCATCGGTCAATGCTGCCGGGCCAGGTTGAAGGATCAACGGCGACTTGATCTCGTGCAGTTCGCCGTCGCGCACCGCATTGATCTTTTCCCAACCCGGACGCGCAGCCACCCGCTCGGGGCGGAACTTCTTGCCACACCATGAGCCGATGATAATGTCCGGGTTGCGCGCGATCACCGGGTCGCCATTGGCAAGGATGCGCGCCTTGGCCAGCGGCTCGCGCGACAACTCCGGGAACACATCAATGCCGCCGGCGATCTCCACCAGCTCGGCGCCCCACTGGATGCCGGTGATGATGGGTTCGTCCCATTCCTCGACATAGACGCGCGGCCGCTGCGGCAGTTTCGCCGCCTGCTCGGCTACAGCATCCAAGCCGCGTTGCAGCTCATCCGCATAGGCATTGGCACGCGCCGCCACACCAACCAAACCGCCAAGACGGCGGATGTAGTCAATGATGCCGGCCACACTGCGGTGGTTGGCGATCCAGACTTCCACGCCGTTGCGTATCAACTCGGCGGCGATATCGGCCTGGATGTCGGAGAAGCCAATCGCCAGATCGGGCTTGAGCTTGAGGATCTCGCCCACCTTGGCGCTGGTGAAGGCACTGACCTTGGGCTTGTCGCGGCGCGCCTCGGGCGGCCGCACGGTGAAACCACTGATGCCGACGATGCGGTCCTGCTCGCCCAAGGCGTAAAGTGTCTCGGTCGGCTCTTCGGTCAGGCAGACAATGCGGCGCGGACCAATCATGGTGCGGCGAACTCCGTTGTATCGACGAATACGGCAGGACTGTTCCAGGGATGATTGGCGGCAATGCCCTCATCCAGAATCCGCTGCAGACGTTGCGGATCGCGCGGGATGCAGAACTCCAGCCGCACGCTGGCGGCCCGCACCAGCTCGCCCGCCTCGCCGATGGTGCTGCGCGTGCCCTGCAGCACACGGAACTGCTCCTGCCCAGTTGCCGATTCCCACATGCCGTGCGCGTAGCCACCGGCAGCCAGATCGTCCACCGCAAGGATGCCCTGTTTCAGCGCCTGCAATTGCGCCGGAGGTACGAACACGGTGATCCTGTAAACCGGATGGAGCTGCATCAGCCAATCGCCCGCAGTGGCATGTGGTAGTAGATGACACGCTCCGTTTCGGTGAAGCCGCACGCTTCGTGTGCAGCCTGCGCCGCTACATTGGCCAGGCCCGAATCCGAGGCCAGCTCGGTGCAGCCCTGGTTCCGCGCCCATTGCGCCACGGCGTCGACCAACAAGCGCCCAATACCAGCGCCGCGGGCTGATGCATGCACGATCCAGCCTTCCAGGAAGCCCACTGGAGAACTGTCGGTACCGTTGACATACTCGTTGCGGACACTTGCTTCTGCCATGCCCAGAACCCGCCCATCGGCAGCGCAGGCAAGCAGGCAGGTACTGCCTGCCGATTCGATCAGCTCCATCAGGTCCGCCAGCCCTGTTTCGCTATCCGGCCACAGCTCCAGGCGCAGCCCGGCCCAGTCCCGCCAATCCCCGGCCTGGGCGTGCCGCACACGGCAGCCGGGATGGTTCACGGGAACAGCATCCGCTTGCTCCACTCGCCCGCCGCATCGGTCTCATAGCACCAGCGCTCGTGCAAACGGAAATCGGCGCCGTACCAGAACTCGATGCGACGCGGCACTACGCGCACCCCGCCCCAGCCATCGGGACGCGGCACGTCACGGCCTTCAAAGCGGGCCTCGAAATTGGCCAATCGCTGTTCGAACTCCTCCCGCGACGCCAGCGGCTGTGACTGCACAGATGCCCAGGCACCGATCTGGCTCATGCGCGGACGGCTGGCGAAGTAGGCATCGGATTCCGCAGCCGAAACCAGCTGTGCATCGCCTTCAATGCGCACCTGGATACCGGCCTCGCGCAGGCTGCGCCACAGGAACAGCAGCGCCGCGGCGCGGTTGTCGTGCAGCTCGCGGCCCTTGCGGCTGTCCAGGTGGGTGTAGAACACGAAACCACGCTCGTCGAAGGCCTTGAGCAGCACGGTGCGTGCCGACGGCCGGCCATCAATGTCGGCGGTGGCGACGGTCATCGCGGTGGCATCCACCTCCTTGCCAGCCTTTGCCTCTTCAAACAATGCGGCGAAAGTAGATAGCGCTTCAGCGTAAAGATTGCTCATGGTCCTGCTTCTTAGGGCACGTGTTTGGGCTATTGTGGCGGCATGTCCCCCGTTCCGCACAGTTTTTCCCAACGCCGCTTTGCGCCGGCACTGGTTGCACAGGCATTGGATGATGCACTGGCCAGTGCCGACGGTACGCCAGTACTGGCGATAAGCGGCGTGCAAGGCAGCGGCAAATCCACGCTGGCGGCACAGGTGGTGGACCTGGCGCGCACGCGTGGCCTGTGTGCCGCAGCCGTTTCCATCGACGACACCTACCTGACCCGCGCCCAACGGCAGCGGCTCGCCGATCGCGTGCATCCCCTGCTTGCCACCCGCGGGCCACCGGGCACGCACGACCTGGCATTGGCGATGGCAACCCTGGATGCCGCCAAGGCAGGGCAAGGTTTCCCGTTGCCGCGCTTCGACAAACTCGCCGACGAACGCGTCCCTGAATCACAGTGGAAGAAGATCGAACAGCCACTGGACCTTCTGGTATTCGAGGGCTGGTTCCTGGGCACGCCAGCGGAAGACGACGCTGCGCTGCAGGTGCCATTGAATGCACTGGAGCGCGAGGCCGATGCCGATGGCCGTTGGCGGCGCTGGTGCAACCAGGCGCTGGCCGAGCACTACCCCGGCCTGTGGCAACGCTTTGATCGGCTATGGATGCTGCAGCCACCAAGCTTCGCCGTGGTACCGCATTGGCGCTGGCAGCAGGAACAGGCGCTACAACAGGCTTCACCCGGCCGCAGCAGCATGACCCGACCCCAGTTGGAGCGCTTCGTGCAGTTCTACGAACGCATCAGCCGGCAGGCACTACGCACCCTGCCCGGCATTGCCGACCGGGTCATTGCCCTGGATGCGCAGCGGCAGCCGTTGCCAGACCAGCAGGGCTGACGCACTCCCTTCAGCCGGAGTGGAAAAGCGAAACGGAACGATTCGACGGCGAAGGCGCCGCCGAACCGTTGTAGATGCATGCAGCGCTGAGTTCGGGGCGCAACGCGCGATCACTGCACCAGGAAGGTGATCCGCAGGTTGACGCGCCACTCGATGATGTTGCCGTCGCCGTCGGTGACAACCTTGGTTTCGTTGACCCACGCGCCCTGGATGCCCTTGACCGTCTCGGCCACCTTCTTGATGCCGCTGCGCACCGCATCCTCGACGCTGGTTTTGGAGGACGCGCTGACTTCAATGATTTTCGCCACTGACATGTCCAACTCCTTGGTTGCACCACGAACCATTCGTGGAACTGCCGAGCTTGGCTGCTACCGTGTTAAGGCACTGACACGAGGTGCTAGCATCTTCCCGCAATGAATCCCGCCCCCAATCTCATCCTGGTCGGCCCCATGGGCGCCGGCAAAACCAGCATCGGCCGCCGCCTGGCCGAGCGCTTCGGGCTGGTGTTCGTGGATGCCGACCAGGCCATCGTCGAAGACGTGGGCTCCAGCATTCCCGCCATTTTCGAGAACGTCGGCGAAGCCGGCTTCCGTGCCCACGAAAAACGGGTCCTGTCGCGCCTGCTGGAGGGCAGCGGCCAGCTGATCTCCACCGGCGGCGGCTGCGTGCTGGATCCGGACAACCGCCAGCGCATCCGCCAACAGGGCTTCGTGGTCTACCTGCGGGTCAGCGTGGCCTCGCAGCTGTCGCGGCTGCAGCGCGACAAGACCCGCCCGCTGCTGCAGCGCCCGGACCGCGAGCAGGTGCTGCACGCCATGGCCGCCATCCGCGACCCGCTGTACAGCGAGCTGGCCGACCTGATCATCGATACCGACCTCTACACCCCCGCCGATGCCACCGCGCACACCGTGACCCGGCTTGCCGCGCAATGGCAGATTCTGGAACCGACCCGCATGACCGCTCCCACCCGCACCGTCGCCGTCGGCGGCGAACACCCCTACCAGATCCATATCGGCCCTGGCCTGTTGTCGCAGGCGCAGACACTGGTCGGTGCCATCCGTGGCCGCCACGTGCTGCTGGTCAGCGACGACACCGTTGCGCCGCTATACCTGGCCCAGGTACAGACCGCGCTGCTGGCAGCCCGCCCCGACCTGAAGATCGGCCAGCACATCATCCCGGCCGGCGAAGCCTCCAAGACCCTGGACAACTTCGGCGGCGCGATCAATGCGCTGGCAAGCCTCGGCGCCACCCGCGACGCCTGCGTGTTGGCGCTGGGCGGCGGCGTGGTCGGTGACCTGGCCGGCTTTGCCGCGGCCTGCTGGATGCGCGGCGTGGACTGCGTGCAGCTGCCGACCACCTTGTTGTCGATGGTCGACTCCTCGGTCGGTGGCAAGACCGCGGTGGATATCCCGCAGGGCAAGAATCTGGTCGGCGCCTTCCACCCGCCGCGTGCCGTCGTCGCCGATACCGCTGCGCTGCGCACCCTGCCGGCGCGCGAGCTGCGTGCCGGCCTGGCCGAGGTGATCAAATACGGCGCCATCCGCGATCCGCTGTTCTTCCAGTGGCTGCAGGCCGAGCGCCAGGCCCTGCTGGCCGGCGATGACACTGCGCTGGCCCAGGCCATCGCCCGCAGCTGCGAGCACAAGGCCGAGATCGTCGAACGCGACCCGCTGGAGAAGGGTGAACGCGCCCTGCTCAACCTCGGCCATACCTTCGGCCATGCGATCGAGACCGCGCAGGGTTACGGCGCGCCGGGTAACGACAACCTCAATCATGGTGAGGCGGTAGCGGTCGGCATGGTGCTGGCAGCCAAGCTGTCGGCGGCCCTGGGCATGGCCGATGTGGCAGATACCGAGGTACTGCGTGAGCTGCTGGAGGCTTACGGCCTGCCGACGGCTATCCCTGCCGGCCTGGATGCAGAGGCACTGCTTGGGCATATGCGGCTGGACAAGAAGAACATCGCCGGACGCCTGCGATTGGTGCTGTGGCGCGGCATCGGCAAGGCCGAGGTGGTGCCGGATGTGGATGAAGCTGCGGTGTTGGACGTGCTGCGGCTGGGCTGAGCGGCAAGTCAAAGGCTTACCCCTCCCCAACCCTCCCCTGCTGCGCAAGGGAGGGGGCCGTCCACTGCGACCTGTCAGATCACGACCATGCCTGCTCTTCCCCCTCCCTTGCGCAGCAGGGGAGGGTTGGGGAGGGGTAGCACTTCGCAGCAAACCCCAAAATCAGCCCAAAACCCGCACACCGGCTACAATCGCCGCCATGCGCGTCCTACTGCAACAGCCGCCCAGCGGCAAAGAAGCCCCCCGCTACGTACAGCTTTCGCTGGTACCCGACCTGCTCGGCGGCTGGGAGCTGCTGCGTGAGAGCGGCCAGACCGGTGGCCGCATCCAGCTGCGCCGCGAGCTGTTCCTGCAGCACGAGGAAGCCATCCATGCCTTCGAAAAGGCCCGCGATGGCCAGATCAAGAAAGGCTTCCAGGTGATGTTCACCGCCGGCCAGCCCGCGCCCTGAATCCCGCATTCCCTGCAGGTGCGCCGCAGCGCGCCTGCGGTTCTTACCCAGGAGTTCCATGTGACCAGCCCACTTCGCAATGACCGCTTCCTGCGCGCCCTGCGCCGCGAACCCGTGGACTACACCCCCGTCTGGCTGATGCGCCAGGCCGGCCGCTACCTGCCGGAATACCGCGCCACCCGCGCCCGCGCCGGCAGCTTCCTGGGCATGGCCAAGAACCCGGAGGTCGCCTGCGAAGTGACCCTGCAGCCGCTGGAACGCTTCGACCTGGATGCCGCCATCCTGTTCTCGGACATCCTCACCGTGCCGGACGCGATGGGCCTGGGCCTGTACTTCGTTGACGGCGAAGGCCCAAAGTTCAAGCACCCGGTGCGTGATGCCGCTGCGGTCGCCAAGCTGGCGGTACCGGACATGGAAACCGAGCTGCGCTACGTGATGGACGCAGTGCGCCTGATCCGCCGCGAGCTGGACGGCAAGGTGCCGCTGATCGGTTTCTCCGGCAGCCCGTGGACGCTGGCCTGCTACATGATCGAAGGCGGCGGCAGCAAGGATTTCGCCCGTATCAAGGCGATGGCGCTGAACGAACCCAAGGCCCTGCACCAGTTGCTGGAAGTGGTGACCGATGCGGTAATCGCCTACCTGTCGGCGCAGCGCGCGGCCGGTGCACAGGCACTGCAGGTGTTCGACACCTGGGGCGGCGTGCTCGGCCCGGCGATGTACCGTGAATTCTCGTTGCGTTACCTCAACCGCATCGCCAGCGAACTCAAGCGCGGCGACGGCGCCGAGCGCACCCCGCTGATCCTGTTCGGCAAGGGCACCGGCCAGTACGTGGCTGAGTTGGCCGCCAGCGGCGCTGAAGGCGTCGGCGTGGATTGGACCATCTCGCTGGAAGACGCTGCACGCGCAGCCGGCGGCAAGGTCGCACTGCAGGGCAACCTGGACCCGACCACGCTGTACGGCTCGCCTGATGCGATCACCCGCGAAGTCGGCAAGGTGCTGGAAAGCTACGCCGCCGGCAACGGCGGTTCGCGCGAAGGCCACGTGTTCAACCTTGGCCACGGCATGTCGCCGGACATGAACCCCGAGCACGTTGCGGTGCTGGTGGATGCGGTGCACCGCCTCAGCCGCCGCTGAGGTCTGAGGGCCCGGAAGCTTGACTTCAATCTTCCGGGCCCCAACGCTGGATGCCCGTCATCAGGCCCGCGCCCCATGTACAAACGCTGCACCTCACTGCTGCTGGCAATCGTCATGCCGCTTGCGGCAAACGCCGCACCCGCCCCGCTGCAACTTGGCGAGGATGACTTCCCGACGCTGGCCGCGTTTCCTGAGGTCGCACAGCTGACCATCTTCAGCACCGCACCGCTGGACTTCCCCACCAGCTGCAAACAGATCCGCATTGCACGACTGGAAGAAATCGCGCCGCGCTGGCGGCCGTACATCACCCATCTTTCGCTCGACCGTTGCGGCACCGAGTCCGTCGGCACCGATGCCATGCAGGACACCTCCTACGACGCCAGCGCCCAGATCAGGCCCGGATTGGTGACCCTGTACGGATTGCCGGTGACCGAGACCCGCGAAACGCTGGCCGAAATGTACGGCAACCGCACGTTGGTGCTTGCGGTTCCGCTGCAGAAGGCATTGGAGAAAATACGCCCGATCAGCGAGCGCAACTGTGCGCCGGTGGCGCGCAACAACCCCGGCATCCCGACCAACTGCAAGATGGAACGCATCGACGAGGACAGCTGGAGCATCACCATCGGTGAACTCAATTCCACCATCATGCTGAGCCGGAACCCTGACGATTCCGGATCAACCCTGTACACCATCGGCGGCGGCGACTGATCTACGCAACATCTGCACACGCATCGGAGGACAATGAGCGCCTGCTCCAGCGCGAGTCGTCTTGATGCCCCCAGCTCCCCCCGTCCCGCAGCCCGCCAGTTCCGCCCAGAAACCGCTGCTATGGCTGGTATCGCTGGCCATCTTCATGCAGATGCTGGACTCGACCATCGTCAACACGGCCTTGCCGGCGATGGCGCGCAGCCTGGGCGAGAGCCCGTTGCAGATGCAGTCGGTGGTGTTCAGCTATGCGCTGGCGGTGGCCACTTTCATCCCCGCATCGGGCTGGATCGCCGACCGCTTCGGCACCCGCCGCACCTTCCTCGCCGCAATCGTGTTGTTCACCCTGGGCTCGCTGGCCTGCGCGCTGTCACCCACGCTGCAATGGCTGGTGGCCTCGCGCGTGCTGCAGGGCATCGGCGGGGCGATGTTGCTGCCGGTTGGCCGTCTGGCGGTAATGCGCTCGGTACCACGCGAGCAGTTCCTGTCGGCGATGAGCTTCATCGCCATTCCTGCGCTGATCGGGCCGCTGCTGGGCCCGACCCTGGGCGGTTGGCTGGTGGAAGTCGCCTCCTGGCATTGGATCTTCCTGATCAACCTGCCGATCGGCGTGATCGGCTTCATCGCTGCGTTGAAAATCATGCCCGACCACTACGGCCAGCGGAACCAGCGCTTCGACCTGCCCGGCTACCTGATGCTGGCATTCGGCATGATCGCCCTGTCGCTGGCATTGGATGGCGTCTCGGCAATCAACTCGGCGCATGCACTGGTGCTGCTGTTGGCGGTGGTCGGCATCGCTGCGCTGGCCGGCTACTGGCTGCACGCGGCCAGCGCGGCCAATGCGCTGTTCCCACTTAGCCTCTTCAAGGTGATCAGCTTCCGCATCGGCATCCTCGGCAATCTGTTCTCACGCATCGGCAGCGGTGCGATGCCCTTGCTGATTCCCTTGCTACTGCAGGTCGGCATGGGCCTGAGCCCGATGACCGCGGGCATGATGATGATTCCGGTGGCGCTGTCCGGCATGGCCGCAAAGCGCGCTGCCGTCAGCCTGGTTGAACGCTTCGGCTACCGCCGCATCCTGATGATCAATACGGTCTGCGTGGGCCTGGCGATGGCCAGCTTCGCTTTGATCACCGCCGAGCAGCCACTGTGGTTACGCCTCACCCAGCTGGCGATCTTTGGCGCGGTCAATTCGATGCAGTTCACCGTGATGAACACTGTCACCCTGCGTGACCTCGACATGCAGCAGGCCAGCAGCGGCAACAGCCTGCTGTCGATGGTGATGATGCTGGCCACAGGCTTTGGTGCAGCCACCGCCGGCAGCCTGCTGGCGGCGTTCGGCGAGCACCTGAGCGGTCATGGCGCGACCGCTGCGCTGCACGCCACCTTCCTCTGCGTTGGTGCGATCACGCTCAGTTCGACGCTGGTGTTCTGGCAGCTGCCCGACAACCGCCCGCACCCGCGTGCGGTCGAGGAAGTCGTCGAGTAAGTCCAGGCGAACCCAGCCCTCAATCGTGCGAGGACTGGGCCTGCGCGCGGCGCTGCGCTTCAAGCACGCCGGCAATGGCTTCCAGCAGCAACTGTGCGGTTACCGGCTTGCGCAGGAAATCGGCGAAGCCAGCCTCGCGCGCCTCTGGCTCGGCCTCGGCGTCGGAGCGCGCGGTCACTGCGATCAACGGCATTCCGTAGCCCATCACCTTCAATTGGCGGGCCAAGCCAAAGCCATCGATGCCGGGCAGATCCAGATCCAGCAAGGCCACATCGAATTCCTGGCTGGACAGTTCCGCGAGTGCGGCCAACCCATGCGCGGCGTGCACGACGCTATGCCCGTGTACTTCCAGCAGGCCACGAATCACCGCGGCGATGGTCGGATCATCCTCCACCAGCAACACACGCTGCGGCGGCAAGCTCATCCACGTGCTGGCCGCGGTTTCATCTTCCACCGACGTTGCAGGCACTTCCCAGGCCAGTGGCAGGTTGACGATGAAACAGGTGCCCTCGCCCAGGCTGCTTTCCACATCGATGCTGCCGCCCATGGCCACACTCAGTTCATTGCAGATGGCCAGGCCCAGGCCGCTGCCACCATAGCGGGCAGCGGTACGCGCACCGTCGGCCTGCTCGAAGCGACGGAACAGCCGCTGCTGCTGCTCGGCACTGATGCCCGGGCCGGTGTCGCTGACCTCGAAGCACACACCCTTGCCGCCTTCCTGCAGGCGCACACGCAGACTCACCGAGCCACGACTGGTGAACTTGATCGCATTGCCGAGCAGGTTGAGCAGGATCTGCCGCAGGCGCATCACGTCGCCGGTCAGGCGCGTGCGCGGTGCTGCAGCGTTGTCGAATTCAAATGCCAGCCCGCGCCGCTGTGCCAGCGGCTCCATCAGGCCACGCACGTCTTCCAGCAGCTGCCGCAGTTCCAGCGGCTGGTTCTGCAGCTCCAACCGCCCAGCCTCGATACGGGCCAGGTCCAATGCGTCATTGACCAGCCGCAACAGGTGTTCGCCGGCGCGGCGGATGGACTGCGTATAGCCACGCTGACGCTCGTCCAGCGGAGTCGCCAGCAGCAGTTCACTCATGCCCAGCACACCGGTCATTGGCGTGCGTACTTCATGGCCCAATGTTGCAAGGAAGCGGGTCTTGGCCAGCGACGCCTGTTCGGCCAACTCCGCCTTGTGCCGCGCCAGCTGCCATTCATTGCGCCTGCGCAGGCGCCGCTGGTACAGCCAGGCACCGCTCAGCGTCAGCGCGATCACCAACAACAGCAGGGTCATCACTCCTGCTGGGCTGCGCGCCCACGGCGGTTGCACGCGGAATGCCAGCGTCTGTACCGGCGACCACACGTTGTCAGAGGTCGCGGCCTGGATCTCCAACTGGTAGCGGCCCGGCGGCAGTCGCGAGAACACGCGATCGCCGGTAGCACCTACATCCACCCAGTCCGGGTCATAGCCGGCCAGGCGGAAGCGATAGGTATTGGTGGCCGAGTCGGCGAAGGACAGCAGCCGCGCGGCGATGAGCAGATCACGATCACCGTCGAGGATCTGCAGCGATGGCTCCTGGGTCAGGTCCTGTTCCTTGTCACCGCGGCGCACACTGACCCGCTCGATGATCAGCGGCGGCCGCCGCGTGGAGGGTTTGACCAACTCAGGGTCGAACAGCACCACGCCGTCAGGCGTGCCGCCAGCGAGCTGGCCACTGCTTGCCTGCACCAGCGTACGCCGCCGGAACTCCTGCCCCGGCAGGCCGTCATGCACGCCGTACAGGCGCACCGAACGGTTGGCCGGATCAATCCGGATCAGGCCACGTGCACTGATGGCCCATGCCACGCCTTCGGCATCAACCAGCAAGCCGGTCGCCGCCAACATCGGAAAGCCCTGCTCAACGCCGACGCGATCGAGCAGTGTCATGTGCTGCCCGTCCCATAGATAGCGATCCATCCGCCCCAGCCCGGCGATCCAGACCACGCCGGTATCGCTCACATTGAACGTGGACACCCGACCAGGCGGCCCACCCGGCAGCGGCGAGAACCTCGCGCTCTTGGCCTGCCAGGCATGCAGGCCGGTACCGCTGGCCAGCCACAGTTGATCGCCGGGGCCGCATTGCATGTCTTCCACCGAAGCTTCCGGCAGGCCCGCCTGACCCGGCTGCAAGTGCAGCAGCACATGGCCATCGGCGTCGCGCTGCTGCATGCCGCCGTCCTCGGAGTAAATCCAGATCCGGCCACCATCGCAACTGCGCACGATGTCGGCATCGCCAAGCATCGCCGCATCCTTGCCATCGCCGCTATGCCAACGCTGCACGCTGGCGTCGCGCGGGTCGTAGCGCACCAGCGCATCCAGGCTGCCAATCCACACCCTGCCGCGCTTGTCCTCCACCAGAGACTGCGGCCAGTTGTTGCCGTCAACCGCGGTCAAGTGATGCTGCACATCACCGGTGCCCGGATCCAGGCGATCCAGCGCGCCGCGGGTACCCACCACCCAGATTCCGCCATTGGCTGACGCCGCCAGCGCCAAGGCATAGGGATTGCGCAGCGAGCTGGGATCGTCGAGATGCCGCGACAACACCGAGAACTGGCGCCAGCTCGGCGGCAGGTGCCACAGACCGGCATTGGTACTGGCGAACCACAGACCACCTTCGCGGTCTTCGTAAGCGCTGGACCAGTTGGGTTTGACCAGACCGCGCTCCTGCGAGCTGTACAGCGGCACATTGCGCACCACCGAGCTGCGGATCCGACCAAGTCCGGAACGGGTGTCCAGCCAGTAACTGCCATCGGCGGAGTACTGCAGCATGTTGAACACTTCGCCGGGGGCCGCGCCGGGCCAGTTGGCCGGCTCGAAGCGCCCGTCGGCATGGCGCACCACCACGCCTTCATTGCTGGCCACCCACAACCGGCCCTGCTTGTCGACCTTCAGTCCATTGATGCGCGGCGAAGGCAGTACCTCGCTGCTGACCCGATCAAAGCCGGCACCGTTCCAGCGCGCCAGCCCGCCCTTGGTGCCTACCCACAGGCTTCCGTCCGGAGTGACCGCCATATAGGTCACCGCTGCGGCGGGCAGGCTGTGCGGATCACCGGCCTTCGGCATGAAGCGCTGGATCTTGCCATCCGGGTCCAAGCGGTGCAGGCCGCCGGTTGCGGTACCAAACCAGATGCTGCCATCCGGCGTGGAAGTGATGGCCCAGATGGTGTTGCTGCCGATCTGCGGATAGGTCTGCTGGTCGTAGAACTTGAAACTGAGCCGGTCCGGCGACAGCATCGCCAGGCCAGCGTTCTGTGTGCCTATCCACAAACGGTTGCTCTTGTCCGAATGCAGGCTCCAGACGATGTTGTCACGCAGCCCGTTCTCCGCACGCCAGATGCGGTAGTTGCGCCCGTCATAACGTGCGAGCCCGTCGCGGCTGGCCAGCCATAGATAGCCGGTGAGGTCTTCAGCAAATGCGTTGATATTGCTCGAAGGCAGGCCATCGGCCACGGTCAGTTGACGCGGCTGCGGCGTTGCCGGCACTTCGGCCCGTGCTGATGGCGTCATCAGCAACAGTCCGCTTACCAACACCCCTGCAAGCCATTTCATCAAACCCTGCCTCCTGCAACGCCGCAAGGCGCCTCTGTGATGGCGCTATTGTGCCTGCGCCTGGCTGACCGCCAAGGCATCGGCAATCGCATCGACCAGCATCCGCCCAGTCACCGGCTTGCGCAGGAAACCGACCATGCCCGCCGAGCGCGCCAATTGTTCAGCCTGGCTGTCTGCGCGTGCGGTCACCGCGATCAACGGGAACTGGTGCCCGGAGCCACGCAGTTGGCGCGCCAAGGCGATGCCATCCAGCGCTGGTAGGTCCAGATCCAGCAGGCCAATATCGAACTCCTGCTCGGCCACCTCGGCCAGCGCCGCCAAACCATGCGCGGCATGCACCACCTTGTGCCCACGTGCGGCCAGCAAACCGGTGATGACCTGCGCCACGGTCGGGTCGTCTTCAACCAGCAGTACCTTCAGGGCCTGCGTGATGCTGACGGACTCGGCGGCACGCGGGGCGGCGTTTTCGCTGCGCTCCCAGGGCAAGGGCAGCTCAAGCACAAAGCGGGCGCCCTCGCCCAAGCGGCTCTCGACGCGGATGCTGCCACCCATCGCCATCGCCAGTTCCTGGCAGATCGCCAAGCCCAGACCACTGCCGCCATAACGCGATGCCGTGCGATTGCCATCGGCCTGCTCGAAGCGCTGGAACAAACGTGTCTGCTGCTCGGCACTGATGCCCGGACCAGTGTCGCTCACGCTCAGGCTGATGCCGCCCTGCCCCGGCTGCAGTTGCACGGCGACGGCTACCTTGCCGCGCTCGGTGAACTTGATCGCATTGCCCAGCAGGTTCATCAGGATCTGCCGCAGGCGCATCGCATCACCCACCACCATCACCGGCGTCGGGAAGGGGGCAACCGGCTCGAACAATAATCCGCGGCGTTCGGCCATCGGTGCCATCAAGGCACTCACCTCCTGCAACAGGCGACCAAGATCGAAGGGACGATTGTCCAGCTCAAGCCGACCCGCCTCGATACGCGCCAGATCCAGTGCGTCATTCACCAGCCCCAGCAGATGGGTACCGGCCTGCTGGATCGCACCGGCGTAGCGCCGTTGACGATCGTCCAGAGTAGTACCCAACAGCAACTCGCTCATGCCCAGCACGCCGGTCAACGGCGTTCGCACTTCATGGCCCAGGGTTGCCAGGAAGCGGGTCTTGGCCTGCGAGGCCTGCTCGGCCAATTCCTGTTTGTGCAATGCCAATTGCCACTCGTTGCGTCGCCGCTCGCGGCGCCGATAGGCAAACACTGCTGCCGTTGCCAGCAAGGCCAGCAGCAGGCCCCAGGCTGCCAACGCCCAGTTGCTGCGCCACCACGGTGGTGCCACTTCAATCAGCAGGGTTTGGGCGTTGGTCCAAGGGCCGTCTGCAGCTGCGCCCTGTATATCCATGCGGTAGCTGCCTGCCGGCAATCGCGATACCAGGCGTTCGCCATCACTACCCAGGTCCACCCAGTTCTGGTCATAGCCTTCGATATGGACGCGGAAACGATGCCGCGCTGGATCCACATAGGACAGCAGGCGCCCGGTCACGCGCAGGTCGCGGTCCTGCGGGCCGAGATGGATGACAGGTCCTTTCAGGCGCTGCTCGCGCGCGGCATCGTCGCGACGCACGCCCACCGATTCGATCACCAGCTGCGAACCCACCGGCGCCGCGATCTTGGCATCCGGATTGAAACTGAGCAGGCCGGTAGCCGAAACCGCCAATGCTCGACCACAGCCCGCATGCGCTGGCGGCCGCGCGGTGAACTCGGTATCACTGAGGCCGTCACCTTCCTCGAGCAGACGCACCCGCTCGGCACCCGGCTGCCACCACAGCAGCCCGCGCGTCGTCGTCGCCCACAGTTGGCCACTGCAGCCAACCACCAATCCGCCCATCGCCACCGCAGGCACGCCTTCGTCGGCGCTCAGCCTTTGCAGCAGGAAAAAACCCTCTGCATCGTGGCGGTAGTGCTCCAGGGCACCATCGCGCGCCAGCCAGGCACTGCCATCGGCCAGGAACACCAGGTCATAGACCATGCCGGCCGATATCCCCGGCAAGGTCACGAAGCGCTTGCCATCAAACCGCTGCACGCCTGCGCCGCCGGCCAGCCACAGGCTGCCATCGCTGCCCAGACGGAGTTGTTCGACCAGCTTTTCCGGCAGGCCCGAGGCCTCGCCTTGCGGGTAGTCGGCCAACAGGCTGCCATCCGCTGCGCGATGCTGCAGCCCGTAATTGATGATCGACAGCCACATGCTGCCATCGGCCGCCAGCCGCATCAGGTCGGCGCGCTGTGCCGGATCGTCACCGACCCCAAGGTCGATGCGCCGTACCTGGCCGTCCGAAGGCCGGTACAGGGTGAGCCCGCCAGCACGCCCCAGCCAGATCACCCCATCACCACCGCGCTGCACCGACCAGATGCTGCCCGGTCCCAGCCGAGCCTCATCCGCGAGCTGCGACAGCTTGCCGGCGCCATCCAACTGGTACAGGCCATGCCCGCCGACCACCAGGAAGCCATTGCCGTCGGCGGCCGAATTGATCAGGTACAGGCTCTCCAACGACTTGCCGTTGAGCTGGTAATGGCTGGAGAAGCGCGACCAGTCCGGCCGCAGATAGGCCATGCCCTGGGTCAGCAACGCCGTCCAGATACCGCCTTCGTGATCCTGCAGCAGGTCCAGCACGCCGCTGTTGCCGGTCAGGAAACCACTGCCTCCATCGCCTTCCAGCAACTGCAGACGCTGCCCATCACCGCGATACAGGCCATTGGAACTGCCCACCCAATAGCGGCCATCGCGATCATGCAACACCACCGCGGCGCGGCTTTGCGCGGCCTCGGCCCAGGGCGCAGGCGTCACCACGCCGTCGTCCGACACCCGGTACAGGCCGGCGTCGGTACCCACCCAGATGCCGCCATCGCGGTCACCACTCAGGCGGATCGCATCCTTGCCGTCCAGCAAGGGCGAGCGCACGGTGGCAAAGCCGTCACCACGCTTCCAACGCATCAGGCCCGACGTGGTACCAATCCACATGCTGCCGTCCTTGCCGGCCAGCAACGCGTAGATGGTGTCGTCGGGCAGGCTGCGCGGGTCCTCGGACTGGTGCTGGTAGCGACTGATCCGGCCATCGGCATGCAGCAGGCAGATGCCGCTGCCACTGGTGCCGACCCACAGATCGGTGCCGTGCGCAGCAAGTGCCCACACCTGCTGGGTGCAGATCGCTTCCAGCTCGGCAAAGCGTGTGAAGCGCTGTCGGTTGGCATCCAGCATCGCCAGACCGGCACCGTTGGCACCGACCCAGACCCGGTCCTGGGCATCGATCAGCATCGTTTCCAAGGTGTTGCCCGGCAGCGAGCCGGATACCTGGGGATCGTGCCGCCAGACTCGTAGATGCGCGCCGTCATAGCGCGCCAGACCATCATCGGTGGCCGCCCAGACGTAGCCGTGTCGATCCTGCGCCAGCGCAAGCACGGTGCGCGATGGCAGCCCTTCGGCCACGCCCAGGCGCCGCATGCGCGGCGTTTCGGCCAGATCCAGCGCCATGGCCAAGCACGGCCATGCCAGCAGAACCGCCAGCACACCCCTGCATACACCTTGAAAAATCCGTTTCATCTACGCCCGACACTCCCCATCGCAAGCTGTACGCACAAGCCTCCACCGCCGGCGACTGTAGCGCCGCCCCGCGGCTGCGGCAAAGTCACCGCAACCGGTCACGTAACAAACCGTTGCGCAATATGCGCACAAACCCTCACCTGCATACGCCTAGAATCCCCTATCCCGACACGGAGCCGGACCTTGCTGCCACGCCTGCTACTGCTGATCTGCGCTCTGCTGCCTGTTGCCGCCGGTGCCGCCAACGAGCGCTACCGGCTCGACCCGGTGCACACCCGGGTGCTGTTCACCATCGAGCATGCCGGCTTCTCCCATGCCTTGGGCACGGTGTCCGGCAGCGAGGGCGTGCTCGACTTCGACCCGCAGGACTGGGCCAATGCCCGCCTCGAGGTCGCCGTGCCGATCACCCGCCTGGATCTGGGTGACGGCAAATGGAACCAGGCCACGCTGGCGCGCAACCTGCTCGATGGCGAACGCTTCCCGCAGGCACGCTTCGTCTCCAGCCGGATCGAACCGATCGATGCCAGCCATGCCCGCGTCTTCGGCCAACTGACATTGCGCGGGGTCAGCCGCGAGGTGGTGCTGGATGTCACCCTCAATGCGCTCAAGCGTCACCCGCTGCCGCCCTTCCGGCGTACGGCAGGATTCTCCGCGACCACCACGCTCAGCCGCGCCGATTTCGGCATCAGCGCCTGGCCATCGGTGATCGGCGACAAGGTCGAGCTGCGCATCGAGGCCGAAGCCGTGCGTGATGCCGGTGCCGAAGCACCACCTGCCACCACCGAACCGGCAGCAGAACCAGACACCAGACTCGAAGACGCCGCCGACGCCGCCCTGAAATCAGCAACAGAAACGGAAAAACAGCCATGAGCCTGAAAAACACCGCGCAACGTTGGGGCAGCCTCAGCAAAAGCCTGCACTGGCTGATCGCCCTGCTGATCCTGGCACTCGGCATCGTCGGTCTGACCATGGGCGAGTTCCCGAAGACGCCGAAGTACTTCTGGATCTACACCATGCACAAATCCATCGGTATCACCGTATTGGTACTGGTGGTTGTGCGCCTGCTGTGGCGCCTGTTTGCCGGCGCACCTGAGCCGGTGCCGGGCACTCCGAGTTGGCAGGAGCGTATCGCCTCGGCCACGCATTGGCTGCTGTACGTACTGATGTTCGCCATCCCGCTGTCGGGTTGGTTGTATGACTCGGCCAGTGGCCTGCGCCCGTTCAAGCTGTTCGGACTGGTGGAGATGCCAAAGCTGGTCGCCCCCAGTGAGCAGGCCAGCCAGTTCTCCCACGTCATCCATGAGTGGGGCTTCTGGGCACTGATCCTGCTGGTGCTGGCGCATGCCGGTGCCGCGTTCTATCACCACATTCATCTACGCGATGCCACGCTGGCACGCATGCTGCCGCAAGGCTGGCTCAACCTCCCGCAAAAGGATTCCGCATGAACATCAAGCTCACTTCCCCCGCCGCCGTCGCCGCGGCCCTGGCCGGCATGCTGGCGGTCGCCCCGGCAATGGCCGCCGATTACCAGCAGGCGCCGGGCGCAGGTTCCATTCTGGTATTTGCCAGCAAGTACGACGGTGAGGTGTTCACCGGTAACTTCCCGGGCTTCCAGACCCAGGTCAGTTTCGACCCGGCCAACCCGGCCGCAGGCAAGCTGGACGTGACCATTCCGCTGATCGGTGCCAAGAGCGGCAACACCGACCGCGATTCCACCCTGCAGGGCGCGGACTTCTTCAACGTCGCCAAGTTCGCCCAGGCCCGTTACACCGCCAATGGCTTCCGCGCGCTGGGCAACAACCAGTACGCCGCCGATGGCACGCTGGAACTGCGCGGTGTCAGCAAGCCGGTCACGTTGACCTTCACCTGGGCAGCAGGCGCACAGCCGGTGCTGACCGGCAGGGCCACGGTCAAGCGCCTGGACTTCGGCGTGGGTGGTGGCGACTGGGCCGACACCAAGACCATCCCCGATGAAACCGCGATCAGCACCATCGTCAAGCTAAACGCCAAGTAAGAAGCTGCCTTCCCCCCCCTCTACCGCACGCGGGAGAGGGGAATGTAGTGCCGAGCCATGCTCGGCAAGGGCTTTACCGGTAAACCCCAAGCACGTAATGCCGAGCCATGCTCGGCAGAGGCTTTACCGGCAAGGCCCCAGCCGAGCATGGCTCGGCCCTACAGGTGTGGCGGCAACCAGCCGGTCAACACCGCCGAATCAAACGGCCAATCCAGCTCCCTGCCGCCTGCATCCCGCAACACCGGTACGCGCGTGCCGTAGGCTGCCTCCAGCGCCTCATCGTCATCGATGAACACACTGTCGAACTCCGGCACCCGCGCCTGCGCCAGCACCGCCAGCGCCAGGTCGCATAGATGGCAATCGTCACGTTGGTACAGGGTCAATCCCATCGCGCATCTGCTCCAGCAATGCTGCGCTGCAAGCATGGCCTGCAGCAATGAACCCGTAGAATAGCGGCCATCTCAACGCAGTACGCAGAATCAGCATGTCCGTCAGTACGTTCGACCTGTTCAAGATCGGCATCGGCCCGAGTTCGTCACACACCGTGGGCCCGATGCGCGCGGCCGAGCGCTTCGTCCACCGCTGGTTGCTGGATCCAGGCCAGTTGCAGAACACCGTGCGCATCCGTGCCGAGGTATTCGGCTCGCTGGCCCTGACCGGGCGCGGCCACGGCACCGACAAGGCGGTACTGCTCGGCCTGGAAGGCCACCGTCCGAACCAGATCGACCCGGACATCATCCCGGCCACGTTGGAGCGCATCCGCAGCAGCAAGCGCATCAACCTGATGGGCCAGCGCGAGATCGCCTTCGATGAGAAGCGCGACCTGGCCATGAACAAGCGCCAGAAATTGCCGTACCACACCAACGGCATGCGCTTCACCGCCTACGATGCCGACGACCAGATCATCGCCACCCGCGACTATTACTCGGTCGGCGGTGGCTTCGTGGTCAATGAGGACGACGCGGCAGATGACCGCATCGTCCCCGACCAGACACCGATTCCTTACCCGTTCAAGAGCGGCGATGAGTTGCTGGCGCAGGCTGCACGCAGCGGCCTGAGCATCGCCCAGATGATGTACGAGAACGAAAAATGCTGGCGCAGCGAGGATGAGATCCGCGCCGGCCTGCGCGAAATCTGGGATGCGATGCAGTCCTGCGTGACCCGCGGCATCCGTTCCGAAGGCACCCTGCCCGGCGGCCTCAATGTCAGCCGCCGCGCGCCGACGCTGTACCGCGAACTGTCATCGCGCCCCGAGGCAGCCATGCGCGACCCGTTGACCACGCTGGACTGGGTCAACCTGTACGCACTGGCGGTCAACGAAGAGAACGCCGCCGGTGGTCGCGTGGTCACCGCGCCCACCAACGGTGCAGCCGGCATCATCCCCTCGGTACTGCACTACTACGACCGTTTCTGCCCCGGCAGCAACGAACAGGGCGTGTTCAACTTCCTGCTGACCGCTGCCGCCATCGGCATTCTGTACAAGGAAAACGCCTCGATCAGCGGCGCCGAGGTCGGCTGTCAGGGCGAAGTCGGCGTGGCCTGTTCGATGGCGGCCGGCGGTCTGATGGCGGCACTGGGCGGCAACCCCGGGCAGATCGAGAACGCCGCCGAGATCGGCATGGAGCACAACCTCGGCCTGACCTGCGACCCGATCGGCGGGCTGGTGCAGATCCCCTGCATCGAGCGCAACGCAATGGGTTCGGTGAAGGCGATCAACGCCAGCCGCATGGCCATGCGTGGCGACGGCAAGCACAAGGTCTCGCTGGACAAGGTGATCAAGACCATGCGCGATACCGGCCGCGACATGCAGGACAAGTACAAGGAAACCAGCCGTGGCGGCCTTGCCGTCAATGTCATCGAGTGCTGATGCGCGCTTGAACCGGCGCTGGCCCTGCTGGGGCTGGCGCCCAAGGATGTTCCTGTAGTTGAGCAGCCGATAGCTTTCCCGCGTCGTCAGGCGCACATCGCAAACGCCGCTGCGCCGCACTGACGCAGGCCAGCCGGTGTATTGCAATCGATCCGCCGGCTAAACCAGAATCGCCCATCACAACGCAGCTTCAGGGGAAGCGGATGCACGCCGAAAAGGAATCTGGCCAGCAGGCACCGGTACGTCGTCCGCGCTCCGCCGCGCGTACCGCGGCACCCGGCAATGGCATGGCCACCCTGATCAAGATCGTGCTTGCCGCGGCGGCCCTGCTGTTGCTGGCTTACTACATCGGCAACCGGAAGTCGGCACCGTCAATAGATGAGACTGCCGCTGCGCCCCCGCATGCGACAGCCCCTATCGCCTCGTCACCCGGCGCAGGCGCCGCGGCGCTGGTGATCGAGGGTGAAAAATCCACGACCATGGCCAATGTCGATGAAGCACAGATGTCGGTGCAGGAAGGCGGCAGCGTTCTGCGCATCGAAGGCAGCGTCGGCAGGAACTTCGCCACCGACATGAAAGCACTATTGGATGCCAACCCCAGCGTACGCCGCATCGATATCACCAGTGGCGGTGGCTATGCCAATCCGGGCCTGGAGGCTGCGCGGCTGATCAACCGCAACAACCTGACGGTACGGGTCCGCTCACATTGCGCCAGCATGTGCGTTGCACTGTGGGCTGCTGCCGGCCAGCGACAGCTGGAAGCCGATGCGGTGATCGGCCTGCACCAATGGAATCCGCAGTGTGATGCGCGCCCCGAGGCGGAACGCAAGGAGTGCCACTACCAGGTGCAGTTCGCCACCGAGCACAACTCCAGCTACAACGCGTGGCTGCGCGCGGCTGGCTTCAATCAGCGGCTGTTGAACCTGCAATCGCAGACGGCGTCCGAAGATATCGCGGTGCTGTTCGCCCCCCAGCTATGGGAGAACGGAGTGTCATTCAGCGCCGTCGACAGCAGCGGCGCACGCATGAGCCGTGAGGCGGTGATGGCGCATCTCGCCGCCAGAGCCAAGCGCAGCTGAGCCTTCAGGCACCGCGCTTACCAAGCTTCAACACGCCTTCCAGGGCCAACAGCGCCACCGCCAGCCAGATCGCCACATAGGTCGGCCATTGACCATGGCCGACACTCTCACCCAGCAGCAATGCCGCCAGCATCAGCAGCACCGGCTCGACATAGGTGAGCAGGCCAAACAGGCTGAAGGACAGCATTTTCGAGGCCAGCATGTAGCACATCAGCGCCACCGCGCTGATCGCCCCGAGCAGCGGAATCAAGGCATACAAGGATGGCTTCTGCGCCAGCGCTGCCAGCAGTTGCTGGCCGTCACCAATCGCCGCCCAGAAAGCCACCGGCAGCAACAACACCAGCTCGACCCAGAAGCCGCCAAGATGGCCGATGCGCAGGTGCCTGCGCAACAGGAAATAGGCCGGATACCCCAGCGCCACCAGCAACATTTCCCAGGAAAGACCGTGGTTGCGCAGCAAGGCCCAGCCCACCCCGATGGCGGCACTGGCTACCGCCAGCTTCTGCAGGACGGACAGACGTTCGCCGTAGACCACCCGCCCAAGCAGCACCATCACCAACGGCAGCAGGAAGTAGCCCATCGACACCTGCAGCGCCCGGCCATGCAGTGGCGCCCACAGGAACAGCCACAACTGCACTCCCACCATGCCCGCGCACAACGGCAACCCCCACCACAGACGGCGCTCAACCCGCACCCGTCGCAGGGTGTCGGCTATCAGCGTCTTCTCGCCGCTTACGTGCAGCATAAGTGCAACCAGCGGCACCGCGAACAATACCCGCCAGCCAAAGATATCGCCGCCCTGCAGCGGCGCCAGCTGAGGGCTGGCGTAATACATCAATCCGAACAGCAGGGACGCTGCCAGCGAAACCAGAACACCTTTGGACACGAATACACCTGTCAGATGAAGGGACACAGAGCCCTGCTCCTGCCCCGGTTTGGCGCGGAAACCGCCGCTACCCGTAGCAAGCCATAGTAGAGCCTTGGCGCTGTGCTGTTGCTGTCCAATCGCGCGACGCCCAACTCAGGCGCAGCGCAAAAGCACGTCGCCGCGATCAGCACCCCGACCTGAGCACACCGCACGCAAGCCCGCTGCGGATAGCGGCAGGCTCGTGGCAACCTTCTTTCGTTGCAAGATGCTGGAGAGGAATTTCCTGCTCAGCGATTGACGATCGCCAGTACGTCGTCCAGCAGCGCTGCGGCAGTTACTTCGGCACCGGCGCCCGGGCCCTGGATCAGCAGGGGCTGGGTGTTGTAACGATCACTGTGGATCGCCACCCGGTTGTCGGTGCCGCTGCCGCCGGCCAGGGCATGGCCCGGCGGCAATGCGCGCAGGCCAACACTCGCGCCCTGCGCATCCAGGCGACCGACGAAGCACAGCTTCAATCCATCCGCCTGCGCCTGTTGCAGGCGTTCAGCCAAAGGCGCATCCAGCAATGACAAGGCAGCATCTACGTCATTGGCCGACAGTGCCGCTAATGCCGCAGGCACGAGCGAGTCGACGGTGATCTGATCAGCCTCCAATGGCACGCCCGCTGCACGTGCAAGTATCAGCAGCTTGCGGCGTACATCTTCGCCGGAGAGGTCAATGCGCGGATCCGGTTCGGTGTAACCAGCAGCTGCGGCTTCACGCACGCAAGCCGAAAACGGCTGGCTGCCGTCGTAGCGATCGAACAGCCAGGCCAGCGAGCCGGACAGCACGCCTTCAATGGCGTGCACATGGTCACCACCGGCAACCAGTGCACGAATGCTGCGCAACAGCGGCAAGCCGGCACCGACGGTTGCCGCGTCGCCATAGCGTGCATCGCCAGCTGCAGCTGCCACGCCAATCTGCTGTGCGCGCACCAGGGCGGTGCCATTGCCCAGTTTGTTCGCGGTCACCACGTGGATGCCCTGCGCCAACCAAGGCGCATGATCAGCAGCAACCTCTTCGCTGGCAGTGGCATCGACCACGATGTCGCCAGCACGCAGACGCCCTACTTCCTGTTGATGCACGGGCTTGTCGCCCTGCCGCTGCGCGTCACGCGCACGCGAAAGTGCGGTATCGGGCGCATCCTCGCAGGCCAGGGCGATGCGCGAATTGGCCACCACATGCAGTGATGGCAGGCTCAGCTGGCGCTGTTGCAGCGCCTGGTAGCGCGCAACAAAGGCCGAACCGACCGTACCGGTTCCCAACAGCACCAGCCGCGCCTGCGGCTGTTCCAGCGGACGCAGTACTGCGCTCATGCATCCACCGTTTTTTTACAGTTGCCGGCGGCCAGCTGCGCTTCGGCAATCACCTTGGCGGCGCGTTCCAGGCCTGCCTGCAGATCGGCGACCAGGTCCTCGCTGGATTCGATGCCAACCGACAAGCGCATCAGGCACTCGCTGATGCCAGCCGCAGCACGTGCTTCGGCGCTCATCGCGGCGTGGGTCATGGTGGCCGGGTGCGCGACCAGGCTTTCCACACCACCCAGCGATTCGGCCAGGGTGAAATAATGCAGGCCATCCAGGAAGGCGCGCACCGCCGCATACGGATCCTCGCCCTGGCAGGCCGCCAGTTCGAACGACAGCATCGCGCCAAAGCCCTTCTGCTGGCGTGCCGCCAGCGCATGGCCCGGGTGCGACTCCAAACCGGGGTAATACACATTGGAAACCGCGTCGCTGGCCGCCAGCAGCTCAACCACGGCGCTGGTATTTTCCTGGTGCACGCGCAGACGCGCATCCAAGGTGCGCAGGCCTCGCAGGGTCAGGAATGCGTCGAACGGCGAGCCGGTCAGGCCCAGCGCATTGGCCCACCACACCAGCTGCTGGTGCACCTCGGCGTCACGCGCGATCACCGCACCGCCGACCACGTCGCTGTGGCCGTTGACGTACTTGGTGGTCGAGTGCAGCACCACGTCGGCACCGAAGGCGATCGGCGTCTGCAAGGCCGGCGACAGGAAGGTGTTGTCGACGACCACCTTGGCACCGGCCTTGTGTGCGGCCTCGATGACGAAGCGCAGGTCGGTGATGCGCAGCAGCGGGTTGGACGGGGTTTCGATCAGTACCAGTTTGGGCGACTGCGCCAGCGCATCGGCCAGCGAGCGCGGATCGGTCAGGTCGGCGGTGATCAGCTCGAAATGACCCTTCTTGGCCAGCGCATTGAACAGGCGCCAGCTGCCGCCGTAAGCATCGTGCGGTACCACCAGCCGCTCGCCCGGTTCCAGCAGGGCGTTCAACACAAGGGTGATCGCGCCCATGCCAGTGGCAGTGATCACGCCACCGGCACCACCTTCCAGCTCGGCCAATGCTTCGCCGAGCAGGTCGCGGGTCGGGTTGCCACTGCGGGTGTAGTCATACTGCCGCTTGTTGCCGAAGCCATCGAAGCTGAAGTTGGACGACAGCACGATCGGCGGCGTCACCGCGCCGTAGGCGGTATCGCGGTCGATACCTGCACGCACTGCCGACGTGGCACGGCTACAGGAGATATCGGAAGTGTGGGACAGGCTCATGCGGTTTCTCCGGGCAGGCGTAGGGCAGTGGCGAGGATCGCGTCGATGCGATCGGTTTCTTTGAGGAAGGCGTCGTGGCCATAGGGCGAGCGCAGCACGCGCAGACTGCCGCGCGGACCCAGCCCTTCAACCAGCGCAACCAGGTCCGACAACGGCACCAGCCGATCACCTTCAACGGCGACGACCAGGGTCGGCACGCTGACGGCGGCAGGGTCCACGCGGTGCAGGTCTATCGATTCGGACAGGCGCAGGTAAGCGTCAACGCGGGTGCGGGCCACGTATTGCGCGCCGGCGGCGTCGAGGTAGTCCTCGGCGGCGACGCGTACTCGGCCATTGACCACTTCCGGCGCAGCGTCGAAGCGCTCACCGAATTCTTCCGGAGTGCGGTAACTGAGCATCGCGAACTGCCGTGCCAACGCCAGACCATGGCTCTCCGCACATTGCAGTTGGCCGAGGGCGACCGCGCGGCGCTGCAGTGCGCGCCAGGCCGAGGCATAAGGATGCGGGCGATGCGCACCGCTGACTGCGATCAGCTTGTGCAGGCGACGCGGATGGCGGATGGCCAGCTGCAGGCCAACCAGCGCACCGTAGGAATAGCCGACGAAACCGTGCAGCTGTTCGATATGCAAGGCATCCAACAAGGCAGCGACGGCATCGGCCTGGTCGGCGGTATCGATGACCGCGTCCAGTTCGCCATCGGCGCCGATGAAATCAAAGCCAAGCAGGCGACGGCGCGTCGGATCCAAGGCGCGGCCGACGCCTACCAAGCCTTCGGCCCAGCCTTTTTCGGCATAGCCCGCATTCGCAGCAATGTGGCGATGTGCGGAAATACCGCCGGCGACCAGCACCACCGGTGCCTCGCTCGCGCCAACCAGCTCATAACGCAGGCGCAGCGCACGCTGACCTGCGTGACGCATGCGCAGCTGCAGCTCGATCTCGCCGCGCACGGCAGACACGCCGTCATCAATACGGTCGAGGGAAGCAACAGGAAAAAGCGGAGCTGCGGTAGCGGTGGCGAAACTCATGGCGGTATCCGATAAGGAGCGGCCATCGAGCTTTCGCGGAGCTCGTGTTCGCCGTACGCAAGGTACGGAACGAACCATCTTTCGGCGGACACGGAGGTCACCGCAGGATTTGGCACCAAACGCAGCCGCTTGCGCGTCCGCTGGTTGCCCCGGCTTCAAAGGGCCTGTCCCTCTGCCGGTCTCGATGGTGACGCTACATTGCCAGCGCCTTTGCGGCTTGTCAATCGCTTTATTCGCATAAAGAGATGAATAAGTTTCCAGGGCAACCAAACAGGCACAATCAGGCCCTGCCCCACCGACATCCCACCGTGCCCCTGATCGTCCGAGTACTGCTGACGCTGGCCTTGCTGCCCGCCTGTTCCGTAGACGCGAGCCCCAGCAACCGTTGGCGCGAAGCATGGGGGCTACCGGCGGCATCGGCACCCTTCGGTGGGGCGGCCAGTTCCGATGCTTTCGCCAGTCTGCAGCTGCAGCCGCGCGCAGGCGGACACACAGCCATCGTCAGCAACCTGCTGGCCGGGCCGGTGCAGGTGCGCCTGCTCGGAGACAGTCGCGCTCCCGAGGCGACGCTGCTGGCAGCAGGCGAGCAACGCAGTCTGTTGTGGCTGGCTGATGACGGCAGCGCACTGCGGCTGACGCTGGATGCATTCCCCGGCGATCCGGCTGCGCAACCGCAGGACCATCTCTATCTGCTGCCGCTGCAAAGCCCTGCCGTACGGGTCAGCCAGGCCTTCGCAGGCCACTACAGCCATACCGATGCGCAGAATCTGTATGCCGTGGATTTCCCGTTACCTGAGGGCACACCCGTACTGGCGGCCCGCGCCGGCCGGGTGATGCAGGTCGTCGACAGCCGCGAGCAAGGCAGTCTGCTGCGCGTCCTGCACAGCGACGGCAGCATGGCGCTGTACGCCCATCTGCAGGCGGGCAGCGCCAGCGTCCGCCCAGGCCAAGCCGTGGCCGCCGGACAAGCCATCGCGTTGTCCGGCAACACCGGTCACAGCAGCGGCCCGCACCTGCATTTCGTGGTGCAGGCCAATACCGGGCTGGCGCTGCGCTCGATCCCGTTCCGGATGGGCAGCGTACGCGGCGAGCTGCAATTTCCGCGACAGTCTCCCTGAACAGGCAGCTTCACCTGTAGTGCCGAGCCATGCTCGGCAGGGGCCTTACCGGGAACGCCCCTGCCGAGCATGGCTCGGCACTACCGGGGCCGGTCATCCTTGCTGGGCTGGCGACAGGTATAATCGCCGGTTCATTCGTTTCTGATGCGCCCGGGCGGGCGCCCCTGCCATGTCCGAAGTCGCCACCGAAGCCGCGCGCCGCCGCACCTTCGCCATCATTTCCCACCCTGACGCCGGCAAGACCACGCTGACCGAAAAGCTGTTGCTGTTCGGGGGCGCGATCCAGATGGCCGGCTCGGTCAAGGGCCGCAAGGCCGCCCGCCACGCCACCTCGGACTGGATGGCGCTGGAAAAGGAACGCGGTATCTCGGTCACTTCGTCGGTGATGCAGTTCCCCTACGAAGGCAAGATCGTCAACCTGCTCGACACCCCCGGCCACGCCGACTTCGGCGAGGACACCTATCGCGTGCTCACCGCGGTGGACTCGGCGCTGATGGTGATCGACGTGGCCAAGGGCGTGGAAGAGCGCACCATCAAGCTGATGGAAGTCTGCCGCCTGCGCGACACCCCGATCATGACCTTCATCAACAAGCTCGACCGCGAGGGCAAGGACCCGATCGAGCTGCTGGATGAAGTGGAAACCGTGCTCGGCATCCAGTGCGCGCCGGTGACCTGGCCGATCGGCATGGGCCAGCGCCTGAAGGGCGTGGTGCACCTGCTGACCGGCGAAGTGCACCTTTACGAACAGGGCCGCAACTTCACCCGCCAGGACTCGACCATCTTCCCGTCGCTGGACTCCCCCGGCCTGGCCGAGAAGATCGGCGAGAAGATGCTGGCCGACCTGCGCGACGAACTGGAACTGGTGCAGGGCGCCAGCCATCCGTTCGACGTCGAGGCCTACTTGGCCGGCAAGCAGACGCCGGTGTTCTTCGGCTCGGGCGTCAACAACTTCGGCGTGCAGCCGCTGCTGGACTTCTTCGTCGAGCACGCACCGGCACCGCAGACCCGCGCCACCACCGGCCGCGACATCGCCCCGCAGGAAGACAAGCTGACCGGCTTCGTGTTCAAGATCCAGGCCAACATGGACCCGCAGCACCGTGACCGTGTCGCCTTCATGCGCGTGTGCTCGGGCAAGTTCACCGCTGGCATGAAGACCTTCCACGTGCGCACCGGCAAGGAGATGAAGCTGGCCAACGCGCTGACCTTCATGGCCAGCGACCGCGAGATCGCCGCCGAGGCTTGGCCGGGCGATGTGATCGGCATCCACAACCACGGCACCATCTCCATCGGTGACACCTTCACCGAAGGCGAAGCCGTCACCTTCACCGGCATTCCCAACTTCGCCCCGGAACTGTTCCGCCGCGCCCGCTTGAAGGATCCGCTCAAGCTCAAGCAGTTGCAGAAGGGCTTGGCGCAGCTGTCGGAAGAAGGTGCTACCCAGTTCTTCCGCCCACTGATGAGCAACGACCTCATCCTCGGCGCGGTCGGCGTGCTGCAGTTCGACGTGGCCGCCTATCGCCTGAAGGACGAATACGGCGTGGAGGCGGTGTTCGAGCCGGTCTCGGTCAATACCGCACGCTGGATCAGCTGCAGCAATGCGAAGAAGCTGGAAGAGTTCCGCGAGAAGAACGCCAGCAACCTCAGCATCGATGCCGCCGGCCATCTGGTCTATCTGGCACCGACGCGGGTCAACCTGCAGCTGGCCCAGGAACGCGCGCCGGACGTACGTTTCTCCGCCACGCGTGAGGCCGCGCACACGGTTTCGGTCGCCTAAGTCTGATGGCGGCGTGCACACGCCGCCGTTCGGGGTGATGATAGCGGGCACCGGGCCTCCCCCCAGCCCGCGCCCCCATTTACCCATGACTGCATCCGTTGCATCGATCCGCGAAGAAGTCGCCAGCGCCCTCACCCACGGTCTGGGCGCGGTCAGCGCATTGGCTGGCGGCGCTGTACTCATTACCCTCGCCGCGATCTATGGCGATGGCTGGCAGCTGGCCAGCGCGATTGTCTTTGGCGTCGCACTGTTGCTGCTGTACACCGCTTCCACCCTGTACCACGCCATCCAGCACCCGGTGGCCAAGGGCCGGCTGAAGATCTTCGACCACTGCGCGATCTACATCCTGATCGCCGGCACCTATACGCCCTTCACCCTGATCGGCCTGCGCGGTCCCTGGGGCTGGGGATTGTTCTCTGCGATCTGGGCGCTGGCCGTCTTCGGTGTCATCTTCAAGCTGTTCTACACCGGCCGCTTCAAGAAGCTCTCCACTGCGATCTATATCGCGATGGGCTGGCTGGTCATCGTCGCAATCAAGCCCATGTGGGCCTCGCTGGATGGCTGGACCCTGAGTTGGCTGTTCGGCGGCGGCGTGTTCTACACCCTGGGCACCGTGTTCTATCACCGCGAGCAACTGCCTTACTCGCATGCGATCTGGCACCTGTTCGTGATTGCAGGCAGCGTCTGCCACTTCGTCTCGGTGACCGCGCAGATCCTGTAAACGCAACCAATCTGCCGTAGCCGCTGGAATTCCCGGCAACATCCTGGCAACACCGTGTTCACGTAACGCCAATGCCCGATTCGCGCTACGTGAACACGGACCACGCCACGATGGGGACGTGACTACTTCCCCGCCCCCGGCCACGCCAGCAGCGTCGCGCTGGCGACTGCAACGCCCCGGCAAGCGCAGCCAACGCTGGCTGATTGCCGCTGCGGCGGTGCTGATCGCAATCCTCGTGCTGATCCTGCTGTGGGACTGGAACTGGTTCAAAGGCCCGTTGGAACGTGCCGTGCAGGCCCGCACCGGCCGCGTCCTGCAGATCGGCAACCTGGACGTGGATCTGGGCCGCACCACCACCGTTCGTGGCGACGACATCCGCTTCGCCAATGCCAGCTGGGCAAAACAACCGCAGATGGCCAGCGCTGATCGCGTTGAATTGGACATCCGCATCTGGCCCCTGCTGCGTGGCAGTGTGCAGATGCCGGAGATCCGCCTGAGCCGCCCCGACGTGCTGCTGCAGACCGCGCCGCGCAAGGGCGAGCCTGGCAACTGGGACTTCCTTGGCAGTGGCGGCGGCGAACCGCCGCAACTCAAGCGCCTGTATATCACCGACGGCAAGCTGCAGTTCCTCGACGAACCCGGGCGCACCCGCGTTGACCTGACGGTGCGCAGCGGCACACCGAAACAGGCCGACGCCGCACCTCCAGTGCTGATCGAAGGCAAGGGCCGCTGGCAAGGTGCTGCGTTCACCCTGAAAGGTGGCACGGAATCGCCATTGGAACTCAGCAATAGCGAGCACCCGTTCCGCATCCACCTCGATGCCCGCGCTGGCGCTACCCACGCCATCGCCAGCGGCACGCTGACCAATCCCTTCCAGTTCCAGGTGTTCGACCTGCAGTTCCAGCTCAGCGGGCAGGATCTGGAAGACCTCTACGCGCTGATCGGCATCGCCATTCCTTCGTCGCCGCCGTACCGGCTGGACGGGCGACTGAAGCGCGAATACCAGCGCTGGCGCTACGAAAAATTCAGTGGGCGCGTTGGTGACAGCGACCTGGCCGGCGATGTGGAAATCGATGTGGCCGGCGAGCGCCCGCGACTGACTGCCAACCTGCTGTCCAAACGGCTGGACTTCGACGATCTTGCAGGCTTCATCGGTGCACCACCGAAAACCGGCGGCGATGAATCAGCAAACGCCGAACAGAAGGCCGAGGCTGCACGACTTGCCGCGAAACCAACGCTGCTGCCCGACAAACCCTATGACTTGAGCAAACTGCGCGCCATGGACGCGGACGTTCGCTGGAAGGCGCAGCACATCAGCGCGCCCAAACTGCCACTGGACGACATGGACGCGCACCTGTTGCTGGACAACGGACTGCTGCGACTGGAACCGCTCAACTTCGGCGTGGCCGGCGGGGATATCCGCAGCACCATCCGCATGGATGCGCGGCGTCCACAGATCAGCACCACGCTCAATGCCAGCCTGCGCGGTGTCCAGCTCGGCCAGCTGTTCCCGGATGCCAAGTTGGCGGAGCAGGCCTCCGGCGGCATCAGCGGAAACATCCGCCTGAGCGGCAACGGCAACTCCATCGCCGCGATGCTCGGCAGCAGCAATGGCGATGTGGCTGTGGGCATGGGTCGCGGGCATATCGGCAACCTGCTGATGGAGCTGGCCGGGCTGGATGTGGCCGAGTCGCTGAAATTCCTGTTCACCGGTGACAAGCAGATACCACTGCGCTGTGCCTTCGGCGACTTCGGTGTGCGCAACGGCGTCATGCAGTCGCGTGCACTAGCCTTCGACACCACCGACACGTTGGTTGTCGGCGAGGGCTCGGTCAATCTCAGGCAGGAACAGTTGGATCTGTTGCTGCGTCCACGTCCAAAGGATGTGAGCATCCTCGCCCTGCGTTCGCCGCTGCGTATCGGCGGCAGCTTCAAGGATCCGTCCTTCCGTCCTGACTTCAAGGCATTGGGCCTGCGTGGCGCGATCGCCCTGACCTTGGCCAGCATTGCCCCACCCGCAGCGCTGCTGGCCACGATTGAAACCGGGCCGGGCAAGGACGCGCAGTGTGGCGGGCGCTACGCCAAGTAGCGCCGACGCCCTCAGGTACCGGTGATGTACTGCTGTAGCTGGCCGAGTTCGCGGCGCTGCGCCTCGATCACCGACTTGACCAGGTCACCGATGGAAATCACGCCCACCACCTCATCGCCATCCACTACCGGCAGATGGCGGATACGTCGGTTGGTCACCAGTTCCAGGCATTGCTCGACGGTGACTGTAGGTGCCACGGTGACCAGCTCGGCGGTCATGATCTCGCGAACCGGCGTGCTCGCCGAAGAACGGTCCATCAATACGATCTTGCGTGCGTAGTCACGTTCGGAAAGGATGCCGACAAGATTGCGGCCCTCCATTACCAGCACCGCGCCGATGCCCTTCTCGGCCATCAGGCGGATTGCCTGCACCACCGCCACATCCGGTGGCACGGCGTGGATCTCAGGGGACTTGGCCCCAAGCAACTGTCGAACGGTCTGCATGGCGTTCTCCTGCGCTGGCGGATGGGGCAGATACTGCCACGTTCGCCGGCTGCCATGTGTCGACCAGGTACAAAGGCCGCTGCTTGGCCTCCATGTACAGGCGGCCGAGGTACTCGCCGATCAGCCCCAAGGCGATCAACTGCACGCCGCCCAGGAACAGGATCACCGCCATCATCGTCGGCCAGCCAGCAACCCGGTCGCCATACAGCGCCGCCTTGCCGATCACCCAGGCAGCGAAGGCGAATGCCCCGGCAGCGGTGAACAGGCCCAGATAGGTCGCCACCCGCAACGGTGCGGTGGAGAAGCTGGTGATGCCTTCCAGCGCGAAATTCCACAACTTCCAGAAACCGAACTTGCTGCTGCCCGCCAAGCGCGGCTCGCGTCGGTACGGCAAGGCGATGCGCTTGTAGCCGACCCAGCCGAACAGACCTTTCATGAACCGATGGCGCTCGCGCAGCTGCCGCAGGCCAGCCAGCGCACGCGCTGACAGCAAGCGGAAATCACCGGTATCGGCGGGGATCGGCGTCTTCGACAAGCGCCCCATCACCCGGTAAAACGCCGCTGCGGTGAAGCGCTTCAACCAACCATCACCGCCGCGCTCAACACGCGTGCCATAGACATCGTCATAGCCTTGCTGCCACAGGGCAACGAACTGCGGAATCAACTCGGGCGGATCCTGGCCATCGGCATCAAGAAGAATCACCGCACCTTCTTCAATGAAGTCCAACCCCGCCGTCAGTGCGATTTCCTTGCCGAAGTTACGCGACAGCCGCAGCACCGAGACCTGCGGCTCCTGCGCAGCCAGTTCTTGCATCACCCGCCAGGTGGCATCGCTGCTGCCGTCATCGACATACAGAATGCGGCCATCGACATCAGCTGCCAGCGCATGCAATTGGGCGCATAGGCGCGGATGCAGCTGCGGCAATGCTTCCTGCTCGTTGAAAGCGGTGATCAGCAGGGTGAGGCGTTCAGGCGTATTCATGAGCGAAGTCTAGCAACAGCCACACCTTCAATCAGCGTCATCAACGTAACCGGCCCCGCCCAACTGTCGCGCCTGCCGCTGGATCCACGCGGCGCGGCGCTGCACATATGGACCAGGCTTGGCCGCGTTGTAGCGCCGTGGCGACGGCAGTACCGCCGCGAGGCGGGCGCTTTCAGCAGGGCTCAAGCGCGCTGCATCCTTGCCCCAATATGTGCGCGATGCTGCCTGTACCCCGTAGATGCCATCACCAAACTCGGCGACGTTGGCGTACATCTCGATGATGCGTTGTTTGGGCCACAAGGCCTCGATCAGCACCGTGTACCAGACCTCCAGTCCTTTACGCAGCCAACTGCGGCCCTGCCACAGGAACACGTTCTTGGCGGTCTGCTGGCTGATGGTGCTGGCGCCGCGCAGGCGCCCGCCACGCTCATTGTGCTTGCGCGCCTTTTCAATGGCCTGCAGGTCGAAGCCGTTGTGCTCCGGGAAGCGCTGATCTTCGGCCGCCACCAGCGATATCGGCACGCTGCGCGCCATCTCGTCCAGGTCACGCCACTGATAACTGATACGGAACTTCCAGTCCCCATGGGCCAGAGCCTCAACCTGCCGGAACAGCATCACCGTGGAAAACGGCGGATCGACAAAGCGCAGCACCAGCACCTGCAACACGCTGAACACGACAAACACCACTGGCGCCCACAGCAAGCGCCGCAACCAGCGCCGTCGGCGCCCTGTTCCTGTCCCCTGCTCCACCTTGAGCTCGGCCTGCTCCGCCCCCATTGATATCCACCTTGCAAGACTCTTTGTCCGGCGCATTATCCGGCACCGACCCCACCTCGCGTAGATTCAGCCCCATGACCGACACCTCCGATCTGCTTGCCCGCTTCCTTCTGCCCGCCGCCGGCGTGCGCGGCGTCCACGTCCGGCTCGGCCAGGCATGGCGGGAAATCCTCTCGCACGGCACCTATCCCGCCACCGCCGCTCGCCTGCTCGGCGAGGCAAGCGTGGCCTCGGCGCTGTTTACCGGCCACACCAAGGTGGACGGCCGGCTGTCCATTCAGCTTCGCAGCAGCAGCGCCCTGCGCGCACTGTTCAGTGAATGCACCTCGGCCGGCACCCTGCGCGGCATTGTCCAGCTGAACGACGGCGAGGATGCCCCGGCCACCCTGCCAGGTCTCGGCGACGACGCCCTGTTGGCCATCACCATCGAAAACCCCGGCCTGGATCCGCGCGAACCGCAGCGCTACCAGAGCCTGGTCGCCCTGACCGGCGACAGCCTGGACGAGGCATTCGAGGACTACTTCCGTCACTCCGAACAGCTGCCGACCCGCCTGTTGCTGGCCAGCGACGGCGAGCACGCGGCCGGCCTGCTGCTGCAGAAACTGCCCGGCGACGAAGGCGATGAAGACGGCTGGGTCCGCGCTGGCGCACTGTTCGACACGCTCGGCCGCGACGAATTGCTGGCCCTGCCGGGCAGCGAGCTGCTGCACCGCCTGTTCCATGAGGAGAACCCGCAGCTGGTTGGCGACAAGGCCCTGCGCTTTGGCTGCTCCTGCTCGCGCGAGCGGGTCAGTTCCATGTTGCAGTCGCTCGGCGAGGAGGAAGCACGTGCCGCCGCCGAGCCCACTGGGCAGGTCGAAGTACGCTGCGAGTTCTGCGGTCAGGAATATCACTTCCCATTAGCAGAAATTGGCGTATTGTTCAGTTCCACACCGGCTAACCAGCCCGCTCCCGAGCGGCTGCAATAACGGTCCAACGAGTTGCGTTCTGGGGAGGGCGAAGACTTGTTAAGAAACCATAAACCGCATAGGATCGAGAACTCACGCGCCGGGAACTTCCTGGCGCCCACGGGGTCTTACTGAGTCCATGAACGCCTTATTGCGCCTACCGCTTGCCCTGATGATCGCCCTTGGCGTGGTCACGGGCGTGCATGCGCAAAGCAAGCCGCGCGCCATGGACAGCACCGTGTTGCCGGTCTGGAACCGCGGCAGCGGCAAGGTCGAGGCCCTGCTTTATCTGGAGCCCACCGGCACCCAGAACGTTGGGGCCCGCTGGAATTTCGGTCAAAGCTCGCTGGATGCCGCATTTGGGCTGTCCTCGGGTGACTCGCTCGGCCTGCTCTGCAACAGCAGCCGCGGCAGCAGCATTGGCGGCCTTGCCAGCCATTGCATGCTGGCCAGCCTCGGCGATGACGACGACAGCAACAACGGCCGTCATATCTCGGCAACCACTGCGTTCAACCGCCCAGGCGGCCGCGTCGGAGTAAGCGCCGGCACTGGCCGCGACACGCTCCCGGCCTGGTTGTCGGGTGGCAACAAGAGCGGCGCGGCGCGGGTCGAGCAGAATGACCTCACCGTATTCGGGCAGAAGAACATCGGCCGCGAAGGTTTCGTCTCCATCGGCGGCACCTACGCCAAGGCACGCCTGGTGCCGTTGACCGATGCCGCTCCGGCGGTGGTTGATCAATGGGACAGCAAGAGCCTGACCGTTGGCGGTGGCTACGGCGCCTTCAGCGCCAATGTCATCGGCCGCGTTGTCGACGCCCCCGGCCAGAGTGGCAAATGGGAAGGCCTGGGACTGGGCATCACCTGGCGCACCCCGTGGAGCGGCCAGCTCACGGTCGGCGCGGAAAACGTGATCACCCGCGGCAAGAATCCATTCTCACCGCGTAACGAAAGCAATGACGACGGCGCAATACCGTACGTCCGTTACGAGCAGGACCTGTAAGAATTCTCTGCTTCAAATCTCAAGCGCCCCGTAAATCGGGGCGTTTTGCGTTCTTGCGCGCTCGGAAACCTCGACCTCCAAGACCTTGGGCTTCGTGTTCAGCCCGAGCTTCCTGAAGGGCTTCGACGTGTCGCTGGACTGGTGGCAGATCAACATCAAGAACGTGATCAGCCGTCCGCAGGTCACCTACATACTTGACCAGTGCTATGTGGAAGGCAACCAGAGCTGGTGCGACATCGTCAATGACGGCCTGACCCGCAACGCACTGGGCCAGATCACCTACCTGAAGATGGGCCTGGCCAACCTAGGCGAGATCGAAGTGGAAGATTACGACCTGACCATGCGCTACTCGCTGCCCGATACCCGCTTCGGTGCGTTCTCGTTCATCTGGGACAGCACCTACATGTCGTCCTATCGCACCAAGGCAACCCCGGACGCAGACTGGGATGCCTCGGAAGTGGGCACCTACGTCAAGGACACTCCGGTCTGGCGCATCCGCTCCAACCTGACCGCGAACTGGACCTATGGCGATTTCGGTCTGACTTGGACCACGCGTTACTTCTCCAGCCTGGTCGAGAACTGCAAGTACCCGACGGTGGCTGCGCTGTGCAGCGATCCGAACCGCGTCACCGCTTCCGGCAAGGACCCGCAGAACAAGCTGGCCGCGACCACGTATCACGACCTGCCGGCACGTTACAACGTGCCGTGGAATGCAACCGTGTCGGTGGGCGTGAACAACGTGTTCGCGAAGGAACCGCCGGTGGCGACACAGGCGTCGCCAACAGCTTCGACTACCAGTACGACACCCCTGGGCGCTACTACTACATGGAGTACCGTCAGCGCTTCTGATCGTAGCCTGGTCAGTTGAAACAGGACGGCCCTGGTTTCCCGGGCCGTTTTTATTTCCATGTTGCGATGGCCCGGCACACCCTGAGCAGATTCCAGTTCGCTCAGTCGTTGGACACTGGTCCCGACCAGGCGCCCGGCATCAACATCGAACCCCCGCCGAGCGGGGCTACCGAAATGGCAGAGCTGTTCGCGACTATCGTTGCACGCAGCAGACACCTCACTGCAAAAGAAAAGGCCGCATCACTGCGACCTTGCTCCGTCACTTGTGTTCGAACAATTCAGCCGTTCGGAATCAAGGTCTCGATCACATGCTCGACATAGGCCTCGAAATCCTCGCGCGCCTGCTTGGGCTGCTGCAACTGCAGCGACAGCTGCAGGAAGCCGACATATGCGGCATACGCAAGCCGAGCACGATGGCGGGCATCAGTGGAACTCAGCCCGGCCTGGCGGAACGAGGCAATCAGGTATTCCATGCGCCGCTGCGAAACGCGGTCAATGACCGGCCGCACCATCGGGTTGTCCAGGGCCTTGAGCAGCTCGCTGTAGATCACATGCGGGGTGACCTCATGCGCCACCAGCTGGAACAGCGCGCGCAGCCGCGTACGCGGATCAGGCACCTCTTCCAGACTGCCGAACACCTGCTGCTGCTCCACCACTTCCCAGCGCTCCAAGGCTGCTTGCAGCAGCGCATCGCGCGAGGGGAAATGCCAGTAGAAGCTGCCCTTGGTCACGCCAAGGCGGCGCGCCAGCGGCTCTACCGCGACCGCGCCCACACCCTGTTCAGCGATCAGGTCCAAGGCCGCTTGCGCCCAGTCATCCGCGCTCAGGCGGCTATTCCGCGTGCTGCGGGACTCGGTGCTGGAAACTGAAGAATCGTTCATGGGCAGATTTAACCATACGGCGGGGACTGGTTGCAGTATGTGGACAACAAATCCGCGGACAATCTGGCAATTAATTGTCCAGATGGCCGATCGCAGGCGCCGCTCGGCGGCGCCTCCATACCTATAGGTATTGACAGTGATTCAGGCCATTCCATACCATCAGGTATGGTTACCCCTCTGCCCTCCTCTACATCTGCCGAAGACATCCGCCTCGAAGGCGCGCATGGCGCTGGCCTGGGCGCATCCAGAACCAGCGGAAAACAGCCCTGCATCCTGTTCGCGCATGGCTTCGGCCAGACCCGCGGCGCATGGACTGCTGCTGCCGAAGCGCTCAACGCCGAAGGGCATGCCACGCTCAGCTACGACGCGCGTGGCCATGGCGACTCGGACTGGAATGCCAACGATCTGCCTTATCACGGCGACCAGTTCACCGATGACCTGATCGTGGTCGCTGGCGAGCTGCCGCGTCCGCCCGTGTTGGTCGCCGCTTCGATGGGCGGCCTGTTCGGCCTGATGGCCGAAGCGCGCTGGCCGGGCCTGTTCTCGGCAATGGTGCTTGTGGATATCACCCCGCGCTGGGAAACCAGCGGTGTGGAGCGCATCCTTGCCTTCATGAGCGCGCACCCGGACGGTTTCGCCTCGCTGCAGGCTGCCGCCGACACCATCTCCGCCTATATGCCTCACCGCCCACGCAAGAGCGAAGATTCGCTGCGTGCGCTGCTGCGCCCAGGCAAGGATGGCCGCTGGAACTGGCATTGGGACCCGCGCCTGGTCAACGAACTGGCGCGCGACAGCGAGCAGCATCAAGGCGTTATCGCAGACGCAGCAAGGCAGGTGCAGTGCCCGCTGCTGCTGGTAAGCGGTGGTCGCAGCGACCTGGTCTCGCCACAGACCGTTGAAGAATTCATGGCGCTGGTGCCACACGCACAGCATGTCCATCTGCCCCATGCCACCCACATGGTGGCCGGCGATGACAACAATGCGTTTACCGCCGCTGTGTTGAACTACCTGGACGCACTGCCTTCCGCAGCGTCCGCCCGAACCGAGCACGTTACCGGAGCACGTCCATGAGCATCCTCGTACCTTTCCTGGCCCTGCTGCTAGCAGGCGCCTTTGTTGCCTACCATCGCATGCGGCTCGTCGTCTGGACGATCATCAGCGTTGCAGCCCTGGCCATCTGCTGGTTCGCCGGCGTCAACCAAACCGCGATCATCGTCGCTGCCGCCATCGTTGCGCTGATCTGCGTGCCGGTGCTGCTGCCGTTCCTGCGCAAGCCGCTGATCACCGCACCGTTCATGGGCGTGTTCCGCAAAGTGCTGCCGCCGCTGTCCAAGACCGAGCGCATCGCACTGGAAACCGGCTCGGTTGGCTTTGAAGGCGAGCTGTTCACCGGCGACCCGGACTGGAACATCCTGCTCAACTATCCCAAGCCGCAGCTCACCGCCGAAGAACAGGCCTTCATGGATGGCCCGGTGGAAGAGCTCTGCAAGATGGTCAATGACTTCGAGATCACCCACGTCCACGCGGACCTGCCGCCGGAGCTGTGGGAGTTCATCAAGAAGAACAAGTTCTTCGGCATGATCATCCCGAAGGAATACGGCGGCCTGGGCTTCAGCGCGCTGGCCCACCACAAGGTCATCCAGAAGCTGGCCTCGGTATCGAGCGTGGTCAGCTCCACCGTCGGCGTGCCCAATTCGCTGGGTCCGGGTGAACTGCTCAACCATTACGGCACCCAGGAGCAGAAGGATTACTACCTGCCGCGCCTGGCCATCGGCCAGGAAGTACCGTGCTTCGGCCTGACCGGCCCGTTCGCCGGCTCCGATGCAACCTCGATTCCCGACTTCGGCATCGTCTGCAAGGGCATGTGGAAGGGCGAGGAAGTGCTGGGCCTGAAGCTCACCTTCGACAAGCGCTACATCACCCTGGCACCGGTCGCGACCCTGATCGGCATGGCCTTCCGCATGTACGACCCGGACGGCCTGCTCGGCGATACCAAGGACATCGGCATCACCCTGGCACTGCTGCCGCGTGACACCGATGGCGTGGAAATCGGCCGTCGCCACTTCCCGCTGAACTCCACCTTCCAGAACGGCCCGATCCGCGGCAAGGACGTGTTCATCCCGCTGACCCAGCTGATCGGCGGCGCCGAGAAGCGCGGCCTGGGCTGGAACATGCTCAACGAGTGCCTGGCCGTTGGTCGCTCCATCACCCTGCCCTCCACCGCGTCCGGCGGTGCCAAGGCCGGTGCGGTGGTGACCGGTGCCTATGCACGCATCCGCAAGCAGTTCGGTCTGTCGGTCGGCCGCTTCGAGGGCGTGGAAGAAGCGCTGGCCCGCATCGGTGGCAAGGCCTACAAGATCAGTGCGCTGTCGCAGGCCACCGCAGCCGCGGTTGACCGTGGCGACGTGCCGTCGGTGCCGTCGGCGATCGCCAAGTACCACTGCACCAACATGAGCCGCGAAGTCATTTCCGACGTGATGGACGTGATCGGCGGCAAGGGCATCATCCTCGGCCCGCGCAACTTCGCCGGCCGCAGCTGGCAGGCCGCACCGATCGCCATCACGGTGGAAGGTGCCAACATCATGACCCGTTCGCTGCTGATCTTCGGCCAGGGCGCCATCCTCTGCCACCCGTGGGTACTGAAGGAAATGAAGGCTGCGCAGGATGAAGACCGCAAGGCCGGCCTGCGTGAGTTCGACCAGGCGCTGTTCGGCCACGTTCGCTTCGGTATCTCCAACGCCGTGCGTTCGCTGTGGTTCGGTCTGACCGGTGCGCGCTTCGGTGCCGCCCCAGGTGACGCTTACACCCGCCGCTACTTCCGCAAGCTCGACCGTTACTCGGCCAACCTGGCGCTGATGGCCGATATCTCGATGATGACCCTGGGCGGCAAGCTCAAGTTCAAGGAATCGCTGTCCGGTCGCCTGGGCGATGTGCTCAGCCACATCTACATGACCAGCGCCATGCTCAAGCGTTACCACGATGAAGGCGCACCGAGCGCTGACCAGCCGCTGCTGGCCTGGGCCTTCCACGACAGCGTGCACAAGATCGAGGAATCGCTGTCGGCTGCGCTGCGCAACTTCCCGATCCGTCCGATCGGCTGGCTGATGTGGGCACTGATCTTCCCGTTCGGCCGTCGCGCCGAGGCCCCGGGTGATCGCCTGAGCCGCCGCGTTGCCGCCACGCTGATGGCACCGGGCGAGGCGCGTGACCGCTTGGCCCAGGGCGTGTTCCTGACCCCGTGCGAGAACAACCCGGGTGGCCGCATCAACAGCTACCTGTCCAAGGCGATCATGGCCGAGCCGGTGGAACGCAAGTTCATCAAGGCACTGAAGACCAAGGGCATCGAAGCACTGACCTTCGCCACCCAGCTCGACGAAGCCGTGGCCGAAGGCGTAATTACCCAGGACGAGCGCAAGCTGCTGGAAGAGCTGCGCGAGATCACCATGGACACCATCACCGTGGACGACTTCGAGCCGCACGAACTGCGTTCGGCCGGCTACTACGACCTGCCGGGCAAGCAGCGCCCGCAGCCGCAGCAGGCCGCGTAAGCCAATCCACATGCAATACCGACGGCGGGCCTTGTGCCCGCCGTTTTCATATCAGGACACCATGCCATGACTGCGCCCCTGCTCGCGCTATACCGTCGTTTCAACCGCTGGCCCGCCGGCAACTGGCTGTTCTCGCGCGCGGTCTGCTTCAAGGCACCCTACTTCGCCAGCATCTCGCCAACCATCACTGCGCTGGAGCCGGGCCGCTGCGAAGGCGTGATCCGCCAGCGCCGCCGCATCAGCAACCATATCGGCACGGTGCACGCGATCGCGATGTGCAATCTTGCCGAGCTCGTCGGCGGGGTGATGGTCGATGCCAGCCTGCCGGCTGACATGCGCTGGATCCCCAAGGGCATGGAAGTGAAGTACCAGGCCAAGGCGCTGGGCGTGTTGAAGGCGGTGGCCACCCCGCAGCAGCCCATCATCAGCACCGACCACGGCTATGACCTGCCGGTGCAGGTCAGCGTCACCGATGCCGCCGGTACCGAGGTATTCCAGGCCATCATCGCGATGTGGGTATCACCACGTCCCAGCCGCAGCGGAGGCTAGCCCATGCAGACCGCGGAATGGATGCTGCGCCTTGGCGGACTGCACTGTCTGGGTTTCGCCCTGTTCCACCTCGCGTTCTGGCGCTTGTTCGGCTGGAAACATGAGCTGGCAAAGCTCAGCGCTGCCAACCGCGCGATCATGCAGATACTCAACTTGCGCCTGATCTACGTGTTTGTGGGAATGGCCGTGCTGTCGCTGGTGTTCACCCGCGAACTGCTGGATACCCAGCTTGGGCACGTGGTGTTGGCTTTCATGGCCGTGTTCTGGCTGGGCCGCACCATCGAGCAATTCGTTTTCCTGCGCATCAATGACTGGCGCGTGCACCTGCTGACCGCCTTGTTCGTGCTCGGGGCGGTGCTGTATGCAGTGCCGTTGTGGCTGGGATTCGCGCTGTACATCAGTCGTTGATCACCAGCGATGCTCCTCTGTAGTGCCGAGCCATGCTCGGCAGGGGCCTTACAAGCCAACCCAACGTAGCGGCGAGCCATGCTCGGCACGGGCTCTACGGATAATGCCTCTGCCGAGCATGGCTCGGCACTACAGGTGATCTATCGGTAATGCCCCTGCCGAGCATGGCTCGGCACTACAGTTGATCTATCGGCAACGCTCCTGCCGAGCATGGCTCGGCTCTACAGCGCGCGTAGCAGCAGGGCCACGATTGCCGGTACGGCCTGCACGTAGAAGATGCGCGGGCTGACGCTGTACGCGCCGTAGGCACCGGCCACCACCACGCAGACCAGCGAGAACGTCACCAGCACCGGCTGCGCCAGCACCAGCCCGGCGATGATGCCGGCAGCGAGGAAGCCGTTGTACAAGCCCTGGTTCGCCGCCAACACGCGCGTGGCCTGCGCTTTCTCCGGCGTGTTGCGGAAGGTCTTCAAGCCCTGCGGCTTGGTCCACAGGAACATCTCCAGCACCAGGAAGTACACATGCAACACCGCCACCAGCAGTGTCACCGCCATCGCACTCACGCCCAATACGCTCATCGTCATCTCATCCTGGCAACACGGCGGCAGCCCGCCGCGGGGGAATCACTCAACGATCCTGCGGCAGCTTCTTCTCTTCGCGCAAGACGCCCAACGCCGACAGCGTCATGAACACGGCCACCGCAGCGCCACCGACGAACACCGCCTTTGAGCCAAACAGGGACAAACCTTTGTGCACCCAGGCAAAGGTCAGGTCAGCGCCGCGATAAACCACGGTGTCGATGGCCGCACCGGCCTTGTAACGCCATTGCCGGTCAACACGCGTATAGATGGTCTCGCGTGCCGGTTTGCCCAGCGAGAATTCGCTGGCACGGGTCAGCACCTGGATCACCGCTACCATCACCGGCAACGGCGATGCTGCCGCGATCGAGAAGCCGATGATGATCGCGAAACCCGGAATCAACAGCGCCGGAGCCACGCCATAACGTGACAGCAACCAGCGGGTCAGGCCCAGCTGGATGATCAGGGTCAAGGCATTCACCGCCAGGTCGATGCGCGAGTAGAACGCGGTACTGGCCGCTGGATCGGTGATCATGCGGCGTACGATCGAGGCCTGCTCGTTGTACAGCATGGTCCCCACGCCCACCCCGAAGACCACCATCAGGGCCAGCCAGCGCAGCAGCGGCTCCCGTGCGATCAGCTTCAGTCCATCGAACACGCTGCCGCCCATCGGCTGCTCGCCGTCGGTCAGCTGCTGCTCGCGTTCGCGCTGCACCGCCCACGGCCGCAGCTTCCAGATGCAGAACAGGCAGATCGACAGGAAGCCGGCCGAGACCAGCATCAGGTTGGCGATACCGACCCGCTGCACCAGCGAGCTGGTGATGATCGGCCCCAGGAACGCCCCCACCGTGCCCGCTGCGCCGATATACCCGTAGAAAGCACGCGCCTGCACGTTGGAGAACACGTCGGCCATGAAGCTCCAGAACACCGCCACCGCGAACAGGTTGAAGACGGTGATCCAGAAGAAGAACGCCATGCCCCGGCCGGGGATGTTGGCGCTGAACATCGCGTAGAACACGAACAAGGTGAAGATGAAGAAGCCATACACCAGCGGCAGGAACACCCGTCGCGGATAGCGGCTGACCAGCCAGCCATACAGCGGCTGCAGCACCAGCATGATCAGGAACACGCAGGAGAACAGGAACTGCAGGGTGAAGTCCTTCAGCGGCATGCCATGGGCTGCGAACCAGGCGATCAACCCAGGCGGAAACAAGGCCTCCATGTCCGCCGATGCGGCCATCGCCTCGCGTACCGGGCGCAGCACGTAATAGCCGCTGAGCAGGCAGAAGAAGTACAGGAACGACCACCACAGCGGCGGCGAGCCGCGCAGCGCCAGCAATAGTCGATGCATTGCACCGGGTCCGCGCGGAACGGTCATGCGGCACCCCGGCGCAGCGGGTGGCGAGAGGACGGCGGCATCGGGCAACTCCGGTGGGACTCGGCAGAGCGCGTACGTTATCTAATGCACTGCAACATCGCCAGTGCGGCAGGGCTTACTCCGGTACAACGCGCCGTTCTATCCTGAGGGACTCGGGAGGGAGAAGCGTGTGAGCGAAGCTGCAAAGGAATTCGACTACATCATCGTCGGTGCCGGTTCGGCCGGCTGCGTGCTGGCCAACCGGCTCAGTGCCGACCCGCAGCTACGGGTGCTGCTGATCGAAGCCGGCCCACGCGACTGGCACCCCTTCATCCATATGCCGGCCGGCATCGCCCGGCTGGTCAACAACCGCCGCGTGAACTGGAGCTATGACACCGAGCCGGAACCCGCGTTGGGCAACCGCCGACTGTGGTGGCCGCGCGGCAAGGTGCTGGGCGGCTCGAGCTCGATCAATGCCATGTGCTATGTGCGCGGCGTGCCCGGCGACTACGACCGCTGGGCAGCGGCAGGTGCCAGCGGTTGGAACTGGGACAACGTGCTGCCGTGGTTCCGCCACAGCGAAGGCAATGCGCGCGGCGCCGATGCACTGCATGGCGCCGACGGTCCGCTGCAGGTAGCCGACCTGCGCCATGTCAATCCACTCAGCCGCGCCTTCATCGAAGCCGGGCAGCAGGCTGGACACGCACACAACGCCGATTTCAACGGCGTCCAGCACGAAGGCGTGGGTCTCTACCAGGTAACGCAGAAGAACGGCGCACGTTGCTCCTCAGCCGCCGCGTATCTCACTCCAGTGCGCTCGCGTAGCAATCTGCAGGTAGTCACCGGCGCACTGGTTGAACGGCTGCAGATCGACGCTGGGCGCGTTACCGGCGTGCACCTGCGCGTGGGCGGCCAGCGCCAGCAGTACCACGCGGCCGCAGAAGTATTGCTCAGCGCCGGCGCGATCAACTCGCCGCAACTGTTGATGCTGTCCGGCATTGGCCCCGCCGATGCGCTACGCGCGCAGGGCATCGACGTCCAGCTCGACCAACCCGGCGTCGGTGCCAACCTGCAGGACCATCTGGATATCTGCACGCTGTACCGCAGCGTGCCCGGCGTCAGCTACGACCGCGCCAGCGAGATCATGATCGGGCTGAACTACTTCCTGCGCGGCCATCGGGGTGCCGGCACCAGCAATGTGGCCGAGGCCGGCGGTTTCGTGCGCTCGCGTTTCGCCCCGGACGAACGTGCCGACATCCAGTTCCATTTCGTCCCGGCGATGCTGGACAACCACGGCCGCAATCGCCTTCCCGGCGACGGCTACACCCTGCACGCCTGCTACCTGCATCCGCGCAGCCGTGGCCGCATCAGCCTGGCCAGCGCCGACCCGGCTACACCCGCGCGCATCCAGGCCAATTACCTCAGCGATGCCGAAGGCTTCGATCTGAAGATGATGGTCGAGGCCGCACGCCTGAGCCGCGACATCCTGCAGCAGGCCGCGTTTGCACCGTGGCGCAAGTCAGCGCTGTTCCCCGCCGATGAGCACCTGGACGATGCCGGGCTGGAAGCCTTCATCCGCGCCAAGGCCGAGACCATCTACCACCCGATCGGCACCTGCCGCATGGGCAGCGACAACGCGGCAGTGGTCGACCCGCAGCTGCGTGTGCGCGGCATCGATGGATTGCGGGTAATCGATGCCTCGGTGATGCCGACACTGGTCAGCGGCAATACCAATGCGCCGACCATCATGATTGCGGAGCGGGCGGCGGGGTTGATGCTGGGGTGAGGCCCAGTGGTTGTTGTCAGGGAGAAGCAGGCAGAGGCAGAAAGCACACCCCTCTCCGGCCCTCCCCTTCGCCTTTGGCGAAAGGGAGGGAGACAAGCGGCTGCTCACGCCACCTGCAGCATCGCTGGCAAGGGGCAATGCAAGGTGGCGCAGATGGTCCGCAGCAACTCGGCTTCGGCGATGTTGACGCGCTGGTTGTGGCTCACCGTTGCGGTCACCGCTTCCACCAGCAGCTGCTTGGCCAGCGGGTCCATCGAATCCAAGGGTGCCCAGACTTCATCCAGGGCCAGCACGCCGTTTGCCGGCGGCGCGTAGGGCAGATGATCCTGCGGCAGGATGCGCTGCAGGCCGGCCAGATAGGCTCGGCGTGCGCCCGCTTCGTCGCCGGGGTTGCCGGCGCGCGCCACCACCGACAACAGGATGGCGAACTCACGTTGCACGCCGCTGGCTTTGCGGCGGCCGAAATGCAGGTGACGCGATGGATCCAGGGCTGCCTGCACCTGCACCAGCAACAAGCGCGACAGGCAGTACTCGAACAGGGAGATGCGCCCATCGGCGTGGGTCACCGCATCAATGCAGCGCATGAAAGCCATCAATTGCGGGCGGGGCAAGCTGCGCAGGGTCGGGAATGCCAAAGCCGCCAATGGCAGCCGCAGCGCAGCGTGCAGCTCGCGTAACGGGCCCGCCGCGATGCTCATTACGCTGGCGGCCATCGGCTCGCCCAGTTGCGCGCTCACCGCTTCACGCTGGCGCGCGGCGACCGCGGCATCCACGTCCAGCAACATTGCCAGCAACAGCGGCTGCGCCGCGCCACGATCGCCGGCCAATGCGCGCAGGGGCAGTGGCAGACTGCCGGCCAGGCGCACTGCCTGCTGGTAATCGTCGTCGGCAGGCGTCGCCACCTGTGCGGCAACCATCACCGGATCAACGGACACCCGCTGCACTCCCGGCAACGGCGGCAGCAACGCATCCACACTCGCTGCATCGCGCCCTGCCAGACCAAGCACGCGATCCTCGGCCAGCCCGTCGGGCGGCGTAATGAACCAGTTCCCGCGCAGCTTCTGCAGCTGTTCGGCTCGGAATGACGGTTCCAAACGCTGGATACGCTCAACCAGCGGCGGATGGGTGGCGAACCAGCTGGACAACCGCAAGCCTTCGCCAAACAACATATGGCTGACCTCCTCGGCGCCGGCACGGTCGGCCAGATGCGAGCCGTCATCCAGACCGCCGATCTTTTTCAGCGCACCCGCCAAGCCCTGCGTCTGCCGGGTGAACTGCACCGCCGAAGCGTCCGCCAGGATTTCGCGCTGGCGCGATACCGCCGCCTTGATCAGCCGACCAAACAAGACGCCGATGCTGCCGATGGCGATGCCGGCCAAACCAATCAGCATCAACAAGAACACCGGCCCGACACTGCGACCGAAGCGCACACGCGTGCCGCCGCCCATATGCAGCAGCACGCGCTTGCCGATCACACTGAGCATCAGGATGCCGAACAGCACGCCCATCAGGCGGATGTTCAGGCGCATGTCGCCATTGAGGATGTGGCTGAACTCATGCGCGATCACGCCCTGCAGTTCGTCGCGGTTGAGCCGCTGCAAGGTGCCGCGGGTCACAGCAATGGTCGCGTCAGCCGGCGAATAACCGGCGGCAAAGGCGTTGATGCCCGCTTCCTGTTCCAGCACGTACAGGCGCGGCATCGGCACGCCGGAGGCGATTGCGATCTCCTCCACCACATTGCGCAGCCGCCGCAATGCAGGATCGCGGGTATCGGCCGGCACTTCGCTGCCGCCCATCTGCGCCGCCACCGCTTCACCGCCGCCGCTCAACGAACGGATCCGGTACAGCGAGGCGAAGCCGATCACCGCCACGGTCAGCACGCTGCTCCACAGCACGCCGCGCACGCTGCCAGTGCCAAACCACACCAGCACATCCACCATCAGCACGATGGCCAGCACCGCCAGTGCAAACAACAGCACCAGCCGCCCGGAGTTACGCCGCGCCTGGGCCTGGTGTTCGAAGAAGTTCATCCCGCGCCCCTGTTACACCTGCGCCAGGCTCAGAACTGCACCTTGGGCGCTTCGCGCACCTGCTCGCGCTTTTCCTGTGGAATATCCAACAGCGCCGCCGTGGCGAAATTGAACATGTCGGCAAACACATTGGCCGGGAAAGTCTCGCGGCGGTTGTTATAGCCCATCACCGCGTCGTTGTAGGCCTGGCGCGCGAAGGCGACCTTGTTCTCGGTGCTGGAGAGCTCTTCGCTGAGCTGCATCATGTTCTGGTTGACTTTCAGTTCCGGGTAGGCCTCGGCCACCGCCATCAAGCGCCCCAGCACACCATTCAACTGCCCCTGCGAGGCCGCCAGCTGCGCCATTGCCGCCGCATCACCCGGATCAGCCTTGGCCGCCGCCAAACCTGACTGCGCAGCACTGCGCGCTGCGATCACCGCTTCCAGGGTCTGCCGCTCGTGGCCCATATAGGCCTTGGCGGTCTCCACCAGGTTGGGAATCAGGTCAAAACGGCGCTGCAGCTGTACGTCGATCTGCGCAAAAGCGTTCTTGTAGCCGTTACGGGCCCGGACCAGGCCGTTATAGACACCCACGCCTGCTGCCACAACTGCGACAACCACCACAAGAAAGATCAGCAATATCAACGCGATGCCCATTCATTCTCTCCCCGTTTGTGCATTGATGAAAAGCGGCGCTAGAATCGCCGACAGCAGTAGCTTACAGGCACCGATCACGATGAAAGACAAGAGCAAGCGCCGGCACATTCGTCCGGTGGCATCGGGATTGCTGGGGGTGTTGATGCCCTTCGCATTGTCGTCTACCGCGCAGACTCCCACTCACAACGGCTCGCCAGCCGTCGCGCCCGCGACAAGCGTGTTGCCGGTGAACCTGGAGAACGCGCCCACTCAATCGCCGACGCAGCCGATGCCGTATCGCACCGCACTGCGCCCGGATCAGATAAAGCCGCTGCCGGCCGACTTCAATGTCGCGTCCATCGAATCACTGGCCGAGCAGCTGACCTACGGCAACCGCGTCCCCGGCATGGCCATGGCCATCGTCCAGAACGGGCGCGTGCTGTCGGCACGTGGTTACGGCGTCACCGATATCAGCAACCCGCAGGAAGTCGACGCACATACCGTGTTCCGCCTGGCATCGCTGTCCAAGGCCTTCGCCGGCACCATGGCCGGCCTGCTGGTCAACGACGGCACCCTGCGCTGGGACAGCAAGGTCACCGACTACGTGCCCGGCTTCCGCCTGGCCACGCCCGAGGCAACCGACAAGCTGACCGTGGCCGATGTGTTGAGCCAACGCGTCGGCCTGACCAGCAATGCCTATGACCGCGATGTCGAGGCCAATGCCGACTACTACTCGCTGACCCAGAAGCTGGCCACCGCGCCACTCAAGTGCGCACCCGGCGAATGCTATTCCTACCAGAACGTCGCCTTCAGCCTGGTTGGCGATGTGGTGTTTGCCGCCTCGGGCAGCTTCTACGAGCAAGCCGTTGAAAAGCGCATCCTCAAGCCGCTGGGCATGAACGATGCCAGCCTCGGCCTGGCCGGCATCCAGGCCAGCCCGCGCTGGGCGCGCCCGCACGTGCGCAGCCGCAACGGCTGGGTGTCGTTGACGCCCAAGCCCACCTATTACCGCGTCGCACCTGCCGCCGGCGTCAACGCCAGTGCCAGTGACATGGCGCAGTGGCTGTTGGCGCACACTGGCCATCGTCCGGACGTATTGCCGGCGCCCTTGCTGGCAACGCTGCACGCACCGTTGGTGAACACACCAGGCGAAATGCGCTCGGGCTGGCGTCATCAGCGCCTGGACTCGGCGGGCTATGCGCTGGGTTGGCGCGTATTCGATTACTCCGGCCACCAGGTTGTCTTCCATGCCGGCGCGGTGCAGGGCTATCGCGGTCTGGTCGCGCTGCTACCGGAACGCGACCTGGGCATCGCCATCATGTGGAACGGCGAGAGCACCCTGCCCAGCGGCATGATGCCGACCATCCTCGATCGCGCAATCGGCCTGCCGACACAGCGCTGGCTGGATGTGGACACCGACTTCGGCAGCGACAACCTGATGGCAGAAGATGCGGCTCCGGCACGCGGCGGCAAGAAGGGCGCATCCTCGGATCGCGCGGTGGCATCGCCCCGCTGAGTTGGGTGGTGGTTTCCAGCAATACGGGAAAGGCGGCCGATGGCCGCCTTTCTCTTTGGTCGACAGCGTAGAAACCAGAGTCCGGTAGATCGGATGCACCATCAGCTTCGCGGCTGACGCCGCTCCTACAAAAACCGGTGCCACCAGTAGTGCCGAGCCATGCTCGGCAAGGGGCTTTACCAGCAAATCAAATGCACCCCTCCCAACCCACCCCTTGCCTGCGGCATAGGGAGGGCTCGGTTCATCGGCACGGGTTGGTCGGCGAAGTTCACCACTCCGGTAGTGCCGAGCCATGCTCGGCAGGGGCTTTACCAGCAAACCAAAAGCACCCCTCCCAACCCTGCCCTTGCCTGCGGCAAAGGGAGGGCTCGGTTCGTCGGCATCGGTCAATGGAAGTTAGATCTCCGACCAACGCGCAGGCATCGCCCGAGCGGATGCATCGCTGGCTTCGCGGCTGACGCCGCTCCCACAAACCAGATCTCATCTCCGCTGCGCTGGATGTTGAGCGGCTTCGCTGCTGAGGCAGCGCTCAATGGTTGGCTGCTGCCGAGCATGGCTCGGCACTACCGAAGCGGTTGGCCTGCCCGGCACGGGCCACTTCGATCCGCCCATAAAAAAACTCCCTCCCCGCTGGGCAGTCGGGGAAGGAGTTTCAGGTACTGCTAGTGGAGCTGGATCAGATCAGCGGCGCCGGGGTAGCCGGCAGCGCTACCGGAGCGGCCTTCTTCTTGCGAGCGGCCGGCTTCTTCTTCGCAGCAACCTTCTTGGCGGCCGGCTTCTTGGCGGCAACCTTCTTTGCAGTCTTCTTTACGACCTTCTTGGCAGCTGCCTTCTTGGCAACCTTCTTTACGGCCTTCTTAGCTACTTTCTTGACGGCCTTCTTGGCAGTTGCCTTCTTGGCAACCTTCTTTACGGCCTTCTTAGCTACTTTCTTGGCGGCCTTCTTGGCAGTTGCCTTCTTGGCAACCTTCTTTACGGCCTTCTTGACGGTCTTCTTGGCAGCTGCCTTCTTGACGGTCTTCTTGGCTGCTGCCTTCTTCACGGTCTTCTTGGCGGCTGCCTTCTTCACGGTCTTCTTGGCAACAGCCTTCTTTGCGACCTTCTTCACTGCCTTCTTGGCGGTTGCCTTCTTGGCAACCTTCTTCACGGCAGCCTTCTTGGCGACTTTCTTTACCGCCTTCTTGGCGGCCGGCTTTTTAGCAGCTTTCTTCGTAGCCATGGTTTGTTCCTCGTCAGTGATCTATGGAATTGAAATGCCCAGTTGAAGCAAATCCGCGGTGTTCGGCGGAGGACCGACGACGCGTCTAGCGCGTCGTTACGGATACAGAAACACCCGCAACGGGTCCCGCTGCAGGTGCCAGATAGAAATCAGGGGGGTGTTTCGCGGAAGGAAGCGAGTCCTGCTCCACCATCGAGAGAATCCTGGCGGACGTCCAAGTTGTGCTTCGCGTCTGAATGTTGATCCGGCTCACTCGCTTCCGCAGGAAAGGTCTGCTGGGCGAAACCTAATCACGGTTTTTTTTACTGTCAACTATCTTTGCAAAATATTTTTCGGAAGCCTTCAGCCTTCCGCGCCCCGCTGCCGACCGTCACCGCTCGCTGCGCACACCCTACGACAGCGCGACAGCACCCTCCAAAAAAAACACAAAGTAAAAAAACATCGGTAAAAGCGCACTTTTCTTTTCAGCCCTGGCAACACGCGCCGGTGCGCGCCTTACTTCAAGCGCATCTCAAGGCATGCGACCAACGGCCACCAAGGACCGTTTCCCGCACCCGAAAAAAAGTTTGCCGACGGCAACGCTTTGCCGCTGCAGCGGATCATTTTGCGCAAACTTTTTGAACGTTTTCGCAGCCCTCGACGACTGCGATCGGAACGACCTGGCGTCGACCTGCATCCACTTCGACATGCAATCGTCCGGCACTCATCACCAGCGGTCATCACGTGATGCTGACATCGGCGTAAAAAAAAACGGCCGCTGACAGCGGCCGCTTTCCGGATCACGACAGGACTCAGTGGTCCTCGTTCTCCAACATCTCGGCGTAGTCGTCCGGGCCGAGCAGGTCATTCAACTGATCCGGATCGGACAGCTCGACCACGTACAGCCAGCCGTCGCCGTACGCATCTTCGTTGATGGTTTCCGGCTTGTCGGTCACCGCTTCGTTGACTTCGACAACGGTGCCGGACACCGGGCTGTAGACGTCGGATGCTGCCTTCACCGACTCGACCACCGCTGCGCCAACACCAGCCTGCACGCTGTCACCAACAGCCGGCAGTTCGACGTAGACCAGGTCACCCAGCAAGCCCTGGGCATGATCGGAAATACCGACGGTAACGCGGTTGCTGCCTTCGACACGTGCCCACTCGTGGGACTTGAGGAACTTGAGGTCGCCAGGGATCTCGCTCATGGAACTACTCCGGAAAAACGGTGGTCGGGATGAAGCGCTAGTTTAACGAACCGGAAGCGAGGTGGCTTCCGGCCCGGTCCTACAGGTCAAAGATTGATGCCGGCCTGCGGCTGGCCGTCACGCACGAACGGGAACTTGACGATGCGCACCGGCACTTCCTTGCCGCGGATGTCCACCCGCACATCACCGGGCGCACCGGCCGGCACGCGGGCGAAGGCGATCGCCTTGCCCAGCGTCGGCGAGAAGGTGCCGGACAGGATCTCGCCTTCGCCATTTGCGGTGAGCACCTTCTGGCCGTGGCGCAGCACGCCCTTCTCGTCCATCACCAGGCCGATCATCTGCCGCGCGTTGCCAGCAGCCTTCTGTGCTTCCAGCACGGCGCGACCAATGAAGGCGCGCGGCGTGCCGTCGACAAGATCATCCAGCGCCACTGTCCAGGCCAACGCCGCTTCGTACGGGGTGATGGCTTCGTCCATGTCCTGGCCGTAAAGATTCATGCCCGCTTCCAGGCGCAGCGTGTCGCGCGCGCCGAGACCGGCCGGCTTCACGCCCGCAGCCAGCAGTGCGTTCCAGAACGCCACCACCGAGTCCTGCGGCAGCAACACTTCGTAGCCGTCTTCACCGGTGTAACCGGTGCGTGCAACGAACAGTGCAACGCCGTCGACGGAACTGACTTCCCGCGCGGCGAAGCGGCCTAGCTTGTCCAGTGCTGCACGATCGGCTTCTGCCACCAGGCCTGCAACCAGTGCACGCGCCTGCGGCCCCTGCACGGCGATGATGGCCAGGTCTTCGCGTTCGACCACCTCGACACCGAAGGCTTCGGCCTGCTGGCGGATCCAGGCCAGGTCCTTCTCGCGGGTGGAGGCGTTGACCACCATGCGGAACATGTCTTCGGCCAGGAAGTAGACGATCAGGTCGTCGATCACGCCGCCCTGCGCATTGAGCATGCAGGAGTACAGGGCCTTGCCGCTGACCTTGATCTTGTCGATGGAGTTGGCAAGCAGCTGGCGCAGGAACTCGCGGGTACGCGCGCCCTTCAGGTCGACCACGGTCATGTGGCTGACGTCGAACATGCCGGCGGCATTGCGAACCAGGTTGTGCTCGTCGATCTGCGAGCCGTAATGGATCGGCATGTCCCAACCGCCGAAGTCGACCATCTTGGCGCCGAGTGAGCGGTGGGTTTCGTTGAGCAGGGTTTTCAGGGTCATGGCCGTTCCACACTAAGGGGACCGCCATTATCCCAGATGGTTACTTCCAAAACCTGCGGCACTGCCACAACGGCAGTACCGCAGCTGTATTCAGACCACCTGCACCTTGAGCGTCATGCCGTCCACGGCAACCACGCGCACCGTGCTGCCCTGCGGCAGGTCCGGGCCGGCCACCACCCAGAATGCATCGTCCACCTTGGCCCGGCCAACGCCCGCGCTGATCGGCTGATCCAGCGTCACCACGCGCCCGATCAGCTGCTCGGCGCGGCGATTGAGCAGCGGCTGGTCGCTGGCCCGTGCGCGTTGCCGGAACCAGGTGCGATAGACCTGAATTGAGACAAAGCTCAGGACCACGAACAGGATCACCTGCAGCAACACGCTCATGCCGTCGATTGCCCAGACGGTCAGGAAGACTGCCGCCGCGGCGATCCCCATCCACAACATGAAGGCACCCGGCGCCAGCGCCTCGGCGGCGAACAGGACCACCGCCAGCGCCGCCCACGCCACCACTTCCCAGCGCATGGTTCAGCGCCCCAACGGCGGCGGGTTGCCGCGAGCAGGCTGCTTGGCTTCGCCCTGTTTGGAGAATGCTTCCTTGGCCAGTTCCGAGATACCGGCGATGGAACTGATCACACCGGTAGCCTCCATCGGCATCAACACCAGCTTCTGGTTCGGCGAGTTGGCCAGTTCACTGAAGGCCTCCACGTACTTCTGCGCGATGAAGTAATTGATCGCCTGCACGCTGCCATTGGCGATGGCGTCGGACACCATCGCTGTCGCCTTTGCTTCGGCCTCGGCCAGGCGCTCGCGCGCCTCCGCATCGCGGAAGGCGGCTTCCCTGCGACCTTCTGCCTCCAGCACGGCGGATTGCTTCTGGCCTTCGGCTCGCAGGATTTCCGATTGGCGGATACCTTCGGATTCCAGAATGGCGGCACGCTTGTTCTGCTCGGCCATCTTCTGCTGCTGCATCGACTGCACCAGGTTGGCCGGCGGCTGGATGTCCTTGATCTCGATGCGGGTGACCTTGACGCCCCACGGATTGGTGGCGTGGTCGACCACGTTGAGCAGCTTGGCATTGATGGTCTCGCGCTGGCTCAGTGATTCGTCCAGGTCCATCGAGCCGATCACGGTGCGGATGTTGGTCTGCACCAGGGCGATCATCGCCACTTCCAGATTCGCCACTTCATAAGCGGCCTTGGCCGCGTCCAGCACCTGGAAGAACACCACCCCATCCACCCGCACCACCGCGTTGTCCCGGGTAATGACGTCCTGGCTGGGAACCTCCAGCACCTGCTCCATCATGTTCACCTTGCGGCCGACGCCGTAGACGATGGGGATCAGGAAGTGCAGGCCGGGGCTCATTGTGTGCGTGTACTTGCCGAAGCGCTCCACCGTCCACTCGTAGCCCTGCGGCACCATCCGCACCGTCTTGAACAGCACGATGATGCCGGCCACCAATACCACCAACGCCAACAACCCTGCTCCGCCGCCCATTTCCCCACTCCTTGTGCCGATAGATGAAGCGAGTATAGCCACAGCCCAGGAAAGCGCCCGATACGCCTAAAGCCGCACCCGCCCACGCAGGATGTCGACGAACATCACCCAGTCGCCGGCAAATGAATAGAAAGGGTGGCGGAAGGTCGCCGGCCGGTTCTTCTCGAAGAAGAAGTGCCCTACCCAGGCAAACCCATAACCGCATAGCAGCGCGAACCACAGCCAGCGCAGCTGGCCGCTCCACAACAGCATCGCCACACACAACAGCACGCCGCAGCTGCCGATGAAATGCAGGCGGCGGCTGACGACGTTGCTGTGTTCGCCCAGGTAGAACGGGTAGAACTCACGGAAACTGCTGAAACCTGACATGGCCTGCACCCAAGGCTGGATGCCGCCAGCATAGGCGCTTCAGTTGCTGCGCGGGGCGAACATGATCACGGCCATGCCCAGCAGGCAGAGCCCACCGCCGAGCAGGTCCCAACGGGTGGGTTTGACCGAGTCCACCAGCCACAGCCACAGCAGCGCCACGCAGACATAGACACCGCCGTAAGCGGCGTACACCCTGCCGCTGGCGGCCGGGTGCAGGGTCAGCAGCCAAGCAAACAAAGCCAGGCTGGCGGCAGCCGGCAACAGCAGCCATGGGCTGCCCTGCTGCCGCAGCCATACCCACGGCAGATAGCAGCCGACGATTTCAGCCAGCGCGGTGAGCAGGAACAGCGCCAGGGTTTTCACTGTGCGGCGTCCTTTTCCTGCAGCTTCACCCGCTGCCACAGCGCTTCCTGCTGCTGCAGGTCCAGCTGCGCCATTGTGGTCCCCTGCTCGGCCGCCAGCGCTTCCATTGCGCGGAAACGGCGCTCGAACTTGTGGTTGGCCTGGCGCAGCGCGGTGCCGCTGTCGACCTTGGCATGACGGGCGAGATTGGCGCAGACGAACAGCACATCGCCCAGTTCTTCCTGCAGACGGGTCCGGTTGTCCGCGCCGTCGGCGGCGAGCTCGAACTCGGCCTGCAGCTCGTCGATCTCCTCGCGCAGCTTGTCCAGCACCGGCACCGCATCGGGCCAATCGAAGCCGGTACGCGCAGCCCGCGACTGCAACTTGGTGGCGCGCAGCCATTCCGGCAGCCCACGCGAAATACCGGCCAATGCCGAAGCGTCCTGCTCGCCCTTGGCGGCACGCTCACTGCGCTTGATCTCATCCCAGTTGGCCAGCACCTCGTCGGCGTCGCTGACCTCGGTGTCACCGAAGATATGCGGATGGCGGCGGATCATCTTGTTGCTGATCGATGCCACCACATCACCGAAATTGAACGCACCCTGCTCGCTGGCCATCTGCGCATGGAACACCACCTGCAGCAGCAGATCGCCAAGCTCGTCCTTCAGGTCCGGCAGATCGTTACGGTCGATGGCATCGGCCACTTCGTAGGCCTCCTCCACCGTATACGGCGCGATGCTGGCGAAGTCCTGCTCCAGGTCCCAGGGGCATCCGCCCTGGGGATCGCGCAGGCGCGCCATGATCTGCAGCAGGGTCTGGATATCGGTCAATTCGGACATGGGTGCATCACCTTTCATTACGAATACGCCGGCAAGAGCCGGCGTTTGAAGTTCCCTGCAGGCCGCCTGCAGCCCGGCATCAAAGCCCTGCCACCCACTCCTGCCATGGCAGCGAGGCGTCACCCAAGGCAACAAAGTCGCCGTTGAGCAGACGTGGACGCTGGTTATAGGCGAACGGCACACCGTCATCGGCGGCCAATACCACTCCGCCGGCCGCTTCCAGCACGCACTGGCCTGCAGCGGTATCCCACTCGCTGGTCGGCCCCAGCCGTGGGTACACGTCGAGTGTGCCCTCGGCGATGCGGCAGAACTTCAGCGAGGAACCCTGCGCGACCAGCTCGATCTCACCCATCCGCGCCAACAAGGTCGCAGTGCGCGCACTGGCATGTGAGCGGCTGGCGGCCACCCGCAGCGGCGATGCCGGTGGCACACGGGTGGTGATCGCGTCCTGCTGTTCGCCACTGCGGCGCCAGGCCTGGCTACCGCGCTGCGCATGCCAGATGACCTCGGTCACCGGCGCCTGCACCACGCCAAACACCGACACACCACGCTCGATCAGTGCGATGTTGACGCTGAATTCGCCATTGCGCTTGATGAACTCGCGGGTGCCGTCCAGCGGATCCACCAGCCAGTAGCGCCGCCACTGGCGGCGCGTCTCCCACGGCAGCTGCGCCGATTCTTCGGACAACACCGGGATGTCCGGGGTCAGTTGCGACAGACCGTCCACGATCAACCGGTGCGCGGCCAGATCAGCTGTGGTGACCGGGCTGTCATCAGCCTTCTGTTCGATATCGAAGCCGCTGGCGTAGACCTGCATGATCGCCGCGCCTGCGCGCTGGGCTATATCCAGCACGCCTTCGCGCAGGGCATCATCGACTACCGCGCTCATGCACCACCCCGCAGCCACTCACGGGTAATGAACAGGGCCGCCAGCGAGCGTCCTTCGGAGAAGTCCTCGCGCAGCATCAGCTGGTCCAGTTCGGCCAGCTTCCACGGCACCACTTCCAGTTCTTCGGGCTCATCGCCAGGCAGACGCTTCGGATACAGGTCGCGCGCCAGCACCAGCGTGGATTGGTGACTCATATAAGTAGGTGCCAGGGTCAGGCTGCGCAGCGCATCCAGCCTGCGCGCACCGTAACCGGCCTCCTCCTTGAGCTCGCGGTCGGCCGCTTCGATCGGCGTCTCGCCTTCATCGATGCGGCCCTTGACCAGACCCAGCTCGTAGCGGTGCAGGCCAGCAGCGTATTCACGCACCAGCAACACGGTCTCATCGTCGAGCATCGGCACCACCACCACCGCGCCGTGACCACCGCTGACCAGTCGCTGGAAATGGCGGCGCTCGCCGTTGGAGAACTCCAGATCCAACTGTTGCTGGCGGAACGGCCCGATGTGTTCTTCGACCACGTTGTGGATCTGTGGCAGGCGGCGACTCATGCGTCGCTCCGGGCAAAACGACGGTAGATCGATAGAATGCGCATTGGCAGATACGTTTTCATGACGTTGAAATGCTAGCAGACCCAGCCGCTCCCCACGTGGCACCGCCTTTGCGAGAACTCCCATGCGCCTTACCCGTAGCCCGATTGAACTGCCACTTGCCGTCGGCCAGACCCTGTCCCTGCCCGAGGATGTGGCCAATCACCTGGTTCGGGTGATGCGCCTGCGCGAGGGCGAAGGCTGCGTGTTGTTCAATGGTGATGGGCATGACTACGCGGCCACCCTCAGCGCGATCAGCAAGCGCGAGGTACAGGTGCACATCGACAGTGCCCAGGCCGTCGACAACGAATCGCCGCTGGCGATCACCTTGCTGCAGGGTATTGCGCGCGGCGAGAAGATGGACCTGATCCTGCAGAAGGCCACCGAGCTTGGGGTCAGCAGCATCATTCCGGTCAATGCCGAGCGTACCGAGGTCAAGCTGGATGCCGCTCGGGCCGAAAAGCGCATCGCCCATTGGCGCAATGTGGTTGGTTCGGCCTGTGGTCAATCCGGGCGTGCGCGGATTCCGTCCATCGGCAGCCCGCAGGCCTTGGCGGCGGCAGCGACGGCACTGCCCGTACAGACACTGCGACTGACCCTGGATCCATTGGGTGAGCACCGCCTGGCTTCACTGCCGTCGGCGCCAGCCAACGGCGTGGTGATCGCAATTGGCCCGGAAGGCGGCTGGTCGCCGCGTGATCGCCAGCAACTGAGCGAGGCGGGCTTCCAGGGCCTGCAGCTGGGCCCGCGCATCCTGCGCACCGAGACCGCCGGCCTGGCCGCGATCGCGGCCCTGCAGGCGCGGCTGGGCGACCTGTAGCGCCGAGCCATGCTCGGCTGGGGCGTTGCCGCTGCCCCCACCGTGTAGGAGCGGCGTAAGCCGCGAAGCCGACAACGCTGGAATCAGCAACCGGTCTGCAATCTGATGCCGTGCGGGCTTCGCGGCTTACGCCGCTCACACAACCTTCTGGTCCTCGGGAAAGCCTCTGCCGAGCATGGCTCGGCACTACAGTTATGTCTGACCCTGCGCCATGTTCGGCTGGGTCGTTACCGCTGCCCCCACCGTGTAGGAGCGGTGTCAGCCGCGAGGCCGACAACGCTGGAATCAGCAACTGGTCTGCAATCTGATGGAGTGCGAGTTTCGCGGTTCACGCCGCTCCCACAACCTTCATCTCCTCGGGAAAGCCGCTGCCGAGCATGGCTCGGCACTACCGATGCCTGTCAGGCTACGGCTTCTGCCAGGGCGAGGATGACCGCGCTTTCGACTGCATCAAGGTCCGGCAGCAGCGCGCTTTGTTCGCCGAGCAGGACGCGCATGTGCACGCCTACCGGCAGGCTTTCTTCCGATGCGTCGGCCAGCAGGCCGTCACGCGGAACCGCGATCAGCTGCGGGAAGGACTGGGTCAGCAAGGCGAAATACGGCAGGTCCGGGTTGCCACCCAAGGCCTTGAGTACAACCACCTTGTTGTTGCTGGTGACCATTTCATTGCCATGGCCGCTGAGTCCGGCGTAGGACAGCAGCGGCACGCTCCAGCCATGCCACGCGATCTGCCCGACCAGCCACGCTGGTGCATTGGCAATCGGCTCGACCGCCACGCGCGACATCATTTCCGCCACCGTCGCGTTGGGCAGCAATACGCGCTCGGTACCGGCCTGTATCAGTACCCCACGGACTTCATCGTTGTTTGCGTAGCTCATCGTCAGTTCCTGGGTCGCGCTGCGGTCACGCCGCGCAATGCACAGCCAATTCGGCGGCGAGGTATTCCGGATCACCGGCGCTCATGCCAGCGACAGCCAACTGGCTGGCAGCAGCCGGGTCATAGCAACCCTCGCCGATCTGCCCTGCCACCCAGCCACCCTTCCCGGCAAATTCCAACACCGGGGCGACCATCGCCACGTCGGCGCCACTGAGCATCAGCACCGCGCTGCGGTCCGGTTGCAGCGCGCCGAGCAGGTCGTTGGCTTCCGCGCAGAAGCGCAGGCCCTCGGCGCTGGACTCCACACCGATCACGTCGGGAAGAATATAGACGTCGCCCGGGACCAGGTTCTGGCCCGGATCGGCCAAGGTCACCGGCAACGGCGTCGCCCGTGCCATCTGCTTGACCAGGTTGGCGTAACGACCACCGTCCAGGCGCAGCTGCACCAGCACCGGCCGCGCGAAGTCTTCCGGCAGGCCGGCCAACACGCGTCGCACTGCGTCCGGGCCGCCAATACCAGCGATCAGCAGCACCGCACCGTTGCCCTCGGCAGCACCTGCATCAATCTCAACCAACGACAGCTCGCTGTTGAGCAGGCTGGCCAAGGCCGGCGGCGGTTCGGGTGCAGCAGTAGTAGCCGGTGCCGTTTCATAGCCATCGTCTTCCAGCAGCGACCAGCTGCTGAAATCGCCAATCGGCGCTTTCTTTGCTTCTGCTTCAACCGGCGCAACAAGCGGTTCCGGCGGCAGCGGTGGCGGCAGGCTCGGTGACGGAGCTTGCGGCGCCTGCGCGCTACCGGCGATCAGTTCCTCGAAGGACAACACTTCCGGGCGCGGTTCAAGCGCGCGGGCCGGAGCGATGTAGATTTCGTCGGCAGGCAGGTCATAGGCCTGCACCTGCGCCTCGTCCAGGTGGAACTGCAGCGGCGCGTCCACGTGACCATCGGCCGGGCGCGGCGGCAGGCCAGGTTCCAGGGTGATGGCCGGCTCGGCGTCTTCGTTCTCCAGCCCCGGCGGCAGCACGTTGCCGTGTCCCTGCAGCTTGGCGGCCAGATGGCGGATCCAGCGCTGTGCTTCCCAGCCTTCGCGGCGTGCAGCCAGCTCGGCTTCCTCGAACAACAAGGAAAGCTCTGGCGTCTCCAGCACCGATTCCAGCCGCTCCAGCGCGTCCTCGACCGCCGGCTCCAAGGCCACCAGCACCACCTGCGGCGCAGCGGAGGTGAGCGCTGCCGGCTCCAGCTGGTTGGGATCTTCTTCCAGCACGATGCGGCCGCCAGCGGCGACCAGCGCCTCGCGCAGGCGTTCACGGGCGGCGCCGGCACGGGCCAGCAGTGCAACCGGCTTGGCAGTGTCGTCAGTCGCGTGCACGGGCGATCCCCAGCAGGTCATAGACATTGCGCATCAAATCCAGCTCCTGGTACGGCTTGCCGAGGTAGCGCTGCACGCCGATCTCGAATGCGCGCTGGCGATGCTTGTCGCCACTGCGCGAGGTGATCATCACGATCGGGATGTTCTTGTAGCGCGGATCGGCACGCATGGCGGTGGCCAGCTCGTAGCCGTCCATTCGCGGCATCTCGATATCCAGCAGCATCAGGTCCGGGATACGCTCTTCCAGCTGCTCCAGCGCTTCCACGCCGTCGCGGGCCACGGCCACATCCAGGTTGTGACGCTCCAGCACACGGCCGGTGACCTTGCGCATGGTCAGCGAATCGTCGACCACCATCACCAGCGGCACGTGGCGCTGGCTGCTGGCTTCGATCACTTCAACCGTCTGCTGCGGCTGGGTGAGATGACGACGCACCAGCGGTGCCACGTCCAGGATCACCACCACATTGCCTTCGCCGGTGATCGTTGCACCGTAGATACCCGGCACCGAGGCGATCTGCAGGCCCACCGGCTTGACCACGACTTCGCGGTTACCCAGCACCTGGTCGATCGCCACCGCCGCACGCAGGTCGCCGGAGCGCACCAGCAGCAGCGGAATCTCGGTCTGTCCTTCGGCCTTGGCGGCAACCTGACCCACCAGGGTGCCGAGGTTGTACAGGCTGAATTCTTCGCCGCTGTAGTGGTAAGCGCCCTCGCCCGACTCGAAACGCTCGCGCGAGATCCGGCCGATACCGCTGACCGATGCCACCGGCACCGCGTAGGTGGTTTCGCCGATACGGACGAACACCGCCTGGGTGACCGCCAAGGTCTGCGGCAGGCGCAGGGTGAAGGTCGCGCCCTGGCCACGCACCGAGTGGATGTCCACCGAGCCGCCAAGCTGGCGCACTTCGTTGCGCACCACGTCCATGCCCACACCGCGGCCAGCCAGCTGGCTGACCTGTTCGCTGGTGCTGAAACCGGAGGCAAAGATCATCTGGTCCAGCTGGGTGTCGTCGATCTGCTCGTCGCTGCCCAACAGGCCACGCTGCTCGGCGCGGCGACGGATCGCCTCGCGGTCCAGGCCAGCACCGTCATCGCCGACTTCCAGCACGATTTCCGAACCTTCGCGGCGCAGACGCAGGGCGATTTCGCCTTCTTCCGGCTTGCCCGCGGCAGTACGTGCGGCCGGCTGCTCCAGACCATGGGCAACCGAGTTGCGCAGCATGTGTTCGAGCGGCGCGACCATGCGATCGAGCACGTTGCGATCGAGTTCGCCGTGGGTGCCTTCCAGCTTCAGGTGTACCTGCTTGTCGGTTTCCTGCGCGGCCTGACGCACCACACGGCGCAGGCGCGGCACCAGGCCGTCGAACGGCACCATGCGCGCGCGCATCAGGCCGTCCTGCAGCTCCGAGCTCACACGCGACTGCTGCTGCAGCAAGGTGTCGTAGTTGCGCGACAGATCGTCCAGCACGCCTTGCAGACCGCCCAAGTCGGCTGCCGATTCGTTCAGCGCACGGCTGAGCTGCTGCAGGGTGGAGAAACGGTCCAGCTCCAGCGGATCGAAGGTCTGGTCGGCCTGCTCATGCTCGCGGCGGTAACGCGCCACGATCTGTGCTTCGGTTTCCAGATCCAGACGACGCAGCTGGTCACGCAGACGTGCGTTGGTGCGGTCCAACTCGGCCATGGCGCCACGGAAGGCACCCAACTGCTGCTCCAGGCGCGAGCGGTAGATCGCCACTTCACCGGCGTGGTTGACCAGGCTGTCGAGCAGGTCGGCGCGTACACGCACCTGTTCCTGTCCACGCGGCGCGCCTTCCTCTTCGGCACCGGCCTGTTCTTCGCGCAGCGGCGCCGACAAGGGCTCGGCCTGGGCCAGCGGTCGCGGCAGCACCGCTTCCACCGCCGCAGCTGCGACCGGGCTTGCGGCTGCAACAGCGGCAGCTTCGACTGGAGCCTGCGCAGCTTCCGCACGACCATCGGTACGGGCTTCGAAGGTTTCGATCAGATCCGTCGGCATCAGCACCGCACGGTGCTCGCCGGTACGGGTCAACAGCTGGTGCAGGCGATCGAAACCGCGCTCCAGCAGCTGCACGTCGGCACGGGTGATCTCGGTGCGGTTGGCGGCGACGGCTTCCAGCAACGATTCGATGCTGTGGCCCAGATCGCCGATGGCATTGATGCCGGCCATGCGTGCACCACCCTTGAGGGTGTGCAGGTCACGCTGCAGACCCGCCAGGGCTTCGCGGTCTTCCGGCGCCGCGCGCATGTCATTGATCAGGCCATCGCAATGGTCGAGCAGATCCTTGCCTTCCTCGACAAAGATATCGACCAGTTCGCGGTCCAGATCGGCGAAGTTCAGTGGGCCCGCGTCCAACTCGCTTGCTACCGGCGCAGCCACAGCAACCGCTTCCTGTTCCGGCAAGGCAGCGGTCAACGGCGCCAACGCAGCCTTGGCTTCGACGGCGGGTTCGATGACCGCCGGCTCGGTGGATGCTTCCACCTCTGCCGGTTCAATCGTTGCCGCTTCGTCGAGCTGTGCGGCTTCTTCGAGCTGCGCAGCTTCTTCCAGCGCAATGGCGTCCTCGAGTTCTGCGGTTTCGTCGAACTCAAGCACTTCGTCGGGCTGTACGGCTTCTTCAAGCGAAGCCTGCTCTTCAATCAATTCGACAGCTTCGGTGTCTGCAGAAGTATCTACCGCGTCGGCGATCTCCAGCTCCGCGACCGGCGCGTCCGCAATCGCGGCGACATCGTCAGCCTGCGCGGTTTCAACCGGCGCCTGCTCGGCAGCGTCTTCGATGCCAACATCGGTCTGTTCGCCGACCTGTTCTGCGTCCGCAATGGCCGGGGCATCTTCTTCGCCCTGCTCGTCCGAGCCTGATGCTTCAGCTTCAGCCTGTGCATCGAACGAGCTCGCGTGGGCAGCACCAACAACCGCCGCACCTGCACCGGTCGCGATGGCCAAGGCGCGCGCAATCACGCTGTCGCGATCGTCCAGATGGCTCGAAGCCTCAACAACCGCCTGTTCGTCCTGCTGGTCATTCTCGATCTGTGCACCGAGCACCTCATCTTCTGCCACCGCTTCAGCATCGCTGCTGACGGCACCTTCGGACTCGATCTCGCCAGCATCGGCTTCAGCCGTGACCTGCAGATCAGTCGCTTCTGCGGCCTGCTGCGGCTCCACTGCTTCCACCGCAACGCCCCAGGTGGAAGCCCGCACGGCATCGTAATGATCAACGGCTTCATCGGAATGCTGTGCTGCATCCGGCTGGCTCGGCTCGGCAGACTCGCTGCTACCGACCTGGCCGGCTGCAGCATCGGCCGACGCCGGCAATGCATCTGCATCGCTGGAACCAGCAAGCTCAACACCTTCAGCCAAATTCTGCTCAACGATGTCAGCCGCGAACCCGGTCGGCAATACGACTTCGGATTCATCCGTAGCGGTTTGCACTTCAGCGCTATCGGCCGCGGCCACGCTGCCCGGCGTCTCATCCAGCAAGCCGGCGTCGAAGTACGCGGACAGGTCTTCGGTACCCACCAAGCCGACGGACAGACCGCCATCCAATGCAGTCTCGGACTGCACGGCAGCGACATCGTCGGCAGCCAGCTCATCTTCGGCCGGCATCGGCGGCCACTTGGAATCTGGCAAGGCATCAACCAGCGCCTGCAGGCGCTCGGCCACGCCCGGGAATGCCGGGATGCGCGGCGAAGGCGCACGCAATGCGGTGATGGTGGTGTGTACGGCTGCCGCCATCTGCGCCAACGCATCCACACCAGCAGCCGTCGGCATCACTGCCGCTGCCAGCGAACGCTTGACGAAGGTTTCTGCCGGGCTGGTGATCTGGGTGATCACCGGCACGTCGGTCATCGCGAACGCGCCGCTCATGGTGTGCACGGCACGCAGCAGGTCTTCGGAGACTGCCTGCGGCTGCGCCGCCGAGGCGGCCAGCCAAGCATTGACCGTAACCAGGTGGGCACCGATCTCGGCTTCGAGAATCTCGCGCAGCACCTCGTCCACCGATGCAGGCGTGCCCTCTTCGGCATTGGCTCCGCTATCCGCGGCAACGTCGTTCTCGACCGGCACGACAGCCTCGACGAGCTCGGCATCTGTCGCCGCGTCGCTGACTGGCGTTGCGGCTGCAACCGCACTGGCACCGGTGACGTAGAACGCTTCTTCGCCTGCGGCAATGCGATCAGCCACATCCTGCAAGCCCAGCAGATCGGACTGGATGATGCCTGCGCCACGCAATGCGGCATTCAATTCCGGCAACACGTCATAGGCCTGCGTTACCGCGGCCATGACCGCCGGGCTGGCGGGACGGCTGCCGTCGAGCACGCGGTTGAGCATGCTCTCGATCTTCCAGCTGAACTCACCCAGGGTCCGCGCGCCCACCAGGCGACCGCTGCCCTTGAGCGTGTGGAACACACGTCGCACCGGGCGCAGGCGTTCCATGTTGGCCGGCGCGGCGCGCCATGCAGGCAACAGGTTGCCCAGGTTCTCCAGCTCTTCGTCGAACTCCTCGATGAACACATCGCGGATGTCCTGATCGATCACGTCACCGCCATCGATGAAGCCGCCTTCGAGCTGCTGTGCCGGCACAAAGCTCTTTGCGGGCGCACCGGAGCCGACTACAGCAGCTCCAGTCTCGGCCGCGACGGTTTCCAGCTGCAGCGATTCGGGCAATGCAAACGGATCGAATGCTTCGGCGGCGGCATCAAGCTGCGCCATGAACGCAGCAGTTTCCGTATCCAGCTTGGAGGCCGGCTCGGTCAGGCTGGCTGCCGGCTCAATCGCCGCGGCACCCAGTTCCCACTCGTTCGATTTCTGTGCCTGTTCGTGCGTTTCGCCTTCGAATGCAGGATTGACGGCCTCCAGCTCCGGGCTGAAGAACACGTCGGCATCGGCGAATTCAACATTGGCCAGCTCGACCTCAACCACACCCGCATCAACCGGTTCGGCTGCGGACGGTGCTTGCGTATCGGCGTCATCCAGGGTCAGCAACGAATCGTCGAAACGATAGCTGTGTTCGGTGCCAGCGACCATGGCGTCTTCTGCGGCGACCGGATCAAACGTCGCGGCGAACGATGCCGGCGGATCAGCTTCAACCTCTGACGTAGGCTCATGGCCTTCCAGCACCATCGGTGCCAGGCTGAAATTGCTCTCTTCGGTACCCGACGTCTCGGCGGCAACCGGATCGAATGCAGAGGCTGCCGAACCGGTGCCTGCTTCGGCAGGCGCAAACGCGTCCGCGACAGCCGGCATCTGTACCGGAGCAACCGGGGTCGCCACCGCGTTGATTGCCGCGCCGAACACCAGCGGGTAGTCGGCAGCGGCAGCCTGCGGCTTGTCTTCTGCTTCCAGTGGCGGCAACGGCGGCGGCAACGCCGAAGCTGCGTTCACCTGCGTCTCGGCATTTGCAGAGGCTTCTTCAGCGACGTCTTCAGCAACTGCTTCGACAATATCGCTGGGCGCATCGAAGGTATCGACAGCTGTCGGTTCGGCCAACGCATGGCTTGCCGACGCGACGTCGGCAACGTTGAACTCAGCGGCCACCGCTTCAGCGTCGGTAGCGGCCTGCGGCGCCGGGATCGGCCAATAGCGCAGGGTTTCCAGGCTGGTGCGGGTGATATCGAGGATTTCCTCGCGGCCCGGACGGCGGTCGCGCAAGGCTTCCAGGAAGTATTCCAGGCTGGCCATCGCATCGGCCAAGGTATCGAGCTGGCGGCCGCTGGGGATGCGCTGGCGCGCAATCAACTCAACGTCGATGTACTGCCGCACGGCCTGCAGGTAGTCGGCAGGCTCGGACATCTCGAGCATCCGCAGCGCGCCGGAAACCTCTCCCAGCAGGCGCGGCACTTCGGCAAGGCGTGCGTGGTCCCAGTTGGTCTCGATGAAGGCGACGAAGGATTCACGCGCAGCGGTGAAGTTGGCGATGGCTTCATGCGCCAGCACCTCAACGGTGCGGCGGGTTTCCACCGAGCCTGCGTCGTCTTCACCGGCAACGTTGGCGCCAAGGTGGGCGACCTGATCGTCCAGTGATGCGTCCACATAAAGCAGCGCACCGGCGATATCCAGCAACAGGTTGTCGTCGATCTGACGGCTGCCTTCCACGACTTCGCGCAGGGCATCACGCTGCTGCGCGACGATGCCGCGGGCAACGCCCAGGCCCATGACGCCCAAGGTGTCGGAAACCGCGCCGAGTTCATTGACCTGGGTCTGCAGCTCAGCCGGGTTGCCGTCCATGCGCATGTGCAGATCGAGCGCATCCTTGATGCGCATCAGTTCTTCCTTGACCGCACCGCCGACGGTGTCGAGCAGTTCGCGGTTGCGACCGCTCACGCTGCCACGTGCGTGCTCCAGCTCGTCCGGGCTGGCGTCGCTGGCATCGGGATTGAAGGCGAACAACACGCTTTCATTGATGCCCTCGGCGCCGCGGGCAGCGCGGATGTCATTGAGCAACGGCAGCAGCACGATCGGAATATCACGATGGCCGTTCTGCAGGCGCTCCAGATAATCAGGCAGCAGCACGGTGCCGCGCATCAGCGTGGCACAGGCTTCATCACGGTCGGCAACACCTCCGTCACGCACTGCATTGGCCAGCAGCTCCAGCTCCTCGGCAACCATCGCCGGCGCGTACAGCTCAACCATCCGCAGCGTGCCCTGCACCTGGTGCAGGTAACCGGCGCAGAAGCGCATGCGGCTGGTGTCGCTGGGATCTTCCACGAAGGCTTCGACCTCGTTGCGCACCTGGCGCAGGGTCTCGTCCAGCTCGGGCTTCACCCAGCCCAAGGCCGCGTGGCTCATCGCATCGCGCAAGGTACTCATCGCACTCCCCCGTGCAGCATCAATTGCATGCCGTCCGGGCGGCCCTGCGTTGCGTTGTGACGAAACTTCATCTGCTGATTCCTCTGCATCCCCGCCCGATCAGTCCGTTCAGGCCGGCAACTTGAAGTCGGCCACCGAACGGCGCAGCTCTGCCGCCAACTGGTTCAGCTGACCCAGCGAGTCGGCGGTCTGCCCGGCACCCTGCGAGGTCTGGCCGGTAATCTGCCGGATCACGCCCATCGTCTGGGTGATGTCGGTAGCTGCCGAGGCCTGCTGGTTGGCGGCGATGGAGATGCTCTTAATCAAGTTGTTGAGTGCGTTGGACACGCGTTCGATTTCGGTCAGTGCAGTACCGGCGTCCTCGGCCAGGCGTGCACCGGACACCACTTCGGCGGTGGTCTGTTCCATCGAGGTAACCGCTTCGTTGGTATCGGCCTGAATCGCCTGCACCAGACCTTCGATTCGGCGGGTTGCGCCGGAGGTACGTTCTGCAAGGCGCTGCACTTCGTCGGCCACCACAGCGAAACCGCGGCCGGCTTCACCGGCCGAGGCTGCCTGCACGGCTGCGTTCAATGCCAGGATGTTGGTCTGCTCGGAAATGTCGTTGATCAGTTCCACGATCGAGCCGATTTCCTGCGAGGACTCACCCAGGCGCTTGATGCGCTTGGAGGTTTCCTGGATCTGGTCACGGATCTGGTCCATGCCCTGAATCGTCTGGCGCACTACGCCGGCACCCTCGGTCGCGATCACCACCGAGCGTTGTGCCACTTCCGCCGACTCGGTGGAGTTGCGCGACACCTGTTCAATGGAGGTGGCGATTTCGCCGATCCGGTCCGAGGCGCTGGTGATCTCGTCGGCCTGGTGGCCTGCGGCTTCTGCCAGCTGCATTGCGGTTGCCTGGGTTTCCTGTGCCGACACCGCCACCTTCGAGGAGATGTCGTTGATCGTGGTCACCAGGTGGCGCAGTTCGTCCACGGCGTAGTTGATAGCGTCGGCGATGGCGCCGGTCATGTCCTCGGTCACCGAGGCCTTTACCGTCAGGTCACCTTCACCGAGCGAGCTGATTTCGTCCAGCAGACGCATAATCGCCTGCTGGTTGCGGCTGTTGAATTCCACCTGGGTCTGGTAGCGCACGTCCTGCTCACGCGAACGGGTGCGCACCGTACTCCAGACGAAGCCAATGATCGACAGCACCGACAGGCCGCCGAAGATCACGCTCCACCAGAAGTTCGGGAAGATACGGGTGTCGCGGGCCGAACCGAAGGCCGAGAACGCGTCGAACAGCTTGCGGCTGCTTTCCAGCATCTTGTCCGAGCCGGTCGCCAGTGCGGCTGCCGAGGACTGTGCGGCGAACAGGTTGCGCGAGCTGGCCAGAATGGCGTCGGCATCCTTCTTCATCTTCGCCCACTGGTTGGCCGACTGTTCCAGCGCAACCTGTGCATTGGCATTGCGCACGGCGGCAATGCCCATTTCATCATTGCCGTTGCGCAGGCCTTCCAGCACCTGGGTGAACACCACCATGTCGCGCGCCAGCGCGTCGCCGGCGCCGCTTGCACCTGCGCCACCTGCGCGGATTTCGGTCACACGACGGGCCATCGTGCCAACCACCACGACCTGCTGCAGGCCGTTGTAGACCTGCGAGGACTGCGCACCACCGGCGGTCATCGCACGCACCACTTCGTTCAACTGCGCCTGCAGCTGCGGCACCGCGCCGACGAAGGCATCTGCGTTACCGGCCAGGGCCAGTACCGCCGGCTCGGAGGCGACGATCTGCTCGGCGTTCTTGGACAGCGGCTTCCAGGTATCGACCAGCGCGCTCAGCGGGCCGGACACGCCGGTCTCGTTGCCGTAACGTCCCTGCAACTCGCTGACCGTACTTTCCACCTTGCTGCGCGTGTCCTTGAAGGCTGCGTAGCTTTCGCGGCTACCGGCCACGGCTTCACGGCCCTGGTTGGCCAGCTGCTGTGACAGCACCTGCAGATCGGCGGCGCCGGTACTGGCGCCGGCCAGGCGGCTGCCCTGCCAGGTGGCCACGCCGGTGTTGGCACCGAACACGACCATCGAGAGCACCAACAAGCCCAACCAGAAGTTGGTGCTTACGTTGCCAAGCTTGCCAGCCTTGGCGGCTTCAGGAGCAGTACTCATCGTTCGACCTCGGTCTCAATGCGAAGAAGCAAGCGCGCCGATCAGGCGGCCGCTTGCCGGAATTCAGGAGTGCGGGAAAGCAGCGACAGCGAGAACACGCCCCAGTCACGGCCTTCATCATGGAAGGCACGCTCGACGAAGTGCGCATAGCGGCCCTGGGCGATATCACCGGCCGGCACCTGCATCGGCGCCTCGAAGCTGCGCTGTCCATATAGCTCGTCGATCACCAGGGCAACGTCGCCGCCGCTCTGGCGCATGATCAACACGCGCTGGCCTTCCTGCGGCGCCGTCCGCTCGCCTTCCAGGAAGTTCTTCAGGTCCACCACCGGGAACAGGTTGCCGCGCAGGTTGCCCACGCCCAGCAACCATGCCTGTGCGCCGGGAACCGGCGTGACCGGCGGCATCGGCACGATTTCCACGACTTCGCGGAAGTCCGAGACCAGATGCCGGCTGCCGACGCGGTAACCCACGCCACGCCAGACATCCTGCGAAAAGCTGCGCTCGGGCAGCTGTACCGCGTGCGCCAGACTGCGGCGTTCGTAGGCTTCAAGGATGTCGAATGGAGAACGCATCAACCCACCAGTTTGTTGATCCGCGCGATCAGATCATCCTCGCGCGGCGGCTTGACGATGTAATCGCTGGCGCCTTGGCGCATGCCCCAGGCCTTGTCGGTCTCCATGCCCTTGGTGCTGACAATCAGCACCGGGATGGCACGGGTGGCCTCGTCACGCGACAGTGCACGGGTGGCCTGGAAACCGCTCATCCCCGGCAACACCACGTCCATCAGCACCAGCTGCGGCCCCTGCTCACGGGCAATCTGCAGGCCGTCTTCAGCATTGTCAGCCGACAACACCTCATGCCCAGCCTTGAGCAACCACTGTGTAAACACCGCCCTGTCGGTCGGTGAGTCCTCGATCAAAAGAATTCGAGCCATTTCTGCCTTACCCCCTGGTCAGGCGTTGACGTATGTGCGGATGGCACCTAGTAGTTCGTCGCGGGTAAATGGCTTGGTGAGGTATTGCTCGGAACCGACGATGCGGCCACGGGCTTTGTCGAACAGGCCATCCTTGGATGACAACATGATCACAGGTGTCGACTTGAAGAGCTGGTTGCCCTTGATCAAGGCGCAGGTCTGATAGCCATCCAGACGCGGCATCATGATGTCGACAAAGATGATCTGCGGTTGCTGGTCGGCGATCTTGGCCAAAGCCTCGAAACCGTCGGTAGCGGTCACGACCTCACAACCTTCACGTTTGAGCAGCGTTTCAGCCGTACGTCGGATGGTCTTCGAATCATCGATGACCATCACCTTCAGCCCTGCGAGTTCCCCACCCGCAGCCATGTTTTCAACCATTAGTTCTTCCCCGAACGCGCGACCGATATCGAATGCGATATTGCCGCGAAAGCGCATCTATATCCCAGCCCAGCCGCGAACTGTCAAGCGATGCCGACAGGACTTGGCTGATCCTCAATTTAATGTGATGCACTTCTCAATAAAAGCGCAGCGCCATTCAGCCTCAGCGTTCCGCTTTCCGCGCTGTGCGACCCCGCCCTGAACGGCTAACATCGTCGGCCAGATCTGCTGGATTCAAGTCATGCCTTTAGACGTCATCGTGGTGATGGACCCCATCGCCGACATCAAGATCGCCAAGGACACCACCTTTGCCATGCTGCTGGAAGCCCAGCGGCGCGGGCATCGGCTGCACTATGTGCGCCCCGGCGGGCTGTCCCTGCACGGTGGCCAGGCCCAGGCCGAAGTTGCCCCACTGCAGGTGCGCGACGACAAGGCCGGCTGGTTCAGCCTGGGCGAGTTCGCCCCGCTGGCGTTCGGCCCGGGACAGATCGTGCTGATGCGCAAGGACCCGCCGTTCGACGGCGAGTACCTGTACGACACCCACATCCTCAGCGTCGCCCAGCAGGCCGGCGCCATCGTGGTCAACGACCCGCAGGGCCTGCGCGACTTCAATGAGAAGCTGGCAGCGCTGCTGTTCCCGCAGTGCTGCCCGCCGACCCTGGTCAGCCGCAACGCACGCGAACTCAAGGCCTTCGTGCTCGAACACGGCCAGGCCGTGCTGAAGCCACTGGACGGCATGGGCGGGCGCTCGATCTTCCGCAGCGGCACCGGCGACCCCAATCTCAACGTGATCCTGGAGACGCTGACCGACGGTGGCCAGCACCTGGCACTGGCGCAGCGCTTCATCCCGGACATCAGCGCTGGCGACAAGCGCATCCTGTTGATCGACGGCGTACCGGTGGATTACTGCCTGGCGCGGATCCCGCAGGGTGACGAGTTCCGCGGCAACCTGGCTGCCGGCGGCCGCGGCGAAGGCCGCCCGCTGAGCGAGCGCGACCGCTGGATCGCCGCCCAGGTTGGCCCGGAAATGAAACGCCGCGGCATGCGCTTCGTTGGCCTGGACGTGATCGGCGACTACCTGACCGAGGTCAACGTCACCAGCCCCACCTGTGTGCGCGAGCTGGATGCCCAGTTCGGCCTGAACATCGCCGGCCAGCTGTTTGATGCGATCGAGGCTGGCCTTGCCTGATGTATTCGCAGCCTGACGTCCTGCCCGCAGCACCGCGGGTCACCGAGCAGCAACGCCTGACCGCCACCCTGGTGCTATCCACGCTGGTGCATGGCCTGTTGATCCTCGGGGTGGGCTTCGCGGTGAGCGATAACGCGCCATTGGTGCCGACGCTGGACGTGATCTTCAGCCAGACCAGCACCCCGCTCACGCCCAAGCAGGCTGACTTCCTCGCCCAGGCCAACCAGCAGGGCGGCGGTGACCACGACAAGGCGCAACGTCCGCGCGATGCGCAGGCCGGCATCGTGCCGCAGCTGCAGAACGGCCTGGCGCCGGTGCCACTGCAGGCGCAGAGCGTGGCAGCGCCGCCACCGCCGCAGGCACGCGTCATCACCAGCACCCAGGGCAAGGACGCGGTTGCGAGCGCCCAGACCCAACCGCTGCCGGACCGCCCCGACGCCAATGCGCCGATGAACGCACGTGAGCAGCGTGACGCTGAAATGGCACGCCTGGCAGCCGAAGTGCACCTGCGCTCGGAGCAGTACGCCAAGCGCCCCAACCGCAAGTTCGTCTCGGCCAGCACCCGCGAATACGCCTACGCTAACTACCTGCGCGCCTGGGTCGACCGTGCCGAGCGCGTTGGCAACCTGAATTACCCTGACGAAGCACGCCAGCGCCGGCTTGCAGGCCAGGTGGTGATCACCGTCGGCGTGCGCCGCGATGGCAGCGTGGAGAGCAGCCGCGTCCTGCGCAGCAGCGGCGTGCCCTTGCTGGATGCTACTGCCCTGCGCGTGATCGAGCAGGCACAGCCGTTCCCGGCATTGCCCGAGACCAAGGACGACATCGACATCCTGCAGGTCACCCGCACCTGGATGTTCCTGCCCGGCGGGCAGTTGCACGACGATCGTTGAGCCGATTTTTGTAGGAGCGGCGTAAGCCGCGAAGCTCTTACGTTCCCAGATCGCAATCAAGCCGGTAGTTCAGACAACACCGGCTTCGCGGCTTACGCCGCTCCTACAAAACCACCGCACACCGCTGCTTCAGCGCTTGGAATCGCGCAACGCCTGCTGTTCGATCAGGGTCAGCGCGACGTTGTCGCGCAGGTAGGCGGGCTGCACCAGCTCCGGGGCGATGGCTTCGCCGCGCAGCATTGCCGGCACGGCGATCTTCAGCACGTCGGCGGCGCTGGGCAGGGCCTGCGCATCCACGCTGCTCAGACGCGACTGCAGGCGCGTACTCAACACGCCCTCGCCCGCTGCGAAGCCGGTGCCAACACCGGCCCAGACGCTGTCGTCGGCCGGCAGCTGCACGGCCTCCGGCGCGACCAGCAACTCACGTTCCTGCAACTGCAGCTCACCATCGGCATCGCGCAGATAACGCGCCGCATACAACTCTCCCATGCGTGCATCGATGCAGGCCAGCACCCGCGGTGCATCGGTCGGTGCACGCAACGCCAGCGTCTGCAGGGTGGATACCGGCAGCAAGGGCCGGTCCAGCGCCAAGGCAATGCCCTGCACGATGGCAATTGCCAAGCGCACGCCGGTGAAGGCACCCGGCCCGCGGCTCAGCGCGATGGCATCCAACTCGCTACGGGCGACACCGGCTTCGGCGAGCAACTGCTCCGCCCAGGGCAGGCTCAATTCGGCATGGCGGCGCGGCGCTACTTCAAACCGCTCCAATACCTGCCCATCCACATACAGGGCGACGGAACAGGCTTCGGTGGCGGTTTCAAAGGCAAGCAGCTTCATGGCATCACATCAGGAAAGAGAGAACGGTGGCGCTTCAGAACCAGCGTCGGCCGAGGGTGGCACGCTGGCGGAATCCGCCTCCGGCGCCCATTGTCGCGCAAAGAAGGCCTGCACATCGGCCAGCGCGCGGGTACGGCGGAATGGTGGCAGTGAATCCAGGAAGATCCGGCCGTAACCGCGCGACAGCAGACGCGGGTCACACAGCACCAGCACGCCGCGATCGGTCTCGCTGCGGATCAGCCGGCCCACGCCCTGCTTGAGCGCGATCACTGCCTGCGGCAGCTGCTCATCGCGGAACGGGTTGCCGCCCTGCCGGCGGATCGCATCCAGCCGCGCCTCGAACACCGGATCATCGGGGGCAGCGAACGGCAGTTTGTCGATCACCACCACGCTCAGCGCATCGCCAACCACGTCCACGCCCTCACGGAAGCTGGCCGCGCCCAACAGCACGCCATTGCCCGACTCGCGAAAGCGTTGCAGCAGGCTGGCGCGTGGCGCCTCGCCCTGCACGAACAACGGCCACGGGCCATCACGCAGCGCATCGGCGGCCTCGCGCAGCGCACGGTGCGAGGCGAACAACAGGAATGCCCTGCCCTGCGAGGCCTCCAGTACCGGCCGCAAGGTCGCAATCAAGGCCGCGCCATAACCGCGCGCGGCCGGATCGGGCAGCTGCTGCGGCAGATAGCACAGCGCCTGCTGCTGCCAATCGAAGGGACTGGGCTGGACCAGCGTATCCGGGTCATCCAGGCCCAAGCGCTTGGACAGATGTTCGAAGCCTCCATCCACGGTCAGCGTGGCCGAGGTGAATACCCACGCTGCCATCGAGCGCTGGCGGTGCTCACGCAGCGGCCCGGATACGTCCATCGGCGTGCGCTGGCAGCGGAAACCGCGCGGTGTCAGCTCGTACCACAGCACGTCGTTGCCATCGTCAACGGGGAACAGCGAATCGCTGTCCGCCGGGCCGGCACCATCTTCCGCAGCGACCGCAACCTCATCGATATCCCACTCATCGACCGCGCCACCATCACCATCATCCAACCAGCGCGAAAGCCGTGAGACACCTTCCAGCGCACGTGCGTGGCAAGCATCCAACCCCGGCGAGGCTTCACGCAGAAAGCCCAATGCATCACGCAGCTGCGCCATCGCCGCAGCGACCGAATCAAAACCTTCCGCCACCGCCGGTACTGCCAGCGCGCGCCAGCGGGTGCCGCGTTGCGGCAGTTTTTCCATTGCCTCGCGCAGTTCGCGCAGCGCCAGCTCCAGCGTCGCCACCGGTTGCTGCAGGGTCGCCTGTGCGCCAGCGACGCTGCGGCATTCGGCCAGGCAGTCGCGCGCCAGTTCCTGCCACGGGCGCATGCCGAAGCCTTCACCGAAGAAATTGGCGGCCAGCTCGGGCAACTGGTGCGCCTCATCGATGACGAAGGCCTGCGCGCCGGGCAGGATTTCACCGAAGCCTTCCTGCTTCAGCGCCAGATCGGCGAGCAACAGGTGGTGATTGACCACCACAAGGTCCGCCTCCTGCGCCCGCTGCCGCGCCTGCACCACGAAGCAATCGCCCCAGAACGGGCAGTCTGTGCCGAGGCAATTGTCGACGGTCGAGGTGACCATCGGCAGCAAGGGGGAATCATCGGCAAGCCCATCCAGCTCGGCCATGTCGCCGTACTGGGTGCGGCCAGACCAGGTGAGGATGCGCTGGAACTGCGCCACCTGTTCGGTCGAAGTGAAGCGCGGTTCGCCGCGGGCCTGATCCAGGCGATAGCGACATAGATAGTTCGCCCGCCCCTTCAACAAGGCGGCGCGATGGCCAACGCCCAGTGCGGCGCGCACGCGCGGAAGATCGCGGTGATAGAGCTGGTCCTGCAGCGCGCGGGTGCCGGTGGAGACAATGGTCTTCAAACCGGACAGCAAGGCCGGCACCAGATAGGCGTAGGTCTTGCCGGTACCGGTACCGGCTTCGGCCAGCAGCACGTCGCGCTGTTGGAAGGTCTCGGCGATGGCTCCGGTCAGGCGCAGCTGGGCAGGCCTAGGCACGAAGGCATCGAGCTGACGCGCAAGCGCGCCGCCTTCACTGAGTGCTTCGCAGCTGGCGGTGACTAGGGAGGACATGGCTCAAGCATTGGGAGGGGTGCGTCGAGAACCGGCAATGGAGGTAAACCGCGATTGCAACGCTGATCGCGCCATCGCAATGACGAAGTACCACATCGCCCGGTGATCAGGCGCTTCCATTCCCTATTCCCGACTGCCGGTTCCCGGCGCGCTCAAAAGCGCTTGATCCCCGGCACGGTGCAGCCTTCGATCTGCGCATGCGCGGAGACGGCATTCTCTTTTTCAGCACGGGCCAGACGCGATTGTTCGATGGTGGCCCAGTGGCGACGGCACAGCGGGCCGGTGCGCGAACCCAGGTCCAAGGCCTTCTTGGACAGGGTTTCGGCGCGCAGCCAGTCGGCCTGCAGCAAGGCGATATCGGCGCGCTCCTGCAGGATGCCCGGGTCATCACTTACCTGCAGCAGTGCTTCGTTCAGGGCTTCCGCCGCGCCGGCCAGATCGCCGGCCTTGCGCTTGGCGATTGCGGTCTGGCGCAGATCGTCGACCTGCGCATCACGCAGCGGCTGTACCGTCAGTTCGGTGTCGTCGACACCGGCGATGGCATCCACCGCGGCCAAACGTTGGGCCGGGGTGGTGTTGTCGACCACCGCCGGCTTCGCCGCCGGTGGTGCGCTGACGCAGCCTGCAAGTGACAGGGAAGCTGCGGCGGCAAGCAGCGTGTAACGGATCAAAGACTTGGTATTCATGCTCGGGATTATCGCGCAGGCGTCTGTGCAGCGGGGGCCGCAGCCGGTTCAGGTTCCTTGCGGTCCAAGCCCAGCCAGCCACGCCAACCACCACCGGACTGCTCCTGTGCGCCCTCGGCACCTTCTTCCAGCGGCACTTCCGCCGGCAAGGCACAGGGCACGTACTGCGGCGCGTAACCCACCACGAACGGGAAGCGACGCGCGCCCGGGCAGGATTCGTCGGTGGCATTGCTGCCGGCCGCTTCCACGTACTGCCAATCCAGGCCCTTGTTGTTCACATGCAAGGCCTTGCTCGGCAGGTTGAGGAAGATGCCCGACCACACCCGCATCGCGCCGGAAGCACCAAACAGACCGGTCTGCTCGTTCTGGTCGTTGCCCATCCAGATCACCGCCAGATGGTCACCGGTATAACCGGCATACCAGCTGTCACGGCCGTCGTTGGAGGTACCGGTCTTGCCAGCGGCCTGCAGCCGCGACAGACCATCGGCGTTCAAGCCCGAGGCGGTACCACTGGAGACCACCTGTTGCAGGCCGACGCTGATCAGGTTCGCTGCAATCGAGTCGCCCTCCTGTGCCGGTGCCGGGCTCTTGTCATAGCGTTTGAGCAACTTGCCCTGCGCATCGACCACGCCACGCACCGCATGCAGCGGCTGGATCTCGCCACCGGAAGCGAGGAACTGATACAGCTGGGCCATACCGTACGGACTCTGGTCGGTGGAACCGAGGATCACCGACGGATTGGATTCGGCCTTGAGTCCAGCCAGCACATTGATCAACTGGGTCAGCCGCTCCGGCCCGACCTGCATGCCAACGCGCACCGTGGCCTGGTTGTAGGAGCGGGCCAAGGCATCGATCAAGCGCACCGTGCCATGGCTGCGGTTGTCGGCGTTGCCCGGCGTCCAGTTGCGGCCGCGGCTGAGCTTGACGGTGACCGGTGAGTCATCGACCCAACTGGACAGCGAAAACCGATCCGGCTGGGCCAGCGCCAGCAGATAGACGAAGGGCTTGAGCAGCGAACCGACCGGCCGTTGCGCCTCGATGGCGCGGTTGAAGCCGGGTTCGGACACATCCCGGCTGCCGACCACCGCCAGCACGTCGCCGTTGTGCACGTCGGTCACCACCAGGCCGGTCTGCAGCTCTGGACGACGCTTGTTCTCCAACGCCTTGATGGTGTGCGCCACCGCGCCCTCGGCATAGGCCTGGGCAGACGGCGACATGCCGGTGAAGACATTCAGACCGGCGCCCTGCAGCACGTTTTCCGGGTAATCGTTGCCCAGCTGGCGACGCACCAGGTCAACATAGGCCGGGAAACGATTGGCCGCGGCGATACCAGCGTTCTTGGACACGCCCAACGGTGCCTTGATCGCACGCTGATACTCGGCGTCGTCGATCAGGTTGTTCTCGCGTAGCTTGCCCAGCACGAAGTTGCGGCGGTCCAGCGCGTTCTCGGGGTTGCGGCGCGGGTCGTAGAACGAGGGGCCTTTGACCAGGCCGATCAGCAACGCGATCTGCTCGCTGCTCAGCGAATTGAGATCGCGACCAAACCAGAATTCGGCACCGGCCGACACCCCGTGGATGGCCTGCTTGCCGCGCTGGCCCAGGTAGACCTGGTTGAGGTAGGCCTCGAGGATGGTGGCCTTATCGTAGCGCGCCTCCATGATCAGCGCGTACAGCACCTCGTTGAACTTGCGGGTGATGGTCTGTTCCTTGCCGATGCCGAGCAGGCCACTGCGGGCCAGCTGCTGGGTCAAGGTACTGGCGCCCTGTTTGGTCTCACCGCCGGTACGGATGGTCACCCACACCGCGCGCGCGATACCGCTCAGGTCGATGCCGTGATGACGGGCAAAGTCCTTGTCTTCGACCGCCTGTAGGCCGGTGACCAGTAGTTCGGGCACTTCGCGCACCCGTACCAGCCGGCGCTCTTCCTGCTTCTGCCCGTAGAGTGTGGCAATACGTGCCGGATCCAATCGCGCAGCCTTCAGCGCCTTGCGGCTGCCGGCCTCGCGCAAGGAAGCCACTTGCCCGCCGGAGACCACCACATCCACCTTCCTGGCCGCGACGTTGCCGTCCACATCGACGTAGCCGCGGCTGGAAATGGTGAAGCTGCCG